>NZ_JBITZU010000003.1:0-260294 GCF_044547075.1 Kitasatospora sp. NPDC052896
TGGGTGCGGTGGGTGCGGGGGAGTTTGAGGCTGAGCTTGCCGCTTTGGGGGCTGAGGTTGTGACGGTTGCGTGTGATGTGGCGGATCGTGATGCGCTGGCGGCGTTGTTGGCGGGTGTGCCGGTGGGGTGTCCGTTGACGGGTGTGGTGCATGTGGCGGGTGTTGTCGATGACGTGGTGGTTGAGTCGTTGACGCCGGAGCGTGTTGATCGGGTGTTTCGTCCGAAGGTTGATGCGGCGTTGTATTTGGATGAGTTGACGCGGGATTTGGGGTTGTCGGCGTTTGTGGTGTTCTCTTCTGCGGCTGGTGTGTTGGGTAGTGCGGGGCAGGGCAACTATGCGGCGGCGAATGCCTTCTTGGACGCGCTTGTGGAGCGGCGTCGGGCGGTGGGGTTGCCGGGGGTGTCGTTGGCCTGGGGTTTGTGGGCGGAGAGTAGCGGTCTGAGTGGTGGGTTGAGTGAGGCGGATCGGCGCAGGATCTCCCGTTCCGGGATGGTCGCGCTCGAGTCCGCGGACGGCCTGGCGCTCTTCGATGCCGCCATCCGCTCCACCGAGCCGGTGCTGGTGCCGACGCGGTGGGATGCGCGGGTCCTGCGGGGGTCGGCCCGCTCCGGCGCACTGCCGCCGCTGCTGCGGAACCTGGTGCCCGCGTCGGCGCGTCGTGCCGTCGCGACGGCGGTCGCGCAGCCCGGCGCGTCGTCGGCGCTGGCGCAGCAGCTGGCCGGCCTCCCGGAGCCCCAGCAGCATGAGCTGCTGGTGGGTCTGGTTCGTACCCACGCTGCCGCGATCCTGGGTCACGGCCGTGCTGATTCGATCCAACCGGGGCAGGCGTTCCGGGAGTTGGGACTCGACTCGCTGACCGCCGTGGAGCTTCGCAACCGGCTCGGCACTGCCACCGGCGTGCGGCTGCCCGCCAGCCTGGTGTTCGACTACCCGACGCCCCTGGCGCTGGCCGGCCACCTGCGTGATCAGCTGGTCGACCTACCGCGCACCGCTTCCGCTGCCGTGATTGCCTCGGACCGGAGCGACGAGCCGATCGCGATCGTGGCGATGAGCTGCCGCTACCCCGGCGGGGTGCGCTCGCCGGAGGAGCTGTGGCAACTGCTCACCTCGGGCACGGACGCCATCTCCGAGTTCCCCGTCGACCGTGGCTGGGACCTCGACCTGCTCTCCGCCGACACTCCTGACAAGGCGGGCAGCAGTCACACCCGCGAGGGTGGATTTCTGCACGACGCCGGCGACTTCGACGCGGCGTTCTTCGGGATCTCGCCGCGTGAGGCGTTGGCGATGGACCCGCAGCAGCGGTTGCTGCTGGAGACCTCGTGGGAGGTGTTCGAGCGGGCGGGGATCGATCCGACCTCGGTGAAGGGTTCGCGGACCGGGGTGTTCGCGGGTGTGATGTACCACGACTACGCCTCCTCGCTGCGGACGGTCCCCGAGGACGTGGCGGGCTTTCTCGGCACGGGTAACTCGGGGAGCGTCATCTCGGGCCGACTGTCCTACTCCTTCGGTCTGGAGGGGCCGGCGGTGACGGTGGACACGGCGTGCTCCTCCTCGCTGGTCGCGTTGCACCTGGCGGTGCAGGCGCTGCGGCAGGGCGAGTGCACGCTCGCCCTCGCCGGTGGTGTGACCGTGATGGCTGGGCCAGGGGCGTTCGTGGAGTTCAGCCGGCAGCGTGGGCTGGCGGCCGACGGTCGCTGCAAGGCGTTCGGCGCCGCGGCGGACGGGACCGGGTGGGCCGAGGGCGCGGGCATGCTGCTGGTGGAGCGGCTCTCGGACGCGCAGCGCAACGGGCACCCGGTGCTGGCGGTGGTGCGGGGTTCGGCGGTGAACCAGGACGGTGCTTCGAACGGTCTGACGGCGCCGAACGGCCCCGCCCAACAGCGGGTGATCCAGCAGGCGTTGGCGAGTGCGGGGCTCTCCCCGGCGGACGTGGACGTGGTGGAGGCGCACGGCACGGGTACCACGCTGGGTGACCCGATCGAGGCGCAGGCGCTGCTGGCGACGTACGGGCAGGGCCGTCCCGAGGACCGGCCGTTGTGGTTGGGCTCGTTGAAGTCGAACATCGGGCATACCCAGGCTGCGGCCGGGGTGGGCGGCGTCATCAAGATGGTGCAGGCTCTCCAACACGGCGTGCTGCCCAGGACCTTGCACGCGGAGCAGCCGTCCCCGCACGTCGACTGGTCCACCGGCGCGGTGCGGCTGCTGACCGAGCCCGTCGCGTGGGCGGAGAACGGGCATCCGCGTCGGGCCGGCGTCTCCTCGTTCGGGTTCAGCGGGACCAACGCGCACGTCATCGTCGAGCAGGCGCCGGCCGCGCCACCCGCCCGCCGTGAACCGGAGCGGTCCAGCCGGATCGTGACCCCCTGGGTGCTGTCAGCCAAGGGGGCCGAGGCCCTGCGGGACCAGGCCGCGCGGCTTCTCTCGTCCGCGCAGGGGCGTGACGACCTGGTGGCGGCCGATGTGGCGTACTCGCTGGCCACGTCCAGGGCCGCGCTGGAGCACCGTGCGGCCGTGGTCGCTCCCGACATGGCCGGGGCGCTGGAAGGCCTGCGCGCGCTGGTGAACGGCGAGCCGTCCGGCTCGGTCGTCCGCGGCCTCGCGGCGCCGGGTGTCAGGGTGGCCCTGCTGTTCTCGGGGCAGGGGAGTCAGCGGTTGGGGATGGGGCGTGAGTTGTATGCGTTGTTCCCGGTGTTCGCGGTTGCCTTCGATGCGGTGTGTGCTGCGGTGGACGTTCACCTTGGGCGGTCGTTGCGTGAGGTGGTGTTCGGTGCGGATGCCGGGCTGTTGGAGCGGACGGAGTTCACTCAGCCCGCGTTGTTCGCGGTGGAGGTGGCGCTGTTCCGGTTGGTGGAGTCGTGGGGTGTGCGGGCGGATTTCCTGGCTGGGCATTCGGTCGGTGAGTTGGCTGCCGCTCATGTGGCGGGGGTGTTCTCGCTGGCGGACGCCGCTGAACTTGTCGTTGCTCGTGGGCGGTTGATGCAGGTGTTGCCGTCGGGTGGTGTGATGGTGGCGGTGCAGGCCTCGGAGGACGAGGTGTTGCCGCTGCTGGGTGATCTGGTGGACCGGGTGGGGGTTGCGGCGGTCAACGGGCCGTCGTCGGTGGTGCTTTCGGGTGCCGAGGACGCGGTGCTGGAGCTTGCGGGGCGGTTGGCGGGCGAGGGTCGTCGTACGAAGCGGTTGGCGGTGTCGCACGCGTTCCATTCGCCGTTGATGGAGCCGATGCTGGCGGAGTTCCGTGCGGTGGTCGAGCGTGTCACCTTCGGTGCTCCGACGCTGCCGATCGTCTCCACGTTGACCGGACGGCTCGTCGCCGAGGGCGAGTTGGGTGACCCTGAGTACTGGGTGCGTCATGTTCGCCACACGGTCCGGTTCGCCGACGCGGTGCAGGCGTTGGCGGCCGAGGGCGTGACGGCGTTCCTGGAGGTCGGCCCCGGTGGTCTGACCGCGATGGCCCAGGAGACGCTGGCCGACTCCGGTTCCGTCACCGTTCCAGTCCTGCGTGCCGACCGTCCGGAGGACGTGGCGTTCACCACCGCGCTCGCCCAGCTGCACGTACACGGCGTTCACCTCGACTGGGACATGGTCTTCGCGGACACCGGCGCCCGGCGTGTCGAACTCCCCACGTACCCCTTCCAGCGCCGCCGCTACTGGCTGGAGTCGACCCGGCCGACCAGCGATGTCGCCTCGGCGGGCCTGACGGCGGCGGACCACTCCCTGCTGGGCGCCGCGGTCACGCTGGCCGGCGGTGAGGGCGTCCTGCTCACCGGTCGCCTGGCTCTCAACACGCACCCCTGGCTGGCCGATCACGCGGTGATGGGCACGGTGCTGCTGCCCGGAACCGCCCTGGTGGACCTCGCGCTGCGGGCCGCCGAGGAGGTGGGCTGCGAGTGCGTCGAGGAGCTGACCATCCAGGCACCGCTCGTCCTGCCCGAGCAGGCCGGCGTCCAGCTCCAGGTCGTCGTGGCGCCCGCCGACGGCAGTGGCCGCCGCGCGCTGACGATCTACTCGCGCCGCGAGGGCGGCGACGCGGCGGACGAGCCGTGGACCAGCCATGCCGCGGGTGTGCTCGGGGCCGGCCCGGGCGCGGAGTTCGAGCTCTCCGAGTGGCCCCCGGCGGGGGCGAGTGCGGTGGACGCCGAAGCGCTGTACCAGCGGATGGCCGGCCTCGGCCTGGACTACGGCCGGGTGTTCCGGGGCCTGCGGGCCGCTTGGCGCGAGGGTGACGCCCTGTTCGCCGAGGTCGCGTTGCCGGAGGGCACGGACGTCGGTGGGTTCGGCGTGCATCCGGCCCTGCTGGACGCGGCGCTGCACGCGGTCGGCTTGGGCGGGCTGCTGCCCGACACCGGTCAGGCACGGGTTCCGTTCTCCTGGAGCGGCGTGCGCCGGTACGCGCTCGGCGCGGGCGCCCTGCGGGTCCGCCTGGCCCCGGCCGGCGCGGACGCGGTGTCCCTGCTGGTCGCGGACGGCACCGGCCGCCCCGTGGCCTCGGTCGACTCGCTCGTCCTGCGTCCCGTCTCGGCCGAGCAGTTGGCCGCTGCTCGCGGTGCGCGGCCCGACTCGCTCTACCGGGTCACCTGGACGCCCCTGCCGATCGGCAACACCGCCGCCGATGCCGAACCGCGGCAGTGGGCGCTGCTGGGTGGCACGGACGCCGGGCCGGCGGAGGCCCTGACCGCTGCCGGCCTCACCCCGGAGATCCACACCGACCTGTCCGACCTGCTCGCCGGGTCGGGCGTCCCCGACACCGTGTTGGCGTTCGCGCCGCGGCCGTCCACCGAAGCGGCGGGCACGCCGGAAGCGGCCCGTACCGCGACCGGGCACGCCCTCGCCCTGCTGCGCGAGTGGCTGGTGCACCCCGGTACCGAGTCCGCCCGGCTGGTGATGGTGACACGCGGCGCCATCGCGGTCGACGGCCTGGTCGACGGCGCGGGTGCGGCGCAGCCGGATCCGGCGCAGGCCGCGGTCTGGGGCCTGCTCCGCTCCGCCCAGACGGAGCACCCGGGCCGGTTCGTCCTGGTCGACCTGGACGACCACGAGGACTCCGCACGCGCCCTGGCGGCGGCCTTGCCGGCCGCCGCGGTCGCCGGTGAACCGCAGCTGGCGCTGCGTGGCGGGCGGGCGTTCGTGCCACGGCTGGCGCGTGCCGCGGCGGCCGCCGCCCCGGCGGTGCCGGGGCTGGACCCGGCGGGCACCGTCCTGGTGACCGGAGCGACCGGCGCGCTGGGCCGGCTGGTGGCGCGGCACCTGGTGTCCGTCCACGGGGTGCGGCACCTGCTGCTGACCAGCCGCCGTGGGCCGGCCGCCGACGGCGCGAGCGAGTTCGAGGCCGAACTGGCCGCGCTGGGCGCCCGGGTGACGACGGCGGCCTGCGACGCGGCCGACCGCGACGCGCTCGCCGCGCTGCTCGACGCGGTGCCGGCCGAGCACCCGCTGACGGCCGTGGTGCACGCCGCCGGTGTCCTGGACGACGCGCTGGTCGACTCGTTGACGCCGGAGCGCCTGGACCGGGTGTTCCGCCCGAAGGTGGACGCGGCCTTCCAACTGCACGAGCTGACCCAGCGCTTCGACCTCGCGGCGTTCGTCCTGTTCTCCTCGCTGGCCGGCACCCTCGGCACCGCCGGGCAGGCCAACTATGCCGCCGCCAACGCCTACTTGGACGCACTGGCGGAGCGGCGCCGCGTCCGGGGCCTGGCGGGCGCCTCGCTCGCCTGGGGGCCGTGGGCCAGTGCCGAGGGCATGCTGGGCGAGCTGGACGCCGAGGTGCTCGGGCGGATGGCCCGGGGCGGGGTGACCCCGTTGTCGGTGGAGGAGGGACTGGCCCTCTTCGACGCGGCCTGCGCGGCGGCCACGCCGGGCGCGGAGGCCACCACCGGTGCCCCGGGCGTGCTCGTCCCGGTCCGGCTGAACCTCGCGGCCCTGCGGGCCCGTGCGGAGACCCAGCCCCTGCCTGCCCTCCTGCGCGGTCTGGTGCGGGCCCCGGCCCGGCAGCCGGCCCGGGCGACCGCCACCCCGCTGGCGGAGCAACTGGCCGGAGCGTCGCCGGAGAAGCGCCGGCGGGTCCTGCTGACCACCGTCCGCGGCGAGGTCGCCGCTGTCCTGGGCCACGCCTCGGCCGAGGCGGTCGGTGGCACGCAGGCCTTCCGCGAGCTCGGCTTCGACTCGCTCACGGCCGTCGAACTGCGCAACCGCCTGGGCGCCGTCACCGGGCTGCGTCTGCCGGCCAGCCTGCTGTTCGACTACCCGACGCCGGCGGCCCTCGCCGACCACCTCGGCGCCTCGATGCCGGCCGGGGGAGAGGCGGCGCCGCCGTCCCTGCTCGCGGAGATCGACCGGCTCGAAGCCGCGCTGGCCGCCTCCCCACAGGACCGGGGCATGCGCAGCACGGTCACCATGCGCCTGGAGGTCCTGCTGTCGAAGTGGAACGAGGCGGAGGACGAACACCGCGCCACCGACCCGGGCACCTCGGTCGAGTCGGCCACCGACGAAGAACTCTTCGAGTTGCTGGACAACGAGCTCGGCACCTGATCGACAGGCACGAACCCCCTTGGCGTTGAGGAACAGAATTCAGATGACTGACGAGAACAAGCTCCGGGACTACCTCAAGCGTGCCACTGTCGACCTGCGCCACGCGCGCCAGCGGCTGCGGGAGGTGGAGGGCAGGAACCACGAGCCGATCGCGATCGTGGCGATGAGCTGCCGCTACCCCGGCGGGGTGCGGTCGCCGGAGGACCTGTGGAACCTGGTCGCGGACGGCGGCGACGCGATCTCCGGGTTCCCGACCGACCGCGGCTGGGACCTGGAGGCGCTGTACCACCCGGACCCCGAGAACCCCGGCACGACCTACACCCGCGAGGGCGGATTCCTCCACGACGCGGGCGAGTTCGACCCGGCCTTCTTCGGCATCGGCCCGCGTGAGGCGCTGGCCATGGACCCGCAGCAGCGGCTCCTGCTGGAGGCCTCCTGGGAGGCGGTGGAGCGGGCCGCGATCGACCCGCGCTCGTTGCGCGGCAGCGACACCGGTGTCTTCGCCGGCGTCATGTACCACGACTACGTCTCCCGGCTGCCGCGGATGCCCGAGGGCATCGAGGGCTACGTGAGCACCGGCAACTCCGGCAGCGTCGTCTCCGGCCGGATCGCCTACACGCTTGGCCTGGAGGGCCCGGCGGTGACGATCGACACCGCGTGTTCGTCCTCGTTGGTCGCACTGCACCTCGCCGTCCAGGCGCTGCGCCAGGGTGAGTGCTCGCTGGCGCTGGCCGGCGGCGTCACCGTGATGGCGGGCCCGACGACGTTCACCGAGTTCAGCCGCCAGCGGGGTCTGTCGCCCGACGGCCGGTGCCGGGCGTTCTCCGCCGCGGCGGACGGCACGGGCTGGGGCGAGGGCGTCGGCGTGCTGCTGGTCGAGCGGCTCTCCGACGCCCGCCGCAACGGGCACCCGGTGCTGGCGGTGGTGCGGGGTTCGGCGGTGAACCAGGACGGTGCGTCGAACGGTCTGACGGCGCCGAACGGGCCGGCCCAGCAGCGGGTGATCCAGCAGGCGCTGGCCAACGCCCGGCTCTCGCCCGCCGAGGTGGACGTGGTGGAGGCGCACGGGACCGGGACCGCGCTGGGTGACCCGATCGAGGCGCAGGCGCTGCTGGCGACCTACGGGCAGGACCGCCCCGAGGACCGGCCGCTGTGGCTCGGGTCGATCAAGTCGAACATCGGCCACACCCAGGCCGCGGCCGGGGTCGCCGGTGTGATCAAGATGGTGCAGGCGATCCGGCACGGGGTGCTGCCACCGACGCTGCACGTGACGGCGCCCTCGCCGCACGTGGACTGGTCGGCCGGCGCGGTGTCGCTGGTGACCGAGGCGACCGCCTGGCCCGAGACGGGCGCGCCCCGGCGCGCCGGCGTGTCGGCCTTCGGCGTCAGTGGCACCAACGCGCACGTCGTCATCGAGCAGCCGGAGCCGGCGGCGGAAGCGAACGCCGGGGACACCGGGCAGGTCGGCCCGCCGGCCGCGCTGCCGCTGATCCCCTGGGCCCTGTCCGGCAAGGACCAGGACGCCCTGGTGGCGCAGGCCGAGCGTCTGCGCGCGCACCTCGCCGCCGACCCGGCGCTCGACGCCACCGACGTCGCCTTCTCCCTGGCCACCTCCCGCTCGGCGTTCGAGCACCGAGCCGTGCTGCTCGCCGAGGACCGGGCCGGTCTTGACGAGGCCTTGGCCGCGCTGGCCGCCGGCGAGCCCGAGCCGACCCTGGTGCGCGGCGTCGCCGAGGACGTCCGCCAGGTCGCCCTGGTCTTCCCGGGCCAGGGCTCGCAGTGGGCCGGCATGGCCGTGGAACTGCTCGACGGCTCCGCGGTGTTCCGCGAGCGGATCCGCCAG
Organism: Kitasatospora sp. NPDC052896; assembly: GCF_044547075.1. NCBI lineage: Bacteria > Bacillati > Actinomycetota > Actinomycetes > Kitasatosporales > Streptomycetaceae > Kitasatospora > Kitasatospora sp. NPDC052896. The sequence goes on from NZ_JBITZU010000003.1 coordinate 8,371, forward strand.
TGCGAGGACGCCCTCGCGCCTCACGTGGACTGGTCGCTGACGGCCGTGCTGCGCGGCCGGGAAGGCGCCCCCGGGCTGGACCGGGTGGATGTCGTGCAGCCGGTGCTGTTCGCGGTGATGGTGTCCCTGGCCGAGCTGTGGAGTTCGTTCGGGGTGCGCCCGGAGGCGGTGGCCGGGCACAGCCAGGGCGAGATCGCGGCCGCCTGCGTGGTGGGCGCGCTCTCCCTGGGGGACGCCGCGAAGGTGGTGGCGCTGCGCAGCCAGGCGCTGGTCGCGCTGGCCGGCCGGGGCGGCATGATGTCGGTCGGCCTGCCGCTGGAGCGCTTGACCCCGCGTCTGGAGCCGTGGGGCGAGCGGCTCTCGGTGGCCGCGGTCAACAGTCCGTCGTCGATCGTGCTCTCCGGTGACCCGGAGGCGCTGGCCGAGCTGCGCGAGAGCCTGCTGGCCGACGACGTCCGGGCCCGGATGATCGCCGTCGACTACGCCTCGCACTCGGCGCAGGTCGAGTCGGTGCGCGAGCGGGTGCTGGCCGACCTGGCGGACATCGCGCCGCGCTCCTGCGACGTGCCGTTCTACTCCACCGTGACCGGCCAGGTGCTGGACACCGCCGGGCTGGACGCCGAGTACTGGTACCGCAGCCTGCGCCAGACCGTGCGGTTCGAACAGGTCACCCGCTCGCTGGTGGAGCACGGTCACGGCGCGCTGATCGAGGTCAGCGCCCACCCGGTCCTGACGATCGGCATGCAGGAGACCGTCGACGCCCTGGAGAGCGACGCCGTGGCCCTGGGCACCCTGCGCCGGGGCGAGGGCGGGCCGGCCCGCGTGCTGCGCTCGGTCGCCGAGGCCCACGCGCACGGCGTCGGTGTCGACTGGCCGGCGGCCTTCGCCGGCACGGGCGCCCGTACGGTCCCGCTGCCGACCTACGCCTTCCGGCACCAGCGGTTCTGGCTGGACGCCCCGCACGCCAGTGGCGACGCCGCCGGCCTCGGGCTGGGCTCGGCCGACCACCCGTTGCTGGGCGCCGTCGTCACCCTGGCCGACTCGGACGGCCTGCTGCTCACCGGCCGGCTGTCCGCGCGGACCCACCCGTGGCTCGCCGACCACGTCGTACTGGGCACGGTGCTGCTCCCGGGCACGGCGTTCGTCGAGCTCGCGATCCGGGCCGGCGACCAGGTCGGCTGCGGCCTGCTGGAGGAACTGACCCTCCAGGCACCGCTGTTGTTCCCCGACCACGGTGGTGTGGTGGTGCAGGTCACGGTCAGCCACCCGGACGGGAGCGGCCGACGCTCCTTCGGCCTGTACTCGCGGCCCGAGGACGCGGCCGCGGACGAGAACTGGGCCTGTCACGGCACCGGAGTGCTGAGCGCGAACCCCGCCGCGCCGGGCGAGGACCTCACCGCCTGGCCGCCCGCCGACGCGACCGCGATCGACCTCACCGACTTCTACCCACGGCTCGCCGAGCGGTCCTTCGACTACGGCCCGGTCTTCCAGGGGCTGCGGGCCGCCTGGCGGCGCGGCGAGGAGGTCTTCGCCACCGTGGCGTTGCCCGCCGAGGTGCGGCCGGAGGCGGGCAGGTTCGGTCTGCACCCGGCGTTGCTGGACGCGGCGCTGCACGCCGTGGGCCTCGGGCCGCTCGGCGACATGGGCACCGGGCGGCTGGCGTTCTCCTGGGAGGACGTGCGCCTGCACGCCACCGGCGCCGCCGAACTGCGCGTGCGCCTGGCGCCCACCGGTGCCGACGCCGTGTCGGTGACCGCCGCGGACGGCACGGGTCGGGCGGTGGCCACCGTGGGCAGGCTCTCCTTCCGCACGGTGAGCGAGGAGCAACTGCGCTTCGCCCACGGCGGTCACCACGACGCGCTCTACCGGGTGGACTGGACGGCGCTGCCCGTGGTGGCCGCCGCGCCGAGCGGGCCGTGGGCCGTGCTCGGTGACGACGCCTCGGCGGCCGTGCGCGCGCTGCGCGCCGGCGTCCAGCGGCCGGCCTGCTACCCCGACCTGGCCGCGCTGGCCGAGGCCGTCTCAACGGGTGCGCCGCTGCCCGGGGTGGTGGTGGCCGTACTCCCCGCCGTCCCCGCCGGTCTCGCCGGTCTCGCCGGCGAGACCGCCGCACAGTCCGTCCGGACCGCCGCGCGCGACAGCCTCGCGCTGGTGCGCGCCTGGCTCGCCGAGGAGAGGTTCACCCCGTCCCGACTGGTGCTGCTGACCAGCGGCGCGGTGGCCACCCGGCCCGGGGCGGACGCTCCGGGCCTGGAGCACGCGCCGGTCTGGGGCCTGGTCCGCTCCGCGCAGTCCGAGAACGCCGACCGGCTGGTCCTGGCGGACATCGACGACCACCCCGACTCCTACCGTCTGCTGCCCGCCGCCATCGCCACCGGCGAGCCACAACTCGCCCTGCACGCCGGGGCGGTGTCCGTCGCGCGGCTGGCGCGCGTGCCGCTGCGGGCCGCGCCGGACACCGCCGAGGACGTCGCCGCCCCGCTCGACGGCCCCGCGCTCGACCCGAACGGCACCGCCCTGATCACGGGCGGCACCGGAGCTCTGGGCAAGCTGGTCGCCGAACACCTCATCACCACGCACGGCATCCGGCACCTCGTGCTGACCAGCCGCCGGGGGCTCGCCGCCGAGGGCGCCGCCGAACTGTGCGAGGAGCTGTCGGCCCTCGGCGCGTCCGTCACCGTCGCCGCCTGCGACGCGGCCGACCGCGGCGCGTTGGCCGAGCTGCTGGCGGGCATCCCCGAGGACCGGCCGCTGACCGCCGTCATCCACGCGGCCGCCGTGGTCGCCGGTGGCCTGGTCGACTCGCTGACCGCCGAGGAGCTCGACCGGGTGCTGCGCCCCAAGGTCGACGCGGCGCTCAACCTGCACGAACTGACCCGGCACCTGGACCTGGCCGCGTTCGTCCTGTTCTCCTCCTTCGCCGGCACGCTCGGTGGCGCAGGGCAGGGCGCCTACGCGGCGGGGAACGCGTTCCTGGACGCCCTGGCCTGCCACCGCGCGGCCCAGGGGCTGGTGGCTTCCTCGCTGGCCTGGGGCGTGTGGGAGGAGCGCGGCGCGCAGACCCGGTTGGAGGCCGGCGACCTCCAGCGGATGGCTCGCGCCGGCCTGGTGCCGCTCTCGGCCGAGGAGGGGCTCCAGCTCCTCGACGTCGCCCGCGCCCTGGACGACGCGGCCCTCGCGCCCGTCCGGCTGGACCTCGCGGCGATGCGCGCCCAGGCAGCCGGCGGCACCGTGCCCGCCCTGCTGCGCGGCCTGATCAGGACCCCGGTGCGGCGCGCCGCGGAGGCGGCGGCCGGCGAAGTCTCCGCCGAGCTGCGGCGGTTGGCCGCGCTCTCGGCGGCCGACCGCCGGGAGGCGCTGGTCAAGCTGGTCCGCACCCAGGCGGCGGCCGTCCTGGGGCACACCGCCGCCGAGGTCATCGACCCCGGGCGGGCCTTCCGCGAACTGGGCTTCGACTCCCTCGCGGCGATGGAACTGCGCAACCGCCTCGGCGCCGCGACCGGCGTCCGGTTGCCGGTCACCGCCGTCTTCGACCACCCGACCCCCGCGGCCCTGGCCGGCTACCTGCTGGAGGAGGTCGCCGGCGGCGGGCAGGAGACCCTGGTCACCGCCGCCCCGGCGCACGCCGGCCACCCGGCCGACCACGCCGAGCCGATCGCGATCGTCGCGATGAGCTGCCGCTTCCCGGGCGAGGTGCGTTCGCCCGAGGAGCTGTGGAGCCTGGTGGCCGACGGCGCCGACGCGATCACCGGCCTCCCGACGAACCGCGGCTGGGACCTCGAGCGGCTCTACGACGCCGACCCCGACGCGCCGGGCCGCTGTTACACCCGCGAGGGCGGATTCCTGCACGACGCGGACGAGTTCGACCCGGAGTTCTTCGGGATCTCGCCGCGTGAGGCACTCACCATGGACCCGCAGCAGCGGCTGCTCCTCGAGACCACCTGGGAGGCGTTCGAGCGGGCCGGCATCGACCCGGCCGCCCTGCGCGGCAGTCGGACCGGCGTCTTCACCGGTACGAACGGCCAGGACTACGCCGCCGGCCTGCGCCGGCAGGACGCCGAGGGCCTGGAAGGACACCTGCTCACCGGAAACTCCGCGGCGGTCGTCTCCGGCCGCCTCGCCTACACCTTCGGCCTGGAGGGGCCGGCGGTGACGGTGGACACGGCGTGCTCCTCCTCGCTGGTCGCGCTGCACCTGGCGGCGCAGGCGCTGCGCTCGGGCGAGTGTTCGCTCGCGCTGGCCGGCGGTGTCACCGTGATGTCCACTCCCGGGGCGCTCATCGCCTTCAGTCGCCAGCGCGGCCTCTCCGAGGACGGGCGCTGCCGGGCCTTCGCGGCCTCGGCCGACGGCACCGGCCTCTCGGAGGGCGTCGGCATGCTGCTCGTCGAGCGGTTGTCGGACGCCCGCCGTAACGGGCACCCGGTGCTGGCGGTGGTGCGCGGCTCGGCCGTGAACCAGGACGGCGCCTCCAACGGTCTGACGGCGCCCAACGGACCCGCACAGCAGCGGGTGATCCGGCAGGCTCTGGCGGGTGCGGGGCTGTCCGCGACTGACGTCGACGTGGTGGAAGCACATGGCACGGGCACCACGCTGGGTGACCCGATCGAGGCGCAGGCCCTGCTCAACGCCTATGGGCCGGGGCGCTCCGAGGGCAGCCCGCTGTGGCTCGGGACGGTCAAGTCCAACATCGGGCACACCCAGGCCGCGGCGGGCGTGGCGGGCGTCATCAAGATGGTGATGGCGATGCGGCACGGGGTTCTGCCGCGGACCCTGCACGTGGACGAGCCGTCCCCGCACGTGGACTGGTCCGCGGGCGCGGTGCGGTTGCTGACCGAGCCGGTGGCCTGGCCGGACGAGGCGCATGCGCGCCGGGCCGGCGTGTCGTCCTTCGGCGTGAGCGGCACCAACGCGCACGTCATCATCGAACAGGCTCCCGCACAGCCGACGCACGAGCCGATGCACGAGCCGACGGACGTGCCGCAGCCGACCGCGTCGGCGCCCGGCGCCGTGCCGTGGGTGCTCTCCGCGAAGGACCCGCGAGCCCTGCGGGACCAGGCCGCGCGGCTTCTCTCGTACGCGCAGGACCGTGACGACCTGCTGGTGGCCGACGTGGCCTACTCGCTGGCCACCTCGCGGGCCGTCCTGCATCACCGCGCTGCCGTCATCGGCACGGACCGGGACGAACTGCTCACCGGACTGGGCGCGTTGGCCAGCGGCGAGGCGCTGAACAGCACGGTGGAGGGTGTCGCGGTCGCGGACACCAAGGTCGCGCTGCTGTTCTCGGGGCAGGGGAGTCAGCGGTTGGGGATGGGGGGTGAGTTGTATGCGTCGTTCCCGGTGTTCGCGGTTGCCTTCGATGCGGTGTGTGCTGCGGTGGACGTTCACCTTGGGCGGTCGTTGCGTGAGGTGGTGTTCGGTGCGGATGCCGAGCTGCTGAACCGGACGGAGTTCACTCAGCCCGCGTTGTTCGCGGTGGAGGTGGCGTTGTTCCGTCTCGTGGAGTCGTGGGGTGTGCGGGCGGGCTTCCTGGCTGGGCATTCGGTCGGTGAGTTGGCTGCCGCGCATGTGGCGGGGGTGTTCTCGCTGGCGGACGCCGCTGAACTCGTGGTGGCTCGTGGGCGGTTGATGCAGGGGTTGCCGTCGGGTGGGGTGATGGTGGCGGTGCAGGCCTCGGAGGACGAGGTGCTGCCGCTGCTGGGTGATCTGGTGGACCGGGTGGGGGTTGCGGCGGTCAACGGGCCGTCGTCGGTGGTGCTTTCGGGTGCCGAGGACGCGGTGCTGGAGCTTGCGGGGCGGTTGGCGGCCGAGGGTCGTCGTACGAAGCGGTTGGCGGTGTCGCACGCGTTCCATTCGCCGTTGATGGAGCCGATGCTGGCGGAGTTCCGTGCGGTGGTCGAGCGTGTCACCTTCGGCGTTCCGACGCTGCCGATCGTCTCCACGTTGACCGGACGGCCGGTCGCCGAGGGCGAGTTGGGTGATCCGGAGTACTGGGTGCGTCATGTTCGCCACACGGTCCGGTTCGCCGACGCGGTGCAGGCGTTGGCGGCCGAGGGCGTGACGGCGTTCCTGGAGGTCGGCCCCGGTGGTCTGACCGCGATGGCCCAGGAGACGCTGGCCGACTCCGGTGCCGTCACCGTTCCGGCCCTGCGTGCCGACCGCGCCGAGGAGTTGGCCTTCACCACCGCTCTCGCCCAGCTGCACGCGCACGGTGTCGCCCTCGACTGGGAGGTGGTGTTCGCGGGTCGTGGTGCCCGGCGCGTCGACCTGCCCACCTACGCCTTCCAGCGCGAGTCGTACTGGCTGAAGGCGTCCGCGCCGGAGGCAGGCGAGAGCGTCGCCGGGGACCCGGTGGAGGCGGGCTTCTGGGAGTTCGTCGAGCGTGCGGATCTGGCCTCACTGTCCGAGCAGTTGGAGGTGGACGGGGAGGCCCCGCTCAGTTCGGTGCTCCCGGCGCTCTCCACCTGGCGTCGCCGGCGGCGCGAACACTCGGTCGTGGACGGCTGGCGCTACCGGGTCCTGTGGAAGCCACTGGCCGCACGTGGCGAGGCCGAGCTGGCCGGCAGCTGGCTGCTCGTGGTTCCGGCCGGCCAGGAGGACCACCCGACAGCGGCGGCGGTGCGGGCGGCTTTGGCCGCGCACGGCGCCGACGTCGTCGAGGTGGCTGCTCGGGCCGACGACGACCGTCCGGCGCTGGCCCGGCGCCTGGCCGAGTCGGTCGACGCGGTCGACGCCGAGGCGCCGCCCGCCGGTGTGCTGTCGCTGCTGGCCCTCGGCGAGGACCGACACCCGGAGTACGCGGCGCTGCCCGTGGGGCTGGCGCTGACCACCCTGCTGGTCCAGGCCCTGGGCGACGCCGGAGTGGACGCGCCACTGTGGTGCGCCACGCGCGGCGCGGTCGCGGTCGGTCGGTCGGACGGCGCGGAGAGCCCGGCCCAGGGTACGATCTGGGGCCTGGGACGCTCGGTCGCGTTGGAGTACCCGCAGCGCTGGGGCGGTCTGGTCGACCTCCCGGACACGCTGGACGAGCGCTCGGCCCGCCGGCTGGCCGCAGTGCTGGCCGGTGCGAGCGGCGAGGACCAGATCGCGGTCCGCTCCTCCGGCACCTTCGTCCGCCGGCTCGCCCGCGCGTCCGTCGGCGCGTCCGTCGCGGGCCGTGCCTGGCGGCCCCGGGGCACGGTGCTCATCACCGGCGGCCTCGGCGCGCTGGGTACCCGGGTGGCCCGGCACCTCGCGCGCAACGGCGCTGAGCACCTGGTGCTGACCGGCCGACGCGGCCGGTCCGCCGCCGGGGCCGCCGAAATCGCCGCCGAGATCGAGGCGTTGGGCGTCCGCGTGACCATCGCGGCCTGCGACGTGTCGGACCGGGACGCGGTGGCCCGCCTGCTCGCGGAACTGCCGGCGGAGGACCAGCCGACCGCCGTCGTGCACGCCGCCGGGATGCCCCAGTTCGCGCCCATGACGCAGACGACCCTGGCGGACCTGGCCGAGGTGATGTCCGCCAAGGTGGCCGGCGCGACGCACCTGGACGAGCTCCTGGGGGATCGTCCGCTGGACGCGTTCGTCCTCTTCTCGTCCGTCGCCGGCGTCTGGGGCAGCGGCAGTCAGGCCGGCTACGCCGCCGCCAACGCGTTCCTGGACTCCCTGGCGCAGCGGCGTCGGGCCCGGGGCCTGACCGCGACCGCGGTGGCCTGGGGCCCGTGGGCCGAGGGCGGCATGGTGGACGGCGAGGAGGCACAGGCGCACCTGCGCCGCCGTGGCCTGCCCGCCATGGCGCCGCAGTCGGCGATCGCCGCCCTCCAGCAGGCCCTGGACCAGGACGAGACGACGGTCGTGGTGGCCGACGTGAGCTGGGAGCGCTTCGTCCCCGCCTTCACCGTCACCCGCCCCAGCGCGCTCTTCGGTGATCTGCCCGAGGTGCGGCGGGCGCTGTCCGCCGCCGGGGGCGCGCAGGCGCAGCCCGGGGTCGGACTCTCCTCCCTCGGTGAGCAGTTGGCCGCGCTGCCGACCGCGGAGCGCGACCGCGTCCTGCTCGATCTGGTCCGGACCGAGGTGGCCAGGGCACTCGGCTACCCGGGTCCCGAAGCGGTCGCCCCCGACCGGGCGTTCAAGGACCTGGGCTTCGACTCGCTCACCGGCGTCGAGCTGCGCAACCGGCTGAACGTCGGTACCGGGCTGCGGCTGCCGACCACCCTGGTCTTCGACCACCCCAACGCGGCGGACCTCGCCGCTTTCCTGGCCGCCGAGGTCTCCGGACAGCGGGGCGCCAGCGCCCCCGTGGCGGCGACGGCGGCAGCCGGGGCCGACGAGCCGATCGCGATCGTCGCGATGGGCTGCCGCTTCCCCGGCGGTGTGCGGTCGCCCGAGGAGCTGTGGCGGCTGCTCGTGGACGAGGTGGACGCGGTGTCCCAGTTCCCAACCGACCGCGGCTGGGACACCGAGGCCCTGTTCGACCCGGATCCGGAGAAGTCGGGCACCAGCTACGTCAACGAGGGCGGCTTCCTGCACGACGCGGGCTCCTTCGACCCACGGTTCTTCGGCATCTCGCCGCGCGAGGCGCTCGCCATGGACCCGCAGCAGCGCATCCTGCTGGAGGTGGCTTGGGAGACCCTGGAACGGGCACGGCTCGACCCCGCCTCGGTGCGCGGCAGCCTGACCGGCGTCTTCGTCGGCTCCAGCTACCAGGGCTACGGCGCCGGGCTGCGTGAGCTGCCGGAGGGCGTGGAGGGGCACCTGCTCACCGGCAGTTCCTCCTCCGTCATGTCGGGTCGGATCGCCTACTCGCTCGGGCTGGAGGGCCCGGCGGTGACCGTGGACACGGCCTGCTCGTCGTCGCTGGTCGCCCTGCACCTGGCGACCCAGGCGCTGCGGCAGGGCGAGTGCTCGCTGGCCCTGGTCGGCGGCGCGGCCGTGATGGCCAGCCCGAACGCCTTCGTCGAGTTCAGTCGCCAGCGCGGGCTGGCCGCTGACGGCCGCTGCAAGCCCTTCGCCGCCGCGGCGGACGGCACGGGCTGGGGCGAGGGCGTCGGCATGCTGCTGGTCGAGCGGCTCTCCGACGCCCGCCGCAACGGGCACCCGGTGCTGGCGGTGGTGCGGGGTTCGGCGGTGAACCAGGACGGCGCGTCGAACGGTCTGACGGCGCCGAACGGGCCGGCCCAGCAGCGGGTGATCCAGCAGGCGCTGGCCAACGCCCGGCTCTCGCCCGCCGAGGTGGACGCGGTGGAGGCGCACGGGACCGGCACCGCGCTGGGTGACCCGATCGAGGCGCAGGCGCTGCTGGCGACCTACGGCCAGGACCGCCCCGAGGACCGGCCGCTGTGGCTCGGGTCGATCAAGTCGAACATCGGCCACACCCAGGCTGCCTCGGGCGTCGCCAGCGTGATCAAGACGGTGCTGGCGATCCGACACGGCGCACTGCCCAGGACGCTGCACGTGGACGAGCCGACCCCGCACGTCGACTGGTCGGCCGGCGCGGTGCGGCTGCTGACCGAGCCGGTGGCCTGGCCGGCGGGCGACCGCCCGCGCCGCGCCGCGGTGTCCTCCTTCGGCGTCAGCGGCACCAACGCCCACACCATCATCGAGCAGGCCCCGCAGGAGGATGCCGTCACGGTGACCCCGGCCGACGGGGACCAGCAGCGCTACCTGCCCTGGGTGCTCTCCGCCAAGGACGAGCCGGCCCTGCGCGAGCAGGCGCACCGGTTGCTGGCCGCCGTCGAGGGCCGCTCCTCGGCCTCCCCGGCCGACCTCGCCCTCTCCATGGCCGTCTCCCGTACGGCCATGGACCACCGGGCCGTCGTCGTGGGGTGCGGCAGCGCCGACCTGGTCGCGGGGCTCGGCGCGCTGGGCCGGGGTGAGACGGCGGCCGGCCTGGTACGAGGGGTCGCCGCTCCTTCCGGAGGCCGACTGGTGCTGCTCTTCTCGGGGCAGGGGAGTCAGCGGTTGGGGATGGGGGGTGAGTTGTACGCGTCGTTCCCGGTGTTCGCGGACGCCTTCGACGAGGTCTGCGCGCATCTGGACGTTCATCTCGAACGGCCGTTGCGTGAGGTGGTGTTCGGTGCGGATGTCGAGCTGCTGAACCGGACGGAGTTCACTCAGCCCGCGTTGTTCGCGGTGGAGGTGGCGCTGTTCCGTCTCGTCGAGTCGTGGGGTGTGCGGGCGGACTTCCTGGCCGGGCATTCGGTCGGTGAGTTGGCTGCCGCGCATGTGGCGGGGGTGTTCTCACTGGCGGACGCTGCTCAACTCGTAGCCGCTCGTGGGCGTTTGATGCAGGAGTTGCCGAGTGGCGGTGTGATGGTGGCGGTGCAGGCCTCGGAGGACGAGGTGTTGCCGCTGCTGGGTGATCTGGTGGACCGGGTGGGGGTTGCGGCGGTCAACGGGCCGTCGTCGGTGGTGGTTTCGGGTGCCGAGGAGGCGGTGCTGGAGCTTGCGGAGCGGTTGGCGGTTGAGGGTCGTCGTACGAAGCGGTTGGCGGTGTCGCACGCGTTCCATTCGCCGTTGATGGAGCCGATGCTGGCGGAGTTCCGCGCGGTGGCCGAGCGTGTCACCTTCGGTGCTCCGACGCTGCCGATCGTCTCCACGTTGACCGGACGGCTCGTCGCCGAGGGCGAGTTGGGTGACCCGGGGTACTGGGTGCGTCACGTCCGTGACAGCGTCCGGTTCGCCGACACGGTCCAGACGCTGGCAGCCGAGGGCGCGACGGCGTTCCTGGAGGTCGGCCCCGGCGGTCTGACCGCGATGGCCCAGGAGACGCTGGCCGACTCCGATGCCGTCACCGTCCCGGCGCTGCGCGCCGACCGTCCGGAGGAGCTGGCCCTCACCACCGCTCTCGCCCAACTGCACGTGCACGGCATCTCGCCGGAGTGGGACGCGGTGTTCGCGGGCGGCGGCGCCCGGCGCGTCGACCTGCCCACCTACGCCTTCCAGCACCAGCGGTACTGGCTGGAGGATGCGAGGACGCAGGCCGGTGCGGCGTTGCCGGTCGACGCGGCGGAGGCCGAGTTCTGGGACACCGTGGAGCACGGGGAGCCACGGGCGCTGGCCGAGCGCCTCGGCGTCAGCGCCGAGGCCCCGCTCGACTCGGTGTTCGCCGCGCTCTCGACCTGGCGCCGCGAGACCCGGACGAGGAACACCGTGGACAGCTGGCGCTACCAGGCCACCTGGAAGCCGTGGACCGACCTCCCGTCCGGCCCCCTGACCGGGAGCTGGCTGGTCGTCACGGCGGACGACGAGGTCGCGGAGGCCTGCGCACGCGCTCTGCGGGAGCGGGGCGCCGACCCGTCGACGCTCACCGTCACCGACGCCGGAACCGATCGCGATGCGCTCGCCAAGCTGCTGCGCGAGACCCTGCCGCAGGACACCCCGACGGTCGGAGTGCTCTCCCTGCTGGCCCTGGACGAGCGCGCGCATCCGATCCACCAGGCGCTGCCCGTCGGCCTGACGTCGACCGTGACCCTGGTACAGGCGCTGGGGGACATCGAACTGGACGCACCGCTGTGGTGTGCCACCCGGGCCGGCGCCTCGGTCGGCCGTTCCAACCCCGTCGAGCACCCGTTGCAGGGGCTCGTGTGGGGCCTGGGCCGCGCGGTCGCGCTCGAACAGCCCCAGCGGTGGGGTGGGTTGGTGGACCTGCCCGCGACGCTGGACGAGCGCGCCCTGGGCCGTCTGGTCGATGTGCTCGGCGGCGCTGGTGACGAGGACCAGCTGGCGGTGCGCGGCTCGGGCGTGTTCGTGCGCCGACTGGTCCGGGCCTCGCGGAGCACCCCCGAGCGGGAGTGGCGGCCGCGCGGCACGGTGCTGATCACCGGTGGCACCGGCTCGCTCGGCGGTCACGCGGCACGCTGGTTGGCGCGCAACGGCGCCGAGCACCTGGTGTTGACCAGCCGGCGTGGTGCGGCGGCCGATGGAGCGGACGAACTCCGCGACGAGCTGCGGGCGTTGGGTGCCGAGGTCACCATCGCCGCGTGTGATGTGGCCGACCGCGCCGCGCTGGCAGGGCTGTTGAACTCCCTTCCGGTGGACCGTCCGCTGACCGCGGTCGTGCACGCCGCCGGCCTGCCGCAGTTCACCACCGTCATGGAGACGAGCCTGGCCGAGTTGGCCACCGTGGTGGCGGCCAAGGTGGCGGGCGCCGTGCACCTCGACGAGCTGCTCGGCGCACGGGAGTTGGACGCCTTCGTGCTCTTCTCCTCGGTCTCCGGGGTGTGGGGCAGTGGCAGCCAGGCCGCCTACTCGGCGGGCAACGCGTTCCTGGACTCCCTGGCGCAGCAGCGTCGGGCCCGGGGCCTGGCCGCGACCGCGGTGGCCTGGGGCCCGTGGGGCGAGGGCGGCATGGCGGCAGAGGAGGGCGCGGCGGAGCACCTGCGCCGCCGTGGCCTGCCGCAGTTGGCGCCCGAGCTGGCCGTCTCCGCGCTCCAGGACGCCTTGGACCGGGACGAGACCGCGGTGGTGGTGGCGGACGTCGACTGGTCCCGCTTCGCGCCGTCTTTCACCATCGGCCGGGTGAGCCCGCTGCTCGGCGACCTGCCCGAGGTCCGGGCGGCGCTGGCGGAGGCCCGCAACGGCGATGACGCCTCGGGCACCGGGGCGTCGGAGCTGACCCGGCGCCTCGCGGGCCTGCCCCGGGCCGACCAGCACGAGGCGCTGCTCGACGTCGTCCAGGCGGAGGCCGCGGCCGTGCTCGGCTACGTCGGGGCCGCCGCGATCGAGCCCGACCGGGCGTTCCGGGAGCTCGGATTCGACTCGCTCACCGCGGTCGAGCTGCGCAACCGCATCGCCACGGCGACTGGGCTGCGGCTGCCGACGACGATGGTCTTCGACTACCCCACCCCCGGCGCGCTCACCGACCACCTGCGGTCCGAGCTCCTCCCGGAGACCGCTGCGGTCGCCGGTGGCGTCACGGCCGGTGGTGAGCAGGACGCGCAGGTGCGGCAGGCCCTGGCCGCAATCCCGCTGACCCGCCTCAGGGAGGCGGGGCTGCTGGAAGCCCTGCTGCGGCTGGCGGAGCCCGGCGACCGGGCGCCGGCATCCGGTGACCCGGACCCGGCGGAGTCCATCGAGACGATGGACATCGACAACCTCGTCGAACTTGCCCTTGGCGAACGCGATTTCTGAAACGGCCCGAGTACGGAGCAGATGATGACCACCTCGAACGAGAAGATCGTTCAAGCACTGCGGGCCTCCCTTCAGGAGACCGAGCGGCTGCGCCGGCAGAACCGGAAGCTGATGGAGGACGCCGCCGAGCCCATCGCGATCGTGGCGATGAGCTGCCGCTTCCCGGGCGGTGTCACGTCACCCGAGGACCTGTGGCGGCTGGTCGCCGAGGGCGGCGACGCGATCGGCGGCTTCCCCACCGACCGCGGCTGGGACCTGGACGCGCTCTACGACCCCGACCCCGACAACGCGGGTACCTGCCATGTCCGCGAGGGCGGCTTCCTGCACGACGTCGCCGAGTTCGACGCCGGGTTCTTCGGGATCTCGCCCCGCGAGGCGCTGATGATGGACCCGCAGCAGCGGCTGCTCCTCGAGACCACCTGGGAGGTCTTCGAGCGGGCCGGCCTCGACCCGAGCGCGCTGCGGGGCACGCGGACCGGCGTCTTCGCCGGCACCAACGGGCAGGACTACGCACGGCTGTCCAACTCGCCGGAGGACTTCGACGGTCACCTGGGCACCGGGAACGCGGCCGCCGTGATCTCCGGTCGGATCGCCTACTCCTTCGGCCTGGAGGGGCCGGCGGTGACGGTGGACACGGCGTGCTCGTCCTCGCTGGTGGCGCTGCACCTGGCGGCGCAGGCGCTGCGACGCGGGGAGTGCGCGCTGGCCCTGGTGAGCGGCGTGACCGTGATGTCGACGCCCGGCGCGTTCATGGAGTTCAGCCGGCAGCGCGGGCTGGCGGCTGACGGCCGCTGCAAGCCGTTCGCCGCCGCGGCGGACGGCACCGGCTGGGCCGAAGGCGTCGGCATGCTGCTGGTCGAGCGGCTGTCCGACGCGCGCCGCAACGGCCACCAGGTGCTGGCCGTGGTCCGGGGTTCGGCGGTGAACCAGGACGGCGCCTCCAACGGGCTGACCGCGCCGAGCGGCCCCGCGCAGCAGCGGGTGATCCGGCAGGCCCTGGCGGACGCGGGGCTGTCCGCGGCCGAGGTGGACGCGGTGGAGGCGCACGGGACCGGGACCGCGCTGGGTGACCCGATCGAGGCGCAGGCGCTGCTGGCGACCTACGGGCAGGACCGCCCGGAGGGCCGGCCGCTGTGGCTGGGGGCGCTGAAGTCGAACATCGGTCACACCCAGGCCGCGGCCGGCGTGGCGGGCGTGATCAAGATGGTGATGGCGATGCGGCACGGCACCCTGCCGGGCACGCTGCACCTGGACGAGCCCTCGCCGCACGTGGACTGGTCGGCCGGGGCCGTGCGGCTGCTGACCGAGGCCGTGGCCTGGCCGGAGCACGACCACCCTCGGCGGGCGGGCGTGTCGTCGTTCGGCGTCAGCGGGACCAACGCCCACGTGATTCTCGAAGCGGTGCCCGCCCGGACGGTGGTGGCGGAGGAGGCGGACGCACGGCCCGAGACGGGCGGGCGGACCGTCGACGCGACCGCCCTCCCGGTGCCGTGGACGGTCTCGGCCCGCAGTGCGGAGGCACTGCGCGAGCAGGCCCGGCGGTTGCTGGCCCACCTGGCGGAGCAGCCGGCGTTCGCTCCCGCCGACCTCGGCCTCTCGCTGGCCACCTCGCGTGCCGCACTGCCCTACCGGGCCGTGGTGGTCGGCGCCGGTCGGGACGGGCTACTGCGCGGCCTGGAGGCACTGGCGCGGGACGCGGTCGACGCCGACCTCGTCCGTGGCGTCGCGGCACGGAAGAACAAGGTCGCCTTCCTCTTCTCGGGGCAGGGGAGTCAGCGGTTGGGGATGGGGCGTGAGTTGTATGCGTCGTTCCCGGTGTTCGCGGCTGCCTTCGACGAGGTCTGCGCGCATCTGGACGTTCATCTCGAACGGCCGTTGCGTGAGGTGGTGTTCGGTGCGGAAGCCGAGCTGCTGAACCGGACGGAGTTCACTCAGCCCGCGTTGTTCGCGGTGGAGGTGGCGCTGTTCCGTCTCGTCGAGTCATGGGGTGTGCGGGCGGACTTCCTGGCTGGGCATTCGGTCGGTGAGTTGGCTGCCGCGCATGTCGCGGGCGTCCTTTCGTTGGCGGACGCCGCTGAACTCGTCGTTGCTCGCGGGCGGTTGATGCAGGCGTTGCCGTCGGGTGGGGTGATGGTGGCGGTGCAGGCCTCGGAGGACGAGGTGCTGCCGCTGCTGGGTGATCTGGTGGACCGGGTGGGGGTTGCGGCGGTCAACGGGCCGTCTTCGATGGTGCTTTCGGGTGCCGAGGACGCGGTGCTGGAGCTTGCGGGGCGGTTGGCGGGCGAGGGGCGTCGTACGAAGCGGTTGGCGGTGTCGCACGCGTTCCATTCGCCGTTGATGGAGCCGATGCTGGCGGAGTTCCGCGCGGTGGCCGAGCGTGTCACCTTCGGCGTTCCGACGCTGCCGATCGTCTCCACGTTGACCGGACGGCTCGTCGCCGAGGGCGAGTTGGGGGATCCGGAGTACTGGGTGCGTCATGTTCGCCACACGGTCCGGTTCGCCGACGCGGTCCAGACGCTGGCGGCCGAGGGCGCGAGCGCGTACCTGGAGGTCGGCCCCGGCGGTCTGACCGCGATGGCCCAGGAGACCCTGGCCGACTCGGATACCGTCACTGTCCCGGCCCTGCGCGCCGACCGTCCGGAGGACGTGGCCTTCACCACCGCCCTGGCCCAACTCCACGCGCACGGCGTCGCCCTCGACTGGGAGGCAGTCTTCGCGGGCCGTAGTGCCCGGCGCGTCGACCTGCCCACCTACGCCTTCCAACGCCAACGCTACTGGCTGGAGTCATCGGTCTTCTCGGCCGACCCGGTCGCCGCCGTGGACCCCGTCGAGGCCGGCTTCTGGGAGACGGTTGAGCACGAGGACCTGGAGGCGTTCGCGGGCCGTATCCAGGTGGCCGAGGACGCCCCGCTGACCTCCGTGCTGCCGGCGCTCTCCAGTTGGCGGCGCGAGCATCGGGAGCAGTCCACGGTGGACGGCTGGCGTTACCGGATCGTCTGGAAGCCCGCCGCCGAGCTCAAGGACGCGAAGCCGACCGGGCGTTGGCTCGCCGTGCTGCCCGCCGGACAGGACGGCGACCCCTGGGCGTCGGCCGTCATGCGCGCTCTGCGCGAGCACGGCGCCGAGGCCTTGCCGGTCCACGTGGACACCGAGGCCGGCCGCGAGGCCCTCGCCGAGCAGCTGCGCAGCGTCCTCGGGGACCTCGTCGCGGCAGATCCCGACGCGGAGCCCGTGACCGTCGCCGGAGTGCTGTCCCTGCTCGCGGTGGACGAACGGCCGCACCCCGTCCACGGCGTGTTGCCGGCGGGCCTGACCGCGACCCTCGCGCTGGTCCAGGCACTCGGTGACGCGGGCCTGGACGCTCCGCTCTGGTGCGCCACCCGGGGCGCGGTGTCCATCGGCTCCTCCGACCCGATCCGCAGTGCCCACCAGGCGCAGGTGTGGGCGCTGGGCCGGACGGTGGCACTGGAGCACACCCGGCGCTGGGGCGGCCTGGTGGACCTCCCGGACGTGCTGGACGAGCGCTCGGCCCGCCGGCTGGCCGCAGTGCTGGCCGGACCTGGTGACGAGGACCAGCTGGCGGTGCGCGGCTCGGGCGTCTTCGTCCGGCGGCTGGCGCGCGCTCCGCAGGGCACGGTCACGGCGGGAGCCGCCTGGCGGCCGAGCGGGACCGTCCTGATCACCGGTGGTACGGGTGCCCTCGGCGGTCACGCGGCACGCTGGTTGGCGCGCAACGGCGCCGAGCACCTGGTGTTGACCAGCCGGCGTGGCCCCGCGGCCGAGGGGGCGGCTGAACTCCATGACGAGCTGGTGGCGTTGGGTGCCGAGGTCACCATCGCCGCGTGCGATGTGGCCGACCGGGAGGCGTTGGCGCGGCTGCTCGACGGGTTGCCGGCCGAGTACCCGCTGACCGCCGTGGTCCACGCCGCCGGCGTGGGCACGCCCGGTCTGCTCGCCGACACGACACCGGAGGAGTTCGCGCGGGTGCTGGCGGCGAAGGCGGCGGGTGCGCTGCACCTGGACGAGCTGCTGGGCGAGCGCCCGCTGGACGCGTTCGTGATGTTCTCCTCGATCTCCGGCGTCTGGGGCGCCGGCGGCCAGGCCGCCTACGCGGTGGCCAACGCCGCGCTCGACACGCTGGCCGAGCGGCGCCGGGCCCGCGGGCTGGCGGGCACGGCGGTGGCCTGGGGACCCTGGGCCGATGGCGGCATGGTCGAGGACGGTGACGCCGAGGACCGGCTGCGGCTGCGCGGACTGCCCGCGCTCGCCCCCGCGTTGGCGATCTCCGCGCTGCGGGGCGTGCTGGACCGCGACGAGACCACCGTGATGGTCGCGGACGTCGTCTGGGAGCGGTTCGCGCCGTCCTTCACCCTGCTGCGGACCAGCCCGCTGCTCGGCGACCTGCCCGAGGTCCAGGCCGCGCTGGCGGCCACCGCCGACACGGACGGGGCTCCCGACGGCGCCGTGCCCGCGTTCGTCCAGCGGGTGACCGCGCTCTCCGGGGCCGAGCAGGGACGCGCGGTGCTCGAACTGGTCCGGACCGAGGCGGCCGCGGTGCTCGGCCACAGCGGTGCGGAGTCGGTGGCCGCCGACCGCGCCTTCCGCGAGCTGGGCTTCGACTCGCTGACCGCCGTCGAGCTGCGCAACCGGCTGACCAGGGCGACGGGCGTCCGGCTGCCGGCCACCCTGGTCTTCGACCACCCGTCACCCACCGTGCTGGCCGCACACCTGCGCACCGAGCTGACCGGTGCGGGTGCGGGTGCGGGTTCGGGCGCGGTCGCCACGGCCGCACCCGCACTCCGCGACGACGAGCCGATCGCCATCGTGGCGATGAGCTGCCGCTACCCGGGCGAGGTGCGCTCGCCCGAGGAACTGTGGCGGCTGGTGGCCGAGGGCCGTGACGCGGTGGCCGGGTTCCCGGCGGACCGCGGGTGGGACCTGGAGACGCTCTACGACCCCGACCCGGACCGGCCGGGCACCAGCTACGCCAAGGACGGCGGATTCCTCTACGACGTCGCCGACTTCGACCCCGCCTTCTTCGGCATCTCGCCGCGTGAGGCGCTCGCCATGGACCCGCAGCAGCGGTTGCTGCTGGAGCTGACCTGGGAGGCGTTCGAGCGGGCCGGGATCGACCCGACGACGATGCGGGGTACCGGGACCGGCGTGTTCATGGGTTCCGGCTACCAGGACTACGCGGCACGCCTGTTGAGCGTGCCGCGGGACCTGGAGGGCTACATCGGTACCGGCAGTTCGGCGAGTGTGGTGTCGGGCCGGATCGCCTACTCCTTCGGCCTGGAGGGGCCCACCCTGACGGTGGACACCGCGTGCTCCTCCTCGCTGGTCGCCCTGCACCTGGCGGCGCAGGCGCTGCGGCGCGGCGAGTGCACGCTCGCGCTCGCCGGTGGCGTCACCGTGATGTCCAGCCCGAACGCCTTCATCGAGTTCAGCCGCCAGCGCGGGCTGGCCGCCGACGGCCGCTGCAAGCCGTTCGCCGCCGCGGCGGACGGCACCGGCTGGGGCGAGGGTGCGGGCGTGCTGTTGGTGGAGCGGTTGTCGGACGCGGAGCGCAACGGGCATCCGGTGCTGGCGGTGGTGCGGGGTTCCGCGATCAACCAGGACGGTGCGTCGAACGGCCTGACCGCGCCGAACGGCCCCGCGCAGCAGCGGGTGATCCGGCAGGCTCTGGCGGACGCGGGGCTGTCCGTGGCGGACGTGGACGTGGTGGAGGCGCACGGGACCGGGACGACGCTGGGTGACCCGATCGAGGCGCAGGCGCTGCTGGCGACCTATGGGCAGGACCGCCCGGAGGATCGGCCGCTCTGGTTGGGCTCGTTGAAGTCCAACATCGGGCACACCCAGGCCGCGGCCGGGGTGGGCGGCATCATCAAGATGGTGCAGGCGCTCCAGCACGAGGTGTTGCCGAAGACCCTGCACGTGGACGAGCCCACGCCGCACGTGGACTGGTCCGCCGGGGCCGTGGAGCTGCTGACCGAGCCCGTCGACTGGTCGCACCCCGGCCGGCCGCGCCGAGCGGGGATCTCCTCCTTCGGGGTGAGTGGTACCAACGCGCACGTGATCATCGAGCAGGCGCCCGTACGACCGGTGGGTGAGCCGACTCAGGCTCCTACCGATTCGGCGTCCGAGTCCGGCGTGCCGTGGGTGCTCTCCGCGAGCACCCCGGAGGCACTGCGCGAGCAGGCCGAGCGGCTGTGCTCGTACCTGGCCGAGCGCCCGGAGCTCGGGGTGGCGAACGTCGGCCTGTCGCTGGCGACCTCCCGCGCCCCGCTGGAGCACCGCGCACTGGTGGTGGCCCCGGACATGGCCGGAAAGCTGGAGGGCCTGCGCGCACTGGCAGGCGACGAGCCGTCCGGCTCGGTGGTCCGTGGTGTCGCGGTCGCGGACGCCAGGCTCGCGTTCCTGTTCTCGGGGCAGGGGAGTCAGCGGTTGGGGATGGGGCGCGAGTTGTACGCGTCGTTCCCGGTGTTCGCGGACGCCTTCGACGAGGTCTGCGCGCATCTGGACGTTCATCTCGAACGGCCGTTGCGTGAGGTGGTGTTCGGTGCGGATGCCGAGCTGCTGAACCGGACGGAGTTCACTCAGCCCGCATTGTTCGCGGTGGAGGTGGCGCTGTTCCGGTTGGTGGAGTCGTGGGGTGTGCGGGCGGACTTCCTGGCCGGGCACTCGATCGGTGAGTTGGCTGCCGCGCATGTGGCGGGGGTGTTCTCACTGGCGGACGCTGCTCAACTCGTAGCCGCTCGTGGGCGGTTGATGCAGGCGTTGCCGAGTGGCGGTGTGATGGTGGCGGTGCAGGCCTCGGAGGACGAGGTGTTGCCGCTGCTGGGTGATCTGGTGGACCGGGTGGGGGTTGCGGCGGTCAACGGGCCGTCGTCGGTGGTGCTTTCGGGTGCCGAGGACGCGGTGGCCGAGGTCGTGGAGGTGTTGGCGGGCGAGGGTCGTCGTACGAAGCGGTTGACGGTGTCGCACGCGTTCCATTCGCCGTTGATGGAGCCGATGCTGGCGGAGTTCCGTGCGGTGGCCGAGCGTGTCACCTTCGGTGCCCCGACGCTGCCGATCGTCTCCACGTTGACCGGACGGCTCGTCGCCGAGGGCGAGTTGGGGGATCCGGAGTACTGGGTGCGTCACGTCCGTGACAGCGTCCGGTTCGCCGACGCGGTCCGGGCGCTGGCGGCCGAGGGCGCGACCGCGTACCTGGAGATCGGCCCCGGCGGTCTGACCGCGATGGCCCAGGAGACGCTGGCCGACTCCGATGCCGTCACCGTCCCGGCCCTGCGTGCCGACCGTCCGGAGGACGTGGCCTTCACCACCGCCCTGGCCCAACTCCACGCGCACGGTGTCGCCCTCGACTGGGAGGCGGTGTTCGCGGGCCGTGGTGCCCGGCGCGTCGACCTGCCCACCTACGCCTTCCAACGCCGCCGCTACTGGCTCGACACGCAGCCCACGGTCGGCGAACTCACGAGCGCCGGCCTGCGGTCGGCCGAGCACCCGCTGCTCGGTGCCGCGCTCGCGCTGGCCGGTGGTGAAGGTGCGCTCCTGACGGGGCGGTTGTCGCTCTCCGCTCAGCCCTGGTTGGCGGAGCACGTGGTGATGGGCGTGGTGCTGTTGCCGGGTACCGCGCTGGTGGATCTGGCGTTGCGGGCGGCCGACGAGGTGGGCTGTGGCCTGCTGGACGAGTTGACCCTCCAGGCGCCGCTCGTTCTGCCCGAGCAGGGCGCGGTCCAGTTGCAGATCGCGGTGGGTGGCGCCGACGAGTCCGGCCGCCGCACCGTCCAGGTGCACTCCCGGCCGGACAGTGCCGAGGCCCACGATCCGTGGACCTCGCACGCCACAGGCACCCTGGCCACCGCGCAGCCGGCGACCGACGAGGAGCTGTCGTCCTGGCCGCCCCTCGCCGCCGAGGTGGTGGGGACCGGGGGTTACTACGAGCGGTTGGCGGAGCTCGGGTTCGGTTACGGTCCGGTGTTCCGGGGGTTGCGCGGGTTGTGGCGGCGGGGTCGGGAGGTGTTCGCCGAGGTCGCGTTGCCGGAGGGTACGGAGGTCGGCGGGTTCGGTGTGCATCCGGCGTTGCTGGACGCGGCGTTGCACGCGGTCGGTCTGGGTGGGCTGTTGCCCGACACCGGGCAGGGGCGGATCCCGTTCTCGTGGAGTGGGGTCCGGCTGTCCGCGACCGGTGCGAGTGCCCTGCGGGTGCGGCTGGCTCCGGCCGGTCCGGACGCCGTCTCCCTGCTGGTCGCCGACGGCACCGGCCATCCCGTCGCCGCGATCGACTCCCTCGTCCTGCGCCCCGTCTCGGGCGACCAGCTCGCCCAGGCGCGACGCCCCGAGCACCAGGACGAGCTGTACCGGATCACCTGGCCAACGGTGTCCCTCGCGACCGGACCGGCCGGGTCCGCCGCGCGGACCGAGAGCGTTCCGCGCGGCGGCTGGGCCCTGCTCGGCGAGACCGAGCCCACGGTGACCGCCGTCGTGCTGGCGGAGACCGGCGGCCGTGTCGCGCTCCACCCCGACCTCGCGGCGCTGATCGCGTCCGTCGACGCCGGTGCCACGCCACCGGACGTGGTGCTCGCCATCGCGGCACCCGGTGGCGGGAGCGCGGCCGACGTCCGCAGGACGACCCGTCAGGTCCTCGAACTGGTCAGGGCCTGGCTGGCCGAGGAGCGGACGGCGCAGTCGCGGCTGGTCCTGCTCACCCGTGGCGCGGTCGCCCCCGAGCCCGGCGAGGCCGTGGCCGATCCGGCCCAGGCCGCGGCCTGGGGCCTGCTGCGGTCCGCGCAGTCGGAGAACCCGGACCGGATCCTCCTGGTCGACCTGGACGGCCACCAGGACTCCGCCCGCGCCCTGCTGGCCGTGCCGGCCGCGGGCGAGCCGCAGCTCGCGGTGCGCCGCGGCGTGGCGTACGCCCCCCGGCTGGCCCGGACGGGGACCAGCGGGGCCCTGCGCCCCGCCCCCGGCTCCGTCGGCTGGCGGCTGACGACCAGTGGCACGGGCACGCTGGACGGCCTGGCGCTGACCGAGAACCCCGCCGCCACGGCCCCGCTGGGCGAGGGGCAGGTCCGGATCGCGGTCCGCGCCGCCGGGGTGAACTTCCGGGACGCGCTCATCGCGCTGGGCATGTACCCGGGCGCGGCCTCGCTGGGCAGCGAGGCCGCCGGCATCGTGCTGGAGACCGGGCCCGGGGTCACCGGCGTGGCCCCCGGGGACCGCGTGCTGGGCATGATCCCCGAGGCCTTCGGGCCGCTCGCGGTCGCCGACCACCGCATGGTGGCGCGGATGCCGCGCGGCTGGACCTTCGCCCAGGCCGCGTCCGTGCCGATCGTCTTCCTCACGGCCTACTACGCGCTGGTCGACCTGGCGGGGCTGCGCCCCGGTCAGTCGCTGCTGGTGCACTCGGCGGCGGGCGGCGTCGGCATGGCGGCCACCCAGCTGGCGCGCCACCTCGGCGCCGAGGTCTACGGCACCGCGAGCCCCGGCAAGTGGGCGGCGCTGCGGGCCGGTGGCCTGGACGAGGCGCACCTCGCCTCCTCCCGCACGCTCGACTTCGAGCAGCGGTTCCTGGCGGAGACCGGCGGCCGTGGCGTGGACGTGGTGCTGAACTCGCTGGCCGGCGAGTACGTCGACGCCTCGCTGCGGGTGCTGGGCGACGGCGGGCGCTTCCTGGAGATGGGCAAGACGGACGTCCGCGGTGCCGAGGAGGTCGCCGCGGCCCATCCGGGCGTGTCCTACCTCGCCTTCGACACGATCGAGGCGGGGCCGGACCGGATCGGCACCATGCTCCAGGCGCTGGTGGAGCTGTTCGAGCTGGGCGTGCTGCGTCCGCTGCCGGTGACCGGCTGGGACGTGCGGCAGGCTCCCGAGGCCCTGCGTCATCTCAGCCAGGCCCGGCACGTCGGCAAGCTCGTGCTCACCGTGCCGGCCGCGCTCGACCCGCACGGAACGGTGCTGGTCACCGGCGCCACCGGCGCGCTCGGCGGCGTGGTCGCCAGGCACCTGGTGACCGAGCACGGCGTACGGCGGCTCGTCCTCACCAGCCGACGCGGCCTCGCGGCCGAGGGGGCGTCCGAACTGCGCGACGAGCTGGTGGAGTTGGGCGCGGAGGTGACCGTGGCGGCCTGCGACGCGGCCGACCGGGACGCCGTCGCCGAACTGCTGGCGGGGATCTCCGCCGACCACCCGCTGACCGCGGTGGTCCACGCGGCCGGGGTGCTGGACGACGGCACGGTCGCCTCGCTGACCCCCGAGCGGCTGGACGCCGTGCTGCGCCCGAAGGTGGACGCGGCCCTCGTCCTGGACGAGCTCACCCGCGAGCTGGACCTGTCGGCCTTCGTGCTGTTCTCCTCGATCGCCGCCACCCTCGGCAGCGCCGGGCAGGGCAACTACGCCGCGGCCAACGCGTTCCTCGACGCGCTGGCGCTGCGGCGGCGCGCGGCCGGCCTGCCCGCGACCGCCATGGCCTGGGGCCCCTGGGCCGAGGGCGGCATGGCGGCGGGGATGGACGAGTCGGGCCGGAGTCGGATGGCGCGCTCCGGGCTGGTCTCGTTCCGGGCCAAGGAGGGCCTGGCGCTCTTCGACGCCGCCCGGTCGGGCGAGCACGCCCTGGTGGCTCCGGTGCGCTTCGACTCCTCTGCCGACCGGGGCGCCACCTCGGCCACGGTTCCGGCGATCCTGCGCGGTCTGGTCCGCGCGCCCGCGCGGCGCACGGCCGAGGCCGCGACGGGCGGTGCGGACACCCTCCAGCGGCGGCTGAGCGGCCTGCCGGAGGGGGAGCAGACCCGCCTCCTGCTGGATGTCGTGCGCACGCACGTGGCGGCGGTGCTCGGGCTCGGCGGTCCGCAGGACGTCGAGCGCGGCCGCGAGTTCAAGGCCCTGGGCTTCGACTCGCTGACCGCCGTGGAACTGCGCAACCGGCTCGGCGCCGCCACCGGACTCCGGTTGCCCGCGACGCTGGTGTTCGACTGCCCGACCCCCCTCGCGCTGGCCGAGCGGGTCCGCACGGACCTCGCGCCTCGGCAGGTGGCGCCGGCGCTGGCGGTGTTCGGCGAGATCGACCGGCTCGAGGCGGTCCTCGGCGCGATCGGCTCGGACGACGAAGTCGTGCGCTCCCGGGTCCGGACACGCCTGCAGAGCGTGCTCGCCGCGCTCGGCGACACCTCCGTGGCCGGCGCGGACGACGGGAACGCGGACGGGTCCGACGAGCGGCTCCAGGCCGCGACCATCGACGACATCTTCGAGCTGATCGACCAGGAACTCGACGGTTCCTGACCCCTGCGGCTCCACCGAATCGCACTACCACAGCACTTCCTGACTCACATGGCGGGTGAACGAGACATGCAGAACGAGCAGAAGTTGCTCGACTATCTCAAGCGTGTGACGGCTGATCTGAAGCAGACCCGGCGGCGGTTGCACGAGGTGGAGACGAAGGACCAGGAGCCGATCGCCATCGTGGCGATGGGCTGCCGCTACCCCGGGCAGGTCAACAGCCCGGAACAGCTCTGGCAGTTGGTCGAGAGCGGCGCCGACGCGGTCTCCGGCTTCCCCACCAACCGTGGCTGGGACCTGGCGGACCTCTACGACCCGGACCCTGACCGGCCCGGGAAGTGCTACACCCGCGAGGGTGGGTTCCTGCACGGGGCGGGCGAGTTCGATCCCGGCTTCTTCGGGATCTCGCCGCGCGAGGCGCTGGCCACCGACCCGCAGCAGCGGCTGCTGCTGGAGGTCGCCTGGGAGACCTTCGAGCGAGCCGGCATCGATCCCGTCTCGGTCAAGGGCTCGCGCACCGGCGTCTTCGTCGGCCTCGCCTACCAGGGGTACGCGGGTGACGGTGAGAGCGCGCAGGAGCTGGAGGGCTTTCTGCTGACCGGCACCGCGCCCAGCGTCGCCTCGGGCCGGATCTCCTACACCTTCGGGCTCGAAGGCCCGGCGCTGACGGTGGACACCGCGTGCTCCTCCTCGCTGGTGGCGCTGCACCTGGCGGTGCAGGCACTGCGCCAGCGGGAGTGCTCGCTGGCCCTGGCCGGCGGCGCGGCGATCATGGCGAGCACCGGGATGTTCACCGAGTTCAGCCGCCAGCAGGGGCTCTCGGTGGACGGCCGGTGCAAGTCCTTCTCGGCCGACGCCGACGGCACGGGCTGGGGCGAGGGCGTCGGCATGCTGCTGGTGGAGCGGCTCTCGGACGCGCAGCGCAACGGGCACCCGGTGCTGGCGGTGGTGCGGGGTTCGGCGGTGAACCAGGACGGTGCTTCGAACGGGCTGACGGCGCCGAACGGCCCCGCCCAACAGCGGGTGATCCAGCAGGCGTTGGCGGGTGCGGGGCTGTCCGTGGCGGACGTGGACGTGGTGGAGGCGCACGGGACCGGGACGTCGCTGGGTGACCCGATCGAGGCGCAGGCGCTGCTGGCGACTTACGGGCAGGACCGCCCCGAGGACCGACCGCTGTGGCTGGGCTCGTTGAAGTCGAACATCGGGCACACCCAGGCCGCGGCCGGGGTGGGCGGCATCATCAAGATGGTGCAGGCACTCCAACACGGCGTGCTGCCCAGGACCTTGCACGCGGAGCAGCCGTCCCCGCACGTCGACTGGTCCACCGGTGCGGTGCGGCTGCTGACCGAGCCGGTGGCCTGGCCGGCGGGCGACCGCCCGCGCCGCGCCGCCGTTTCCTCCTTCGGTGTCAGCGGCACCAACGCCCACACCATCATCGAACAGGCGCCGACCGCCCCCGTGGTGGCCGACGACCCGCAGGCGCAGCCCGAGCCCACCGTCGTGGACGCTGCGCCGGTCTCCTGGGTGGTCTCCGCGCGGAGCAGGGCAGCCCTGCGCGAGCAGGCGGAACGGCTGCTCTCCCATGTGCTCGGCCTGCCCGACGTACGGGCCGTCGACGTCGCCTTCTCGTTGGCGACCTCGCGCGCCGCGCTGGAACACCGAGCGGTGGTGGTCGGCGCGGACCTCGCCGAACTCACCGACGGCGTGCGCGCGGTGGCCGAGGGGGCCTCGGCGCCGAACGTGGTCGAGGGAGCGACCGGCCGGGAGGACAAGCTCGCGTTCCTGCTTTCGGGGCAGGGGAGTCAGCGGTTGGGGATGGGGCGTGAGTTGTACGCGTCGTTCCCGGTGTTCGCGGCTGCCTTCGACGAGGTCTGCGCGCATCTGGACGTTCATCTGGAACGGCCGTTGCGTGAGGTGGTGTTCGGTGCGGATGCCGAGCTGCTGAACCGGACGGAGTTCACTCAGCCCGCGTTGTTCGCGGTGGAGGTGGCGCTGTTCCGTCTCGTCGAGTCGTGGGGTGTGCGGGCGGACTTCCTGGCTGGGCATTCGGTCGGTGAGTTGGCTGCCGCGCATGTCGCGGGCGTCCTTTCGCTGGCGGACGCCGCTGAACTCGTCGTTGCTCGCGGGCGGTTGATGCAGGCGTTGCCGTCGGGTGGGGTGATGGTGGCGGTGCAGGCCTCGGAGGACGAGGTGCTGCCGCTGCTGGGTGATCTGGTGGACCGGGTGGGGGTTGCGGCGGTCAACGGGCCGTCGTCGGTGGTGCTTTCGGGTGCCGAGGACGCGGTGCTGGAGCTTGCGGAGCGGTTGGCGGCCGAGGGTCGTCGTACGAAGCGGTTGGCGGTGTCGCACGCGTTCCATTCGCCCTTGATGGAGCCGATGCTGGCGGAGTTCCGCAAGGTGGCCGAGCGTGTCACCTTCGGTGCCCCGACGCTGCCGATCGTCTCCACGTTGACCGGACGGCCGGTCGCCGAGGGCGAGTTGGGGGATCCGGAGTACTGGGTGCGTCATGTTCGCCACACGGTCCGGTTCGCCGACGCGGTGCAGGCGTTGGCGGCCGAGGGCGTGACGGCGTTCCTGGAGGTCGGCCCTGGTGGTCTGACCGCGATGGCCCAGGAGACGCTGGCCGACTCCGGTGCCGTCACTGTCCCGGCCCTGCGCGCCGACCGTCCGGAGGACGTGGCCTTCACCACCGCCCTGGCCCAACTCCACGCGCACGGTGTCGCCCTCGACTGGGAGGCGGTCTTCGCGGGCCGTGGTGCCCGGCGCGTCGACCTGCCCACCTACGCCTTCCAACGCGATTCGTACTGGCTGGAGTCGGCTGCCCGTGAGCGGCGTGAGCGGTCGGCCCTGGAGGGCTGGCAGTACCGGGTCACCTGGACGCCGCTGCCCGACACCGCGTCCGTGGCGGCGGAGGGCCGCTGGCTGCTCCTGACGCCCGCGGGGCAGAACGCGCGGGCCACCGCCACCGCGCTGCGGGAGGCGCTGGCCGCGCGGGGCGCGAGCGTCAGCTGCCTGGACGTCGACGAGGCCGACGACCGGCAGATCCTCGCCACCCGCCTGCGCGAGGCCGCCGACGGCGAGGCCCCACCGCGCGCGGTGGTGTCCCTCCTTCCGCTGACTGATCGTCAGATATCCGATGGCGCATCCGGATCGCTGCCCACCGGCGTGGCGCTGACCCTCACTCTGGTGCAGGCCCTCGGTGACGCGGGCGTCGAGGCGCCGCTCTGGTGCGTCACCCGGGGGGCCGTGTCCGTTGGCGCACCCGACGAGGTGTCCAGCCCGGCCCAGGCGCAGATCTGGGGTCTCGGCCGGGTGGTCGCCCTGGAGCACTCCAACCGGTGGGGCGGCCTGGTCGACCTCCCCCCGGCCGGCGACTCGGGGGAGAGCCGGCCACAGCTCGACGAGCGGGCGCTGTCCCGACTGGTCACCGTCCTCACGGCGGACGGTGACGAGGACCAGGTGGCCGTGCGTGACACCGGGGTCCTGGCCCGGCGATTGGCCCGCCTCGCCCCCGACGACCTCGCCCCGGCTTCCCGGCCGGCCGATCCCGAGAGCGCCGACGGGTGGGCGCCGCGCGGGTCCGTGCTGATCACCGGCGGCACCGGCGCGCTGGGTGGCCACGTCGCCCGCTGGCTGGCCGGCCGCGGTGCCGAGCACCTGGTGCTCACCAGCCGGCGCGGACCCGCCGCACCGGGCGCGGAGACGCTGCGCGCCGAGCTGGAGCAGCTCGGCGCCCGCGTGACGATCGCCGCCTGCGACGTCTCGGACCGGGACGCGCTGGCGCGGCTGCTGGCCGAACTGCCAGCGGAGTACCCGCTCACCGCGGTGGTCCACACGGCCGGCATCGACACCCCGGCGATGCTCGCCGAGACCGACCCGGCGCAGTTCGCCGCCGTGGTGGCGGCGAAGGTCGCGGGCGCGGGCCACCTGGACGAGCTGCTCGGCGACCGTCCGCTGGACGCGTTCGTGCTGTTCTCCTCGATCGCCGGCGTCTGGGGCGGCGGCGGCCAGGGCGCGTACTGCGCCGCGAACGCCTACCTGGACGCGCTGGCCCAGGCGCGCCGGGCCCGTGGCGTGACGGCGACCGCCGTCGCCTGGGGCCCGTGGGCCGAGGCGGGCATGGCCGGCTCGGCCCCGGTCGCCGACAGCCTGCGCCGCCGGGGCCTGCGGCCGCTGTCGCCGAGCGCGGCGATCGCCGCGCTGGCGCGGCTGCTGGAGCGCGACGAGACCGCCGTGACGGTGGCCGACGTGGAGTGGGAGCGGTTCGCGCCCGCGTTCACCGTGGTCCGGCCGAGCCCGTTGCTGGCGGACCTGCCCGAGGTCCGGGCAGCCTTGCGGCCGGCTGCGGGCCCGCAGGACGGCGACCTCTCCGACGAGGCCGCCGCGCTGCGTCGCACCCTCGCCCAGGCGGACCCCGCCGAGCGCGACCGCGCGCTGGTGGAGCTGGTCCGCGCCGAGGCGGCCGCCGTGCTCGGGCACCGCGGTGCCCACCTGGTCGAACCAGGGCGGCCCTTCCGGGACCTGGGCTTCGACTCGCTGACCGCGGTGGAGCTGCGCAACCGGCTGACCCGCGCCACCGGTGTCCGGCTGCCCACCACCGTGGTGTTCGACTACCCCACGGCCATCTCGCTGGCCGGCTGGCTGTTGGTCGAGCTGTTGGGTGCGGCGCCCGAGACCGGCGCCGGGCGGGGGACCGAACCGGCCGTCCAGGACGAGCCGATCGCGATCGTGGCGATGAGCTGCCGGTTCCCCGGCGGCGTGCGCAGCCCCGAGGAGCTCTGGCGACTGGTGGCCGAGGAGACCGACGCGATGTCGGTGTTCCCGGCCAACCGCGGCTGGGACCTGGAGTCGCTCTTCCACCCCGACCCCGACCACCCGGGCACCACCTACGCGCAGTCCGGCGGCTTCCTGTACGACCTGCCCGACTTCGACGCCGCCTTCTTCGGCATCTCGCCGCGCGAGGCGGTGGCCATGGACCCGCAGCAGCGGCTGCTCCTGGAGACCTCCTGGGAGGTGTTCGAGCGCGCCGGGATCGACCCGACGACGGTGCGCGGCACCCGGACCGGCGTCTTCGTCGGCACCGGCTACCAGGACTACCTCCAGCGTGGCCTCGACGTCCCGGACGGCGTGGTGGGCTACCTGGGCACCGGCAACGCGGCCAGCGTGGTGTCCGGGCGCATCTCCTACACGCTCGGCCTCGAAGGCCCGGCGGTCACCGTGGACACCGCGTGCTCGTCCTCACTGGTGGCCCTGCACCTGGCCGTTCAGTCGCTGCGCCAGGGCGAGTGCTCGATGGCGCTGGCCGGCGGTGTGACGGTGATGTCCAACTCCGGCGCGTTCGTGGAGTTCAGCCGCCAGCGCGCGCTCTCCGCCGACGGCCGCTGCAAGGCGTTCGCCGCCGCGGCGGACGGCACCGGCTGGGGCGAGGGCGTCGGTCTGCTGCTGGTGGAGCGGCTCTCCGACGCCCGCCGCAACGGTCACCGCGTGCTGGCGCTGGTGCGCGGCAGCGCGATCAACCAGGACGGCGCGTCGAACGGCCTGACCGCCCCGAACGGCCCCGCCCAGCAGCGGGTGATCCGCCAGGCCCTGGCCAACGCGGGCCTCGGCGCGGCCGAGGTCGACGCCGTGGAGGCGCACGGCACGGGCACCACGCTGGGCGACCCGATCGAGGCGCAGGCCCTGCTGGCGACCTACGGCCAGGAGCACCCGGCGGACCGGCCGCTCTGGCTCGGCTCGCTGAAGTCGAACATCGGCCACACCCAGGCGGCCGCGGGCGCGGGCGGCATCATCAAGATGGTGCAGGCGCTCCAGCACGAGCTGCTGCCGCGCACGCTGCACGTGGACGAGCCCACGCCGCACGTGGACTGGTCCGCGGGAGCCGTCCGGCTGCTGACCGAGCCCGTCGCGTGGTCGCCGGGTGCCCGCCCCCGGCGGGCCGGCGTCTCCTCCTTCGGGATGAGCGGCACCAACGCCCACGTGATCATCGAGGAGGCTCCCGCCGGCACCGCGGCCGACAGCCCTGCCGACACCCTCGCCGACGGCTCCGCCCCGCGACCGGCGCCGCTGGAGCCGGTGGCGGTGGCCCTGCCGCTGGCCGCCCGCACGGTCGGCGCGCTGGAGGAACAGGCCGGGCGCCTCGCGTCGCTGCTGCGCGCCGAACCCGACCCGCGCCCCCAGGACGTCGGCTACTCGCTCGCCACCACGCGTTCGGCCTTCGAGCAGCGGGCGGTCGTGGTGGGCGCCGACCGGGCGGAGCTGATCACCGGGCTGGAGGCGCTGGCGGCCGGCGGCTCCGAGCGCCGGGTGGCGCGCGGCACCGCCGGGGGCGAGCCGAAGGCGGTGTTCGTCTTCCCCGGTCAGGGCTCGCAGTGGCCCGGCATGGCGGTGGAACTGCTGGACACCTCCGCGGTGTTCCGGGCCCGGATCGCCGCCTGCGGCCAGGCGCTCGCCCCGTTCCTGGACTGGAACCTGGAGGACGTGCTGCGCGAGGCACCCGGCGCACCCGGGCTGGACCGGATCGACGTGATCCAGCCGGTGCTGTGGGCGGTCATGGTGTCGCTCGCCGAGCTGTGGCGCTCCTGCGGTGTGCGGCCCGCCGCCGTCGTGGGGCACTCGCAGGGCGAGATCGCGGCCGCGTGCTTCGCGGGCGCGCTGTCGCTCGAGGACGGCGCCCGGATCGTGGCGCTCCGCAGCCTGCTGCTCGCGAGGCTGTCGGGCGGCATGGTCTCGATGCCGCAGCCGGAGGCGGAGGTCGCCCAGCGGCTGGAGCGCTGGGAGGGCCGACTGAGCGTCGCCGCCATCAATGGCCCGCGGACCGTGGTCGTCTCCGGCGACCTCGACGCGCTGGCGGAGCTGATGGCCTCCTGCGAGGCCGATGGGGTGGCGGCGAAGCGGATCGTCCGGGTGGACTGCCCCTCGCACTGCGCCCTGGTCGAGGTCCTCCGGGACGAACTCGCCGAGATCCTCGCCGAGACCGCTCCCGGGGCGCCGG
This sequence comes from Kitasatospora sp. NPDC052896, assembly GCF_044547075.1. Taxonomy (NCBI): domain Bacteria; kingdom Bacillati; phylum Actinomycetota; class Actinomycetes; order Kitasatosporales; family Streptomycetaceae; genus Kitasatospora; species Kitasatospora sp. NPDC052896. Next base: position 39,743 of record NZ_JBITZU010000003.1, read on the forward strand.
GCGTACCGTTCTACTCCACGGTGACCGGGACGAGGGTGGAGACCGAGCTGGACGCCGCGTACTGGTACCGCAACCTGCGCCAGCCCGTGCAGTTCGAGCGGGCCACCCGGCAGCTGCTGGCCGACGGCCACCAGGCCTTCGTCGAGGTCAGCCCGCACCCGGTGCTGGCGTTCGGCCTGCAGGAGACGATCGACGCCGTCGCGAGCGAGGTCGACGGCACGCGGGACACCGTCCCGCCGGGCGCCCTGTCGCCGACCGTGGTGCCGACCCTGCGGCGCGGCGACGGCGGCCCGCGGCGCTTCCTGACCTCGCTGGGGGAGGCGCACGCCAACGGCGTGGTGGTCGACTGGCGTGCGGTCTTCGCCGGTTGGGAGGCTCGGGAGGTGGACCTGCCGACCTACCCCTTCCAGCGGCAGCGGTACTGGCTGGACACGGTGGCGGGCCGGCCGGCGGAGCCGACGGCGGCCTCCGTGGTGGACGCCGAGTTCTGGGCGGCGGTCGAGCGCGAGGACCTGGCGGCGCTGGCCGAGGACCTGCGGCTGGACGAGGACGCCACCCTGCGTTCGGCCCTGCCCGCGCTCTCCTCCTGGCACCGGCGCCGCCGCGATGAGTCCGCGGTGGACGGCTGGCGCTACCGGATCACCTGGCGGCCGGTCCCGGACCCGGCGGCGCCCGCGTTGTCCGGGACCTGGCTGGCGGTCCTGCCGTACGAGCCGTCGGTCGATCCGGCCGTCGAACTGGCGCTGAACTCCCTGGTGGCGCACGGCGCGGAGGTCGTCCGGCTGGTCGTGGCCAGCGGCGAGGACCGGCAGGCGCTGAGCGGGCGGCTGCGCGCGGCCCTCACCGGCCTCGGCGACGCCGGCCTCGGCGGTGTGCTGTCGCTGCTCGCGCTGGACGAGCGGCCGCACCCCGAGCACCCGGGCCTGTCCCACGGTCTGGGCCGGTCCCTGACGCTGGTGCAGGCGCTCGGCGACGCCGAGGTCCCGGCCCCGCTCTGGTGCGCCACCCGCGCGGCGGTGTCGACCGGCGCCCTCGACCCGCTGCGCAGCACCGCGCAGGCGCAGGTCTGGGCGCTGGGACGGGTCGCGGCACTGGAACTCCCGGCCCGCTGGGGCGGCCTGGTCGACCTGCCCGACGGCGTGGCGGCCTCGGACGGTCGCGTCGGCCGCCGCCTGGCCGGGGTGCTCTCCGGCGTCACGGCCGAGGACCAGGTCGCGGTGCGGGCCGGCGGGACGTACGCCCGACGGATGGTCCGGGCCCCGCGCCCGGCCGACACCGGGGTGCGGCCCTGGCAGCCGCGCGGCACCGTGCTGGTCACCGGCGGCACCGGCTTCATCGGCGGTCAGGTGGCCCGCCGGCTCGCGGCCGACGGTGCCGAACACCTGGTGCTGACCAGCCGCCGCGGCGCGGGCGCCGCGGGCGCCGAGGAACTGCGGGACGAACTGGAGGCCCTGGGGGCCAAGGTGACGATCACCGCGTGCGACATGGCGGACCGGGAGGCGGTGGCGGCACTGGTGGCATCCCTGGACGACCTGGCGCCGCTGAGCGCGGTGGTGCACGCCGCCGGCGTCGGCGGCGTCGCCGCGATGCTCGCGGACACCACCGAGGCGGACTTCGCCGCCGTACTGGGAGCGAAGGCGCTGGGTGCCGCGCACCTCGACGAGCTGCTCGCCGACCGCCCGTTGGACGCGTTCGTCCTGTTCTCCTCCGGCGCCGCCGCCTGGGGCAGCGGCGCCCAGGCCGCCTACGCGGCCGCGAACGCTTTCGTGGACGCGCTGGCCGAGGACCGCCGCGCCCGCGGCCTGACCGCCACCTCGGTCGCCTGGGGCGCCTGGGGCGGCGGGGGCATGGTCGACGCCGCGTCCGAGGAGCGCCTGCGGTGGCGCGGCCTGGACCCGATGAGCCCCGAACTGGGGGTCCTGGCGCTGCGTCGCGCGGTGGAGAGCGAGGACGGCACGCTGGTCGTCGCCGCCGTGGACTGGGAGCGTTTCGTGCCCGGTTTCACCGCGGCCCGGCCCAGTCCGCTGATCGGCGACCTGCCCGAGGTCGCCCGCCTGCTCGCCGCCCGGGAGGCGGAGGCCGCCGCGGACGGCGGAGCCGAGCCGCCGCTGCTGCGCCGGCTGGCCGCGCTGGCGGCGGAGGAACACGCCTCGGAGATCGTGGAGTTCGTCCGGAGCGAGGCCGCGGCCGTGCTCGGCCACCCGTCGAAGGACGCGGTCCAGGCCCAGCACGTCTTCCTGGAGCTGGGCTTCGACTCGCTCACCGCGGTCGAGCTCGGCAAGCGGCTCAGCCGGGCCAGCGGTCTGCGGCTGCCGAGCACGCTGGTCTTCGACCACCGGACCCCGGCCGAGGTCGGCCGACGGCTGCTGTCGCTGCTGGCGGAGGGGCACGGCCCCGAGGCCGGGGCCACCACCTCGGCCGCGCACCGGGGAGCGGGAGCGGCTTCGGCCCAGTCGGAGGACATCATCGTCTCGCTCTACCGCCGGGCCGGTGAACTCGGCCGGCTCGACGAGGGGATCGAGCTGGTCACCGCCGCCGCCCGGCTGCGTCCGGCCTTCGACGTGGCGTCGGCCGGCGACAACCTGCCCGACCCGGTCCACCTGGCGCGGGGCGAGGACGGCCCGCAACTCGTCTGCCTGGGCCCGTACATGGCGCCCTCGGGGGTCCACCAGTACGCCCGCTTCGCCGCCGCGTTCGGCGGTCGGCGCGGCATCTGGGCGCTGCCCGAACCCGGCTTCGCTCCGGGGGAGTCGCTGCCCGAGGACGTCGCCGCGCTGATCGAGGTGCACACCACGGCCATCGAGCGGAGCGTGGGTCGGCAGCCGGTCGTGCTCGTCGGCTACTCCTCCGGAGGCTGGGTCGCGCACGCGGTGGCCTGCCACCTGGAGCGGCTCGGCCACCCGGTCGCGGGAATCGTCATGCTGGACACCTTCACCCGCGAGCAGCGCATGGGTGAGCGCTTCCAGTCGGCGGTGGTGGTGGGGCAGTCGGAGCGCTTCGACTTCGTCTCCGCGCCGGGCACCCAGCTGACCGCGATGGGCGGCTATCTGCGGATCTTCGAGGACTGGGACGCCCCGCGGGCCACCGCCCCGACCCTGGTGGTCCGCGCCGCGGAGTGGATGGCCCGGGACGAGACGAGCGTCGACGACCGCCCGGCGCCCCCGGAGCGCGCCGACACGGTGACCGAAGTACCCGGCGACCACTACACGTTGATGGAGCGGTACGCCCACGAGGCCGCCGCGGCAGTCGACGAGTGGCTGGAGAAGCTGGGCCCGGTGGGGGAGTGAGCACCGCGCACCGCGGCACCCCTTCTCGAACCGAACTGCCACCCACACCCTGGGACTCCCACCTACCACGTAAGGAACGACCCCTCCCGTGAACGACCCGACTGAGGACAACGGCCTGTGGATCCGCAGGTTCCACCCGCGCCCGGACGGTGACGTCCGCCTGGTCTGCCTGCCGCACGCCGGCGGCTCCGCGAGCTTCTTCTTCCCGGTGTCGCAGTCGATGCCGCCGTCCGTCGACGTCCTGTGCGTCCAGTACCCCGGCCGCCAGGACCGCCGCGCCGAACCGGTCATCGACAACATCCCCGACCTCGCCGACCAGGTGTTCGCCGCCCTCCTCCCTTGGGCGGACCGGCCGTTGGCGCTCTTCGGCCACAGCATGGGGGCCAGCCTGGCGTTCGAGGTCGCCCGGCGCCTGGAGCGGGAGAAGGGCCTGGTCGCGGCCGGCCTCTTCGCCTCCGGCCGCCGTGCCCCCTCCACCCACCGGTCCGAGACCGTGCACCTGCGCGACGACAACGGCATCATCGCCGAAATGCGGAGCCTGAGCGGCACCGACGCCCGCCTCCTCGGTGACGAGGAGATCCTGCGCATGATCCTGCCTGCCATCCGGGCCGACTACCGGGCTGCCGAGACCTACGCCTACCAGCCCGGCGAGGCCCTGCACTGCCCGGTGGTCGCCCTGGTCGGCGACAACGACCCCAAGGTCACCGTCGACGAGGCCGCGGCCTGGGCCAACCACACCGAGGGCCCCTTCGACCTGCGGGTCTTCCCCGGCGGCCACTTCTACCTGGCCAACCACCAGGCCGCGGTCACCAAGGAGCTGACCGACCGCCTGCCCGGGACCGGACCCCGGCCACCGGGGCCGTGAAGTTCGCGCACCGGCACGGAACGGGGGCGGGCACGGCCACCCCGGCGGGCCCTCCCCCGGCCGAATCACTACCCTGGACCCATGACGCGGCCAGCGAGCACGGTGGTGCTGATGTGTGGGCCTCCGGGAGCGGGCAAGACCACGTACGCGATGGCGCTGGTGCGCCGCGGCTACGTTCGACTCTCGATCGACGAGGTGGTCTGGCGGCGGATCGGCCGGCGTGATGCCGGCCTGGTGCTGGAGACGGAGAGGTACGACGAGCTCAAGGACGAGATCCGCCGCCAACAGCGGCGGGAGCTGGTCGAGTTGATGCGTGCCGGGCGGGACGTGGTGGTGGACTACAGCTTCTGGAGCCGTGCCGCCCGCGACGAGTACAAGGCGCTGGTGGAGAGCCACGGCTGCCGTTGGGAACTGGTCCACCTGAAGGCGGACCGGGCAACGCTGGAGCGTCGCCTCGCGGTCCGCAACCGCGAGGACGGTGCCAACGCCGTCACCGTGGACGCGAACCTGCTCAGCCGTTACCTGGCCAACTTCGAGACACCGGAAGGGGAGGGCGAGCAGGTCCTCGCACAGGCCTGAGGACGGCACGACCGGCGGCGCGGGGCGCTGGGGTCGGGTCAGCTGGACCAGTCGCCGGCGCGCCGCCTCGAGAGCGCCAACTCGTCATCGTGGCAACGGACTCACCGACCGCCGGCCCCGCCTCAGGTCACAGCCAGGCCATCGCGAGTCGGCCGGTCACGACCGCGGCGAGCAGGAGCGTGACGTTGAGGGCGACCCGGCGGTCCCCGAGGCTCAGGTGAACCCCGGTCGCGCCGATCTGCAGGACCACGAACCCGACGGCGGCAGCCAGGGCCAGCCAGGGCGCGACACCGGTCAGCGGGGGGAGGACCAGTCCGATCGCGCCGATCACCTCGATCACCCCGAGGGCCCTGACGGCCGGCATCGGGGTGCTGTCCACCCAGGCCATCATCGGTCTGAGCCGCTCACGGCTCCGGGCCAGCTTCACCGTGCCCCCGTAGAGGTAGAAGAGGGCGAGCAGGCCGGCAACGATCCAGTACGCGACGTTCACGATTCCTATCCACGGTTCCCAGTCGTAGGTGACCACATGGCCACCGGTGGAGCGCCGGCAAGGGGCGCATGCGTGCGGGCGGGTGGCGGCCCGGAGCTTCAGCGGTGGCCGTCGACTCGGCTGTCCGGATCCGGTACGGGCCGCCGCGCGGCGTTCGTCCCTCCTGCCTGGGCGAAGTCGGTGGCGGGCTCGGTGGCGTAACGGCCCATCACCTGGATGTTCACCTGCGGGCTCAGGGCCCGGCCACCGGCGATCATGTCCCGCATGTCCCGGAAGTACTGGACGTAAAGGTCCGGCGTGAAGGTGCTGAGCATGACGGCCGGCTGGTCGGTCAGGTTGGCGAAGGTGTGCGGGGCTCCGGGCGGGACCATCACGAGCGTTCCCGCCGTCGCGTCGTAGTCCTTCTCGCCGACCGTGAACCGCACCGTGCCGGAGATGACGTAGAAACCCTCGTCGTGCTGGGCGTGACGGTGCTGCGGTGGTCCGGGTGTGTGCGGCGCGAGGACGGACTCGGCGAGCCCGAGGCGGTGTCCGGTGTTGCTGCCGTCTTCGAGGACGCGCAGTCGCGTGGTGCCCAGGAGGATCGTCTCGCCGTCGCCCGGGCCGACCACCGATACGGCGGGGCCGGCGGCCGGCTCACTGACGTGTGGTTCTTCAGTCATGTTTCGATTCCACCGCCAGGGCCCCGCGACTGTCCAAGACCCATCGTGCGAGCTCGATACCGTACGGGTATCGTCGCAGCATGGAGCTACGCACACTGCGCTATTTCGTGGCGGTCGCCGAGGAACTCCACTTCGGTCGGGCCGCCTCCCGGCTGCACATGAGTCAACCGCCGCTGAGCCGGGCGATCAGGCAGCTGGAGACCGAGCTCGGTGCCACGCTGTTCGACCGATCGTCCGCCGGTGTCACGCTCACCGCGGTCGGGGCGGTGCTGCTCGACGAGGCGCGGGCCCTGCTCGACCAGGCCGACCGGGTACGCGTACGCGTGGCCGCGGCGGCCGGCGTCGCGACCGTCACCGTCGGCATCCTGGGGGACGGCGCCGACCCGGGCGCGGCCCGGCTGGCCGGTGCCTACCACCGGCGGCACCCGGCCGTCGAGGTCCGCATCCGCGAGACCGACCTGACCGATCCCACCTGCGGGCTGCGCGCCGGACTGGTCGACGTCGCCCTGACCCGGGGACCGTTCGACGAGACCGGCCTGACCGTGCGGGAGCTGCGCACCGACCCGGTGGGCGCACTGCTGCGCGCCGACGATCCGCTGGCCCGCCGTGACCGTCTGGACCTGGCCGACCTGGCCGACCGCCGTTGGTTCCGGTTCCCGGAGGGCACCGACCCCGTCTGGCAGTCGTACTGGAGCGGCGGCGAGCGCCGCGACGGCCCGGTGGTGCGCGCCGTCCAGGAATGCCGGCAAGCCGTTCTCTGGAACGGCACGGTCGGCATGACCCTCCTGGACCACGAGCCGGCCGAGGGGCTCACCGTGGTGCCGCTCACCGACATGCCGCCGAGCCGCGTGGTGGCGGCATGGAACGAGGGCGACACGAATCCACTGATCCGCTCGTTCGTCCGGATCGCGACCGCCGCCTACCGCGGCTGAGCGCCGCGCGCCGGACGTGGGCGGCGCCTGCCGCCGGTCAACGGTAGGCCGGCAGGCCCGGGTGGGTGGAGATCAGGGTCGGGGCGGCGGACCCGTCGGCCGGGAGACTGGCGATGCCGTCGGGCGTGCGCACCGCGATGGTGGTGCCGTCCGGGGAGAGCGCCGGCTCGGTGTAGTCGGTGGTCGCGTTCGGGGTGAGGTCCTTGGCGGGCGACTGCGGAGTCTCCAGGTTCTGCTCGAAGACGTGGTCGTGCCCGCCGACCGAACGGACGAAGACCACCTCCTCCCCGTCGGCGGTGACCGTCGGCTCGGAGCCGGGAGCGACCTGGGAGACCATCTGGCGGAGGTAGTCGTCGCGGAGGTAGACGTCGCCGGTCCGCGTGTTGGCGAAGACGACGGCGCCCTTGGTGCCGGCGCCGTTCGGCCAGGTGTTGGCGGTCTGCGGCATGTTCTGGACGCCGTCCATGCCGGAGCTCAGGTCCAGCGGGGTCGGGGTGCCGTCGACGGCGTCGGCCGGGACGGTCTCCAGGCTGGTGACCCCGCCCGCGGTGGAGACGAAGAAGATGTCCTGTCGCGCGGTCGGGTTGCTCTGGTCGGCCGCGACGTAGTGCCAGGCCGGGTGGGACCAGCTCTGCCCGGGGAGGTGCTTCGCGACGACCACCCGCCCGCTGCCGTCCGGGTTGGCGGTGACCAGGTCGCCGTCGCCGTCGACGAAGACGGCCTTGCTGCCGTCCGAGGACCAGGCGAGGTCGCGGACCGCGGTGCCGAAGTCCACCGAGGTGCCGTTCATCAGGACGTACCGGGTGCCGTCGCTGATCGTCAGTCCGCTGTTCCCGGTGCCGTTCATGGCCGGGCGGGCGCTCTTGGTGGAAGTGGGGGTGGGGGTGGGCGCGCCGGTGGCGGGGGTGGCGGGGTCGTCGGCCGGATTGCCGGGCGTGGCCGGCGCGGTGGCGGCGGGCGGGGCGGCCTTGGCGGTGTCGTCCGGGCCGCACCCGGTCAGCAGCAGTGCGGTGCCGGTGACGGCGGAGGTGAGAGCGATGGCGGCGGCGGTGCCGCGGCGTCTGGCGCGGGCGGGCATGAGAGTTCCCCCGAGGCTGAGTCCGATGACGGGAGGAGCATTCCCGCCTGGCGTCCCGGACCGGTGCGGTCGGTGTCACAACCGTGCAACAGCCGACACACCGGCGGCAGGCCCGCTCCTGCCCCGCCGCGTCCCGCGCGGCCCGGTCCGCGGCGCGGTCTCGCCGACCTGCCGGACGAGCTGGTCCGGCACACCCTGGACCACTTCCGCCAGGACGGGGAACCGGCCACCGTGCGCCGGGTGCTGCTCGAGGAGGAACTCCGTTTCGTCCGGCTCCTGGAGCGCGGCCGGCAGGTACTGTCCCGTCCCCGGTTCCGCGGCCCGTTGGGCGAGGAGGACTTCCACTACCTCCACGACACCCACGGTCTGCCGCGTGACCTCGTCCTGAACCTGCTACGGAGTCCATCGCGCTGACTTCTCGTGTCGCTGGCGCGTCTCACGGGTGCGGGTGCGGTTGGCCGGGATCGCGCCGGTCCACGGCGGGGCCGGCGCCGTCGGGTCACCCGTGCCCGCGTTGCTGGTCAGGGCAGCGGTGCGTCCGCCGGCTACGCCGGCGGACGGAGCGCCGCTAGGGTCGCCCTGGTGGCGTCCGCGATCAGGGCGTCGTCGGAGGAGGCGCCCGCGGAGCCGCGGTCGGACAGGACGGCGATGACGATCGGAGCGCCGCTGGTCGGCCAGGCGATCGCGATGTCGTTGCGCGTGCCGTACCCGCCGTTGCCGGTCTTGTCACCGACCTTCCAACCGGAGGGAACCCCCGCCCGGATGTAGGGGCCGCCGGTCGTGTTCGCCACGAGCCAGCCGGTGAGGAGTTGCGCCCGGTTGCTGGGCAGCACGTTCCCGAGGACGAAGGCGCGCAGATCGGTGCCGAGCGCGCGTGGGCTGCTGGTGTCCCGGGGGTCGCCGGGGGTCGCCTCGTTCAGTGTCGGTTCGGTCCGGTCGACGTTGGTCGTCGGGTCTCCCAGGCCGCGGAGCGCCGCTTGGAGTTCGGCGGCCCCGCCCAGCTGGCTCAGCATCAGGTTCGCGGCGGTGTTGTCGCTGTACTCCAGCGCGGCCGCGATGATGTCGCGCAGCGCCATCCCGGCGCCGACGTGCTGCGACGTGACCGGCGAGTACTGGACGAGGTCCGAGGCGCCGTAGGTGATGACGTGGTCGAGTTGGGCGTCCGTGTCGCGCCCCAGCAGGACCCCGGCGGCGAGGGCCTTGTAGGTCGAGGCGTACGCGAACCGTTCGTCCGCCCGGTACGCCACCGTGCGACCCGTCGCGGTGTCCACCGCGTAGACGCCGAGTCGGGCGTGGTACCGCTGCTCGATCTCGGCGAGGGCCTGGGTCGCGGGGCCGCCCTGCGATGCGGTCGGCACTGCTGATGCCGGAGCGGTCGACGGGACGGCCCGGGCCGATGCGGCCCCGTGGCTCCCGGCGCACCCGCTCAGGAGGCCCGACGCGAGGAGGAGGGGCGCGGCGAGGAGGGCTGTTCGGTAGGTCGAGGTAGGCATGACCAGTAGCCTCGCGCCGTTCATTCATCCGTGCAAAGACAGAAATGAAGTTTTGCATGCTTTTCTGGCATAAGATCGAGTGCCATGGATCTGGTGGGCGCGTGTCGCGTGTTCGTCTACGTGGGTGAGCGCGGCAGCTTCACGCTCGGCGCCGCGGCGGCCCGGGTGCCGCAGTCCGTGGCGAGTCGGCGGATCGCCGCGCTGGAAGAGCACTTCGGGGCGCAGCTGTTCGACCGCTCGACGCGGCGGGCGGCGCTGACCCCGTTCGGGCACGACATGCTCGCGTCCGCGAAACGGCTCGTGCGGTTGGCGGAGGCGCTGGAGCACGACGCCGAGCAGGCGAAACTGCGGCCGCTCGGTCTCGCGGTGCCCGAGACGTGCTCACTGCGGCACCTGGCGATGCTCGATGCGGCCGCTCGCACCCGGAACACGGTCCTGGACTTCCGTTCCGCCGGGCCGGCGGAACGCGCGGAGCTGCTGCGGTCGCACGAGGTGCGCACCGCGCTCCTCGCGGTCCCACCGGCCGACGCCGACTGGACCGTGCCGCTCGGCGTCGCGTCGCCGACGGACGGCGGCCCGGAGCCGTTCCACCTCGAAACCCTGCGGCCCGGGCGGACACGTCGATCGATGCCGCGCCTGTGGATCCAGCCGGAAGACGACGTGCCGCACATCCGGGACCGGCTGGAACAGCTCGGCCACCGTGCCGCGCTCGTGCCCGCGCAGATCTCGGTCGCCGCGTCGTTGATCGCCGCCGCGTCCGAGACGATGCGCACCGGCGACCTCCTCCTCTGCTCGGCAGCGCAGGCGAACGAGCTGGGGTTGCGCTGGCGCGGGCTGGCGGGAGCAACCGTCGCCCGCGGGTACAGCGTCTCAGCGGTCACGGGCGACGACGCGCGACGGCTGCGCGTCGACCTGGGTGAGCACGTGGCCCGGGCCGTGGGGACGGCGACGGATGGTGAGGAGCGCCCATGAACGACGAACGGGTGATGCGGGAAGTGCGGGGCCTGCTGGCCGACGCGGGGCTGTCGGGCTCCTTCCTGGTCCGGGACCTGGCGACCGGCGAGGAGATCGGCCTTGATCCGGACCTCGAGTTCCCCGTCGCGTCGCTGGTCAAGGTGCCGCTCGCGGTCGCCGTGCTGGGCCGCATCCACGACGGGCGCATCGACGGGTCCGCGCTGATCGACGTCGCGCCGGGGCTGATCACGTCGCCGGGGCCGGCGGGCCTGAGCAAGTTCCGCCACCCCGCCCGCGTCGCTGTCGACGACCTGCTCTACCTCACCATCGCGATCAGCGACAACGCCGCCGCGGACGCACTCTTCGACCTGGTCCCGCCCGCCGAGGTCGCCCGTGCCGTGCGCGAGGCGGGGATCACCGGCATCGCGGTGCGCCACCGCATGCGCGACCTCGTCGAGACCCCGGCCGAGCGACTCGGCCCGGGCGAGGTGAACCTGGCCCACTCCCTCGCGATCGGATCACGGACAGCGGGACGGGGGCACCTGATCCCCCAACTCGACGTCAGCCGCGCGAACTCCGGTTCCGCCCGGGCCTTCGTCGACCTGCTGGAGGCCCTGTGGCTCCCCTCGCGCGTTCCGGCCGACGTCACCGCACAGGTGCGCTCGCTCATGGGCGAGAACGTGGTTCGACAGCGGTTGACGCCCGACTTCAGCTCCGACGCCTCGAAGTGGTCGTCGAAGACCGGCACGCTGCTGAACCACCGCCACGAGGTCGGGGTGGTCGAGCACGACGACGGCGGAACCTTCGCCGTCGCCGCACTGACCGAATCCAACGTCCCGGCCGCCATCCAACCCGCCGCCGAGGCACTCATGGCACAGGTCGCGCGGACGCTGCACGATCAGCTCCGGGGCAGCTGGCACCGACCGCGGTGAAGGACCGACCGCGGTGAAGGTGGGATCACCGCGCGGCACGGCCGGGGGCCGCCGGGTCGGCCGTCTGTGCGCCCTCACAGCAGCGCGTCCAGCGTGATCGGCAGCTGACGCAGGCGTTTCCCGGTGGCGTGGTGCACGGCGTTGGCGATCGCGGGCGCGATGCCGACCAGACCGACCTCGCCCACGCCCTTGGTACCGGTGGCGGTGGCGCGGTCGGGCTCGCCGACGAAGATCACGTCGAGGTCCGGGACGTCGGCGTTGACCGCGATCAGGTAGTCGGCGAACGTGCCGTTGGCGATGCGGCCGGTACGCGGGTCGGTGACGGTGTCCTCGAACAGGGCCAGGCCGATGCCGCCGACCGTACCGCCGATGATCTGGCTTCTCGCCGTCTTCTCGTTGAGGATGCGGCCACCGTCGATCACGGAGACCACCCGCGCGACCCGGATCAGGCCGAGGTCCGCATCGACCCGCACCTCCACGAACTTCGCGCCGTACGCGCCGGCCAGGGACATGCCCAGTTCGGTGGCGACCGGCGGGGTGCTGTTCCCGTTCGCCGTGAGTTCGGACAGCCCGTGCCGGGCGAGGATGTCGGCGTAGGACTCCCCGCGGTCCGGGCGGCCCGCTGGGTGGACCCTCCCGTCGGCGCACTCCACGTCGTCCGGGGAGACCCCCAGCAGGGGCGAGTCGGCGTCCCCGCGGGCGAGTTCGGCGAACGAGCGGACCAGCCCGCGGCACGCGTCGTGCACGGCGTTGCCCAGCGCGCCGGTCAGGCCGGAACCGCCTGCCATCGTCGAGTAGGGCATGTCGGAGTCGCCCAGGTCGAAGCGGACCAGGTCCAGGGGCAGGCCGAGTTCGTCGGCGGCCAGTTGGGCCATCACGGTGTAGGTGCCGGTTCCGATGTCGGTCGCCGCGCTGCGCACCAGCGCGCTGCCGTCGCTGTTGACGGTGGCCTGCGCCGAACACGGTTGCCCGAACCAGGGGAACATCGCGCTCGCCATGCCGTAGCCGACGAGCCAGTCGCCGTCGCGCATCGAACGCGGCTCGGGGTTCCGGTCGGCCCAGCCGAAGTGTCGAGCGCCGACCTCGTAGCACTCCAGGAGGGCCTTCCCGGACCAGGGGAGCCCGTTGCGCGGGTCGACGTCGGTGTGGTTGCGCCGCCGCAGCTCCAGCGGGTCCACGCGCAGCTCGTGGGCGAGCTCGTCGAGCGCCGACTCCAACGCGAAGTTGCCCTGCGCCGCGGCCGGGGCGCGCATCGACGTCGGAACGGCGATGTTGAGCCGGGCCTGCCGGTCCCGTGTGATCACGTTGGGGCACTGGTAGAGGTAGGCGGTCTCCGACGAGAACGGCTCGAAGTCGCTCCCCTCCATGCTCAGGGAGCTGAGGCTGCGGTGGTCGAGGGCGACCAGCTCGCCGTCGCGGGTGGCGCCGACGCTCAGCCACTGCACGCCGTGCGGACGGTGCCCGACGGAGGTGAACATCTGCGGCCGGGTCAGCACCAGCTTGACCGGTCGCTCGAGCATCCGGGCGGCCATGGCGGTCAGGACCACGTGCGGCCACACGCGCAACCCGGCACCGAAGCCTCCGCCCACGTAGGGCGCCAGGACCCGTACCGAACTCTCCGGGATGCCGAAGACCATGGCGAGGGTGGTCCGCACCATCGACGGCCACTGACTGGTGTCGTGCACGGTGAGGGTGTCGCCCTCCCACGCGGCCAGGGTGGCGAACGGTCCGAGCGGGTTGTTGGTGTTGTCGGCCGTGGTGTAGGTGGCCCGGAGGATCACCTCGGCGGATTCCAGCGCCGCGGCGGCGTCGCCGCGCGAGGTGTCCATGCCCCAGGGATCGAGGAGCTGTTCGGCCCGCGGGTCCTGGAGGTCCAGCAACGGCTCCGCGGCCTCGTAGTCGGCCCGCACCAGGCGCGCCGCGGCGGTGGCCTGCTCCGGGGTCTCCGCGACCACGAAGGCGATGTGCTGCCCGTGGTGGAGGATCCGGTCGCTCCGCAGCGGTGGGGGCGACGACGCACCGAGCGCCGTCGTCGGGCCCGTCCCCACCTTCAGGACGTTCTCGTGGGTGAGGACGGTGAGCACGCCGGGTGCGGCTTCGGCGGCCTCGGTGTGCATGCGCACGATGCGGCCCGCGGCGATGGTGCTCTGCACCAGGACGCCGTAGGCCTGGCCGGGGACGCTGAAGTCCGCCGGGTACGGGGCGGTGCCGGTGACCTTGCGCGGTCCGTCGACCCGGTTGATGCCCACGCCGACCAACGGCCTGCTTTCGACGGTGCTCATGCGGTCACCCCGGAAACGGTCCGCAGCGCGCGCACCAGGGTGCGCCGGGCGAGCGGCACCTTGAACGCCGTCCCCGGAACGGTCCAGGCGTCGCGCATGGTCGCCTCGGCGGCGTCCAGGAACGTGGCCCTCGTGGCGGGCGCGCCGGTCAGGACGTGTTCGGCCTCGTAGGACCGCCAGGGCTTCGTCCCCACACCGCCCAGGCCGACCCTGGCCTGGTCGATCGTGCCGCCGTCCACGACGAGGAGCACGGCGGCCGAGGTGAGGGCGAACTCGTACGACATCCGGTCCCGGACCTTGAGGTAGCCCGACCGGGCGACCGGCGGCGGCAGCGGGATCTCCACCCCGGTGATCAGCTCGGCGTGCTCCAGGACGTTCTCGCGCTGAGGGCTTTCGTCGGCCGTCAGGTAGAACTCCGTCAGCGGCACGGTGCGGGACTGCGACAGTCCCTGGACGTGCACGACCGCGTCGAGCGCCACCAGGGCGACGGCGAGGTCGGACGCGTGCAACGCGATGCACCGCTCGCTCGCGCCGAGCACGGCGTGCATCCGAGCCGCGCCCCGCACCGCCGCGCAGCCGGAACCCGGCGTGCGCTTGTTGCACTCGCCGACCGTGGGGTCGCGGAAGTAGCGGCATCGCGTGCGCTGCAGCAGGTTGCCACCGATGGTGGCCATGTTCCGCAGCTGTACCGACGCGCCCAGCAGGAGGGCCTCGCGCACCACGGGCAGCCGCTCGGTCACCGTGCTGTCGGCGGCCAGCTCCTCCATCGTGACCAGGGCCCCCACGTGGAGGGTCTCGCCGCGTCGTTCGATGTCGTGCAGCGGGAGCCGGGTGATGTCGATCAGCCGCGCCGGTGCCAGGACCCCGTCCTTCATCAGGTCCAGCTGCGTCGTGCCACCCGCCAGGGGGGACGCCTCCGGGTCGTCCGCCAGCAGCCGCACCGCCTCGCGGGTGTCGGTGGTCCGGACGTAGTCAAAGGCGCGCATCGTGACCTCCCCGGGCGGCCGCTTCGCGGATCGCCGCCACGATGTTGGGATAGGCACCGCAGCGACACAGGTTTCCGCTCATGAACTCCCGGATCTCCGCGTCGGAACCGGCTCGGCCCTCGGCCATGAGCGCCACCGCGGACATGATCTGACCCGGCGTGCAGAAACCGCACTGGAAACCGTCGTGCTCCATGAAAGCCCGCTGCACGGGATGCGGCCCATCGGCGTCGCGGACACCCTCGATGGTGGTGACGGCCCGGCCCTCCGCCTGCGCCGCCAGGGTCAGGCAGGCCAGCACTCTCCTGCCGTCCAGATGGACGGTGCACGCACCGCAGGCACCCTGGTCGCAGCCCTTCTTGGTCCCCACCAGACCCAGCCGGTCACGCAGGGCGTCCAACAGGGTCACCCGGGTGTCCAACCGCAGGGTGTGTGACCGCCCGTTCACTGTGAGCGTCACGATCCGCTCGATGCTCGCAGGACAACTCCGCACGTCCTGCCGGTTCATCATGTCGCTCATCGCGTCTTCCTCCCGGTCGCCCACGGCTCGGGACCCGCCTGGGGGCGGGGCCGGAGCACTGAACGGGTTCGACCATCGGGTGCGGGTGGCGTACGTCTGCCAGCCTATGAGACGAACCGGTGTTCCCGCATGCGCTCGGCCCGGGGAGGCACGGCACCGACGGCCACGGCGAAACGGCCGGGCGGCGCTCGCGGGAGCGACACCGGGTGCCACGCGGGCCGCGGACGATGCGCCCCGAACGCGCGGGTTCCCCCTTCCCACTTCGCTTCGAAGGGAGGCCCGGCGATCCACCGCCACGAGGTACGACAGGACCCCGGACGGCTACCTCACCGGCCTCCACCCACGCGCCTCGATGGTCCGGGTCGAGGACCTCACCCGAGCTGTCCGATCACGACTCGCCACGCCCCGGCGAGGACGAACGACGAGCTCAGCCCGCGGGGCAGGCGCCGGTCCCGCAGTTCTGCCAGGGGCCCCACGCCCCGCCCGGGGTCAGCTCGGAGATCTCGGCGGAGTACGAGGACGCGTCCCACATGTGCGCCACGACCGTGAGCGTTCCGTCCGCCGCCTGCGTCACGAAGCTCGGCGTGGCGACGGAGGCCGGCAGCGGGCCGGCCCCCAGGTCGGTCCAGGAGCCCCAGACCCCGGGCGCGCTCTGCTCGTTGACGTACAGCTCCGGCACGCCCGCACCCTGGTAGACCTCGAAGAAGGCCAGTGTGCCGTCCGCCCGCTGGAACAGCACGGGGTAGCCGAAGAACCGCGGCACGTCCGTCCCGGCGGGCGCGAAGGACTCCGGCGCTGACCACGGCCCGTTCTCACCGGCCTGGGAAAGCCGCAGCAGCCCGCCCGACTCGTAGGGGAGGGTGAACACCTCCAGGCTGCCGTCGGCGTCCGCGGCGGCGGACAGTACCGGGTTCTGGAAGTTGACCTGGACGGTGCCGATCTGGCTCCAGGCGCCGAACGCTCCACCGGGCGTGAGCTGTGTCTGGTACCAGAGGGTCTCGTTGACGGCGCTGGTCGAGAAGATCGCCACCTGGGCCTGGGTGCCGTCGGGACGGGTGACCGTGGTGGACTCGACCTCACCGCCCGGCGGCGTGGCGTCCCGCTGGCTCCGATCCGTGGCCGCGACCGCCGGGCCCGGCTTCGCGGAAACCGGCACCTGTGCCTGCGCGGACGGCGCGAGCAGGCCGGCCGCGCCGAGGAGCGCGGAGCAGACGGCCGCCGCGGCCGTGAGACGCCGTGGGTTCTTGCGCATGGCGGGTCCATACCTTCCGATCGGTCCGGGGTCCGGCCGGGCAGTGGCGCGGGCCGGTGGCCATCCTGCCCGCCGGAGCACGCGGGACGGGCGGATCCGCCGGGAATTGGCCGGAACGCGCGGCTCCCCCGTGCGCGAGCCTGCCGAGTCCAACTCGGCTGCCCGATCGTACGGTTGCCTCGCGCACGGGTACGAGGACGCGGCCGGCCAAGGTAGTTGGATGACAGGCCGTGCCGATAGAGTCGGGCCCGTCTCCACGGGTGATCAGCTCCTGGCAACCTTCGGGCCAGCTCGTGGGCCGTTTCGCCCGTACCTTCGACGACCAACTTCCGGGGGACTTGTGCGTTCTCGTACCCTAGCCGCCACTGCGCTCGCCGCGGCCTGCCTCACCTTCGGCATCCCGGCCACGGCCTCGGCCGCCACGCCCGCTCAGACGACCAGCAGCGCGCGCTACACCATCAGGATGATCGACGACCAGACCGGCCGCTGTCTGGATTCCAACACCAGCGGTTCTGTCTACACGTTGCCGTGCAGCGGCAACAACTGGCAGAACTGGATCGAAACCAATGGCTCGAACGGCAACCTCACGCTGCGGGACGCGCAGACGGGCCGCTGCCTGGACTCCAACGCCAGCGGGTCCCTCTACACGCTGCCGTGCAGCGGCAACAACTGGCAGAACTGGTACTGGACCGACGACTCCGCGGCCGGCATATGGTGGCTGCATGACGCGCAGACGGGCCGTTACCTGGACTCGAACGGCGCCGGTTCGGCCTACACCCTGACGTACAGCGGCTCGCGCTACCAGAACTGGCACCACTGAGCGCGTTCGTGTGAGCCGGCACGCCGCTCCCGCGCGCTCACCGCGAGGCGCGGTTCCGGCGCCGGGGGGGCTGAACGGCGCAGGCCCCGCAGGCTCCTGCCTCGGGGTCTCCGCGGCAACGGAGATCGAAACGTCTGGGCGTGCTCGCCGTCGAGGTGGGCGGGGTCGGTGGAGCGGGCCCACTCGGGAAGAACCGGGCCATGGCGCACCTCCCGGTCCGATGACGACGGCCTCGTCCGCGTCGTGGCCCCCACCCCGGAACCGGCACCGGGGTGGGGGCCACCGGTCTGCCGGAGGGGATCGCGCGGCCCCTTTACCTGTGGCAGGAGAGGGGGGAGGGTGGCAGTGAGGACCGTAGCGGGCGCAGCGGGCCCTCTGCCTGTCCCGGAAAGGACGTGGGTGAGGCATGAGCATCCTTCGCCGTATAGCGGCGCTGTTCAGGATCAAGGCGAACAAGGTGCTGGACCGCGCCGAGGATCCCCGGGAGGCGCTGGACTACTCCTACGCCAAGCAGGTGGAGCTGCTCCAGCAGGTCCGGCGCGGGGTGGCGGATGTGGCCACCAGCCGCAAACGGGTCGAACTGCAGCTGGCCGGGCTGGACCAGTCCGCCGAGAAACTGCGGGGCCAGGCCCAGCAGGCGCTGGCCGTAGGTCGGGAAGACCTGGCCCGGGAGGCACTGACCCGCCGCACCGCCGCACTCGCCCAGCGCGGCGACCTGGAAACCCAGGAGGCCTCCCTGCAGGCGGAGGAGGAGAAACTGACCCAGGCCTCCCAGCGGCTGCAGGCGAAGGTCGACGCCTTCCGTACCCGCAAGGAGACGATCAAGGCGTCCTACACCGCCGCCGAGGCCGAGACCCACATCGGCGAGGCGGTCACCGGCATCTCGGAGGAGATGGGTGACGTGGGCATGGCTATCCAGCGCGCCCAGGACAAGACCGAGCAGTTGCAGGCCCGCGCAGGTGCGTTGGACGAGCTGATGGCTTCCGGCGCACTCGAGGACGCCACCGCGCCCGTCGCCCAGGACGACCTGCAGTCCCGGCTGGACGCCATCACGGCGGGCGGCGACGTGGAGGCCGAGCTCGCCCGGATGAAGGCCGAGCTGCCGGCGGCCTCCGCCCCACCCGCCCTGGAGGACAAGCCCGCCCCGCGCACGCCGCGGGACCACCAGGAGGCCGAGTCATGATCGTGCGGATTCTCGGCGAGGGCCGGTACGAGGTCGCCGAGCAGCCCCTGGGCGAGCTCGACGGACCGGACGCCACCCAGGAGTCGACCACCGGATCCGGTGGCAGGGCCGCGTCCGCCATCGCGCTCCCGGCACCGCTCGACGTCGTACGCCGGCCGGACCGGGACGTGACTCCGGGCCGGGCCACCGCGCTGCTGCCCGGTGAGGACCTGGTCCCGGGGTGAGTGCCGTGCGTTCCCGCTACGCTCCCGACCGGCAGCTCACCGTGCGGATGCTGACCGTCGTCTTCCTGCTCGGACTGCTGTACGTGGCGTTCGTCGCCGCCCTGATCGCCCTGCTGAAGTCGGTGGCCCTGGTCGTGGTCATCGCCGGCGGTCTGCTCGCCGTCCAGTACTGGTACTCCGACAAGATCGCCCTGTTCGCCATGCACGCCCACGAAGTCACCCCGCAGGACCAGCCGTACCTGCACGGTGCCGTCGACCGGCTGTGCGCGATCGCCGACATGCCCAAACCCCGCATCGCCCTCTCCGAGATGGACCTGCCCAACGCCTTCGCCGCCGGCCGCAACGCCGACCGTGCCGTCCTGTGCGTCACCACCGGTCTGCTGCGCCGCCTCGAGAGAGAGGAACTGGAAGGCGTCCTGGCCCACGAGCTGTCCCACGTGGCCCACCGCGACGTCGCGGTCATCACGATCGCGTCCTTCCTCGGCGTGCTCGCCGGACTGATGGTCCGATTCGCGTTCTACTCGGAGCTGTTCGGCGGGCGCGGGCGACGCGACCAGAACACCGTCCTGCTGGTCGCCGGAGTCCTGGTGGTCTCCGCCGCCGTCTACGTGCTCAGCTTCCTGTTGATCAGGACCCTGTCCCGCTACCGCGAACTGGCCGCCGACCGCTCCGCGGCCCAGCTCACCGGGCGTCCCTCCGCACTGGCCTCCGCGCTGATCAAGGTCAGCGGAGACATCGCCCGCATACCCACCAAGGACCTGCGCACCGCCCAGGCCTTCAACGCCTTCTTCTTCACCCCCGCCCTCAACCAGGAAGCCGGCCTGGCCAACCTCTTCTCCACCCACCCCACCCTGCAGCGCCGTCTGGACGCCCTCGCGAAGCTCTCCGCGCGGCTGGGGGAGAGCACCTGACCGAGCGCCCGCGGCCGGGCGGAAGCCGGGCGGCGTCGGGGGAGTCGGCCGACCCCACCCGCGACGAGCTGGAGCGGGCTCGCCGGCTACCGCGCTCCGAACGCGGCCACCTCCTCGACCCGGCCCGCTGCGACCCCGCAGCGGGCCTCACCTGCCACCGGCGCATGGCTCAACTCGCCACGCAGGCAACGGTCTCAGTCGTCCAGGGTGGGCCGGACCGACGACGCGTGGCGAGTTCTGGTCGAACCCGCCACGCCACTTCCGTGCGCACTGCTCCACGGACCGTGACGGCCAACTAACATGTCGTCACCGAACGCCCTGCGCCTTCCAACCAGCATCTCGCCACACCGGACGGGCCGCTGACCCGGCGCCCGGCTCCAGCACGAAAGTCGGTGGCAATCATGACTGACCAGTCCACTGTCCACAGCGTGACCTACGACCTGCTGCGGACCCTGAAGCTCACCACGGTCTTCGGCAATCCCGGCTCCACCGAACAGCCCTTCCTGCAGGACTTCCCCGCGGACTTCAGCTACGTCCTGGCCCTGCAGGAGGCGTCCGTCATCGCGATGGCCGACACCTTCGCCCAGGTCACCGGCCGCCCCGCACTGGTCAACGTGCACTCCTCGGCCGGTGTGGGCAACGCCGTCGGAAACCTGGTGGCGGCCTACCACGGCAACACACCCCTGATCATCACCTCGGGGCAGCAGCACCGGGAACTGGTGATCGGGGAGCCGTATCTCGGCAACCGCGACGCGGTCACACTGCCGAAGCCGTGGGTGAAGTGGTCCTACGAGCCGGCCCGCGCCGAAGACGTCCCCGAGGCGTTCATGCGGGCCTACGCGGAGGCCTTGCAGCCGCCGGCGGGACCGGTCTACCTGTCGATCCCCATGGACGACTGGAGGCGGCCGCTGTCCGGCTTCACCCGGCTGCGGACGATCAGCCACCGTGTCGTCCCCGATCCGGAGCGGCTGCGCGGCTTCGCCGATCGCATCTCCGCCAGCCGTCGTCCCGCGCTGGTCTTCGGGCCGGAGGTCGACCGCAGCGGCGGCTGGGAGGCGGCCGTCGCCCTGGCGGAGAAGCTGCGCGCCGCCGTCTACGGCGCCCCGTTGCTGGACCGCGCCTCCTTCCCGGAGGACCACCCCCTCTTCGGCGGCCCGCTCGGCATGTCGGTGAAGACCATCGGCGACCGGCTGGCGGGACACGACCTGGTGGTCGTGATCGGCGCCGAGGTGTTCCGGTACTACCCCTACGTGCCCGGCCCCTACCTCCCCGAGGGAACGGAGCTCCTGCAGATCACCGGCGATCCGGGGGTTGCCGCGGCGGCGCGGGTGGGCGACAGCCTCCTGGGCGATCCCAGGGCGGCGATCGAGCTGCTCCTGGACCTGGTCGCCGAGGGGTCGCCGCGGACCGCCCCGGAGCCGATGGCGCGGCCCCGGGCGCTGCCACAGGCGCCGAACAGCCCGCTGACCCCGCCGGAGGTCTACGCCGCCCTGAGCAGGGTCCGGCCGCCCGACGCGGTGATCGTCAACGAGTCGACCTCCACGATGGCGCAGCAGGTGGAGTGGCTGCCGACGGTCAGGACCGGATCGTTCTTCGCCACGGCCAGTGGCGGGATCGGCTGGGCCGTCCCCGCCGCGGTGGGCGTCGCGCTCGGCGACCGGGAGCTGGGCGTCGAACGGCCGGTGGTCGGCCTGATCGGCGACGGCTCCTTCCAGTACTCCGTGCAGGCCATCTGGACGGCGGCGCAGCACGCCCTCCCGATCGTGTACGTGGTCATGCGCAACCACGAGTACTCCATCCTCAAGTCGTTCGCGGTGCTGGAGGAGACACCGGGGGTTCCGGGACTCGACCTGCCCGGGATCGACATCGCCTCGGTGGCCCGCGGCTTCGGGTGCCGTGCGGTCGAGGTGGAGACCACTCAGGACCTCGAGCGGGAGTTCAAGGCGGCCCTGAGCGCCGGAACCACCACGGTCATCGTGGTGCCCACGCAACCTCAGGAGGCGATGCTGTGAGGCCGGTGCGGTTCGCGTCGCCCGACAGCTGACCTGACAGGAATCGGACAGAAGTCGGACGGGAGGCGGCCCTGAACGGACCCGGTGTGCGTCGTCACCGGCGGTACCCGTGGGCCGGGCAGGGCCGCCGCGCGTGAACTGGTGACGGACGGTGCGAGGGTGGTCGTCGGCCGTCGCGGAGAAGCCGCTGGCCACGGCCGAGGCGGAGTTCGTGCCGCCCCGTGCCGGTCAGGGGCGGGTGAAGGTCACCTCGGGGAAGGCCCGGTCGGGCCCGTTGAGCAACGGCGCGTCGGCGCACTTGAGTTGACGTTCGAAGAAGGCACTGACGTAGCTGGTGGTGATCACGATCGACCTGGGAGCGCTCGGGATGGACAGCGCGCCGCTCTCGTTGACCAGGTAGTCCAGGTCGGTGAAGGCGTAGTGGTCCGCGCCGGCGACGGTGAGCCACCGCCTCCACCCGTTCAGCTCCGGCCAACTGCTGGTCCAGGTCGGCAGGATGTCCGGGCTGCCCGGTTCCACGACGGCGGGCAGCGGGGGCCGGCGGCACTCGTGGCCCGGCCGCACCCCGTCCTCGAACTCCGGGCGGGGCGGAGTACCGCTTTGACAGTTGAGCTGACGGCGAGTCAGGCTGCCGGGTATAGGACGTCAACGACGTATGACGAGAGGACGCGGTATGTCTCGCCCAGCACACATCGCCATGGTCAACATCCCGGCGCACGGCCACGTCAACCCCAGCCTGGAGGTGATGCGGGAGCTGGTCGCCCGCGGTCACCGGGTCAGCTACGTCAACGACCCGTCGTTCGCCGAGCAGATCGAGTCCACCGGCGCCCGGATCGTGCCCCACGACACGACCTTGCCGTTCCTCAAGGGCGCGGTCGCCGTCGACGCCGCGGCCAAGGTGCACGGCATGATCCTGGAGGACGCGAAGGTGATGCTGCCCCGGATGCGGGAGGCCTTCCAGGACGACCGGCCCGACCTCGTCCTGTACGACTTCATGGCGTACGTGGGCCGGGTGCTGGCAGACGGTTGGGGCCTGCCGTCAATAGCGATCCTGCCGTCCATGGTCGCCTGGGACGGCTTCGAGGAGGACACGGAGGACCGCTTCGGGATGATGCGGGAGAGCCTGGCGGCGGAACGGTACCCGGAGCGGTTCGCGCAGTGGTTGGTCGAGAACGGGCTGGAGCCCCGCGACCCCTTCGCGTACATGCTGCGCCCGGATCACGGGATCGCGGTCATCCCGCAGGCGTTCCAGTCCAACATCGACCTGGTGGATCCCGAGGTCTTCTCCTTCGCCGGGCCCTGCCTCGGGCCCCGCGAGCACCAGGGCGGCTGGACCCGCCCGGAGGGCGTGGAGAAGGTGCTGCTGATCTCGCTCGGTTCGGCCTTCACCCACCAGCCCGGCTTCTACCGCGAGTGCCTGAAGGCCTTCGGTGACCTGCCCGGCTGGCACGTGGTACTCCAGGTCGGCAAGGCGACCGACCTGGCCGAGCTGGGGGAGATCCCGGCCAACATGGAGGTGCACCGCTGGGTGCCGCAGTTCGCCGTGCTCCAGCAGGCGGACGCCTTCGTGACCCACGCCGGGATGGGCGGGTGCAGCGAGGGCCTGTACTGCGGGCTGCCGATGGTCGCGGTGCCGCAGGCCGCCGACCAGTTCGGCAACGCGGACCGGCTGGTCGAGCTGGGCGTGGGGCGCCGGCTGGACACCGCGGAGGCCACCGCCGAGGCGCTGCGCTCCGCCGTGCTGGAACTGACCGGTGACCCGGCGGTGGCGGCCCGGCTGGCCGAGATCAGCCGCGAGGTGCGCGCGGGCGGCGGCGCGGCCAAGGCCGCCGACCTGATCGAGGCGGCTCTGGCCTGATCACGTGGCCGCCGCCCCGGCCGCGTCGCGATGTTGGCGGCCGGGACGGCGGTGCCCACGGCGGTGTGCGGCTTGCCGGTCACCGGGCGGCGGGGGACGGCCTCAGCCCGGTGGTGGCGGACGTGCTGACGGACGGTCGGCGGTGCTCGCGTCGGTGCGCGTTCGCCGCAGGCCTGTCCGGTGCCGGTGGTCGTCAGACGAAGAACGCGTTCATCCCCGGGACGTCCGACAAGTACGTCTCGATCGCGCCGATCCGGCCGCCGCGCAGGAAGCACACGGTGGCCAGGTACTCGTCGAGCACGCGTCCGTCGCGTACGGCCGTGTTGTGCAGCGACAGGGCGAAGTTGTCCCGGCTGACCAGCGTCCGCTGGAAGTCGAAGTTCACGCCGTAGCCGGCGATCAGGCGGAGCCGTTCGATGATGGCCTCGGCGCCACGGACGGTGCCGGAGATCCGGTTGTCGCCGGGGAGCGTCCAGACCGCGTCCTCGGCGAGCAGCGAGCGGATCAGCTCCCAGTCCGCCGTCACCAGACCGGTGCGGAACCGGTCCGCCATGGCGATGCGCTCCTCGGTGCTCAAGGTGGTCGGTTCGTCAGACATGTCTAAACCTCCGTGGTACGGGATCGGTGTGGTGTCCGGGGAAAGCTTCGCCCGCGCCGCCGGGCGGACGGAAATGCCCTTCCCGACGACGGATCATGCGCCGCGCGCATAATGTCAGGGTGATCACGGAAGAACTGCGCTGGTTCCTGGCCGTTGCCGAGACCGAGCATGTCACCGACGCGGCGGCCCTGGTCGGGACCACCCAGCCGACCCTCTCCCGGGCGATCGGGCGCCTGGAACACCAGCTCGGCACACCGCTCTTCGACCGGGACCGGAACCGGCTGCGGCTCAACCGTTCCGGCCGGATCTACCGGCGGCACGCCCGCCGCGCGCTGGAGGAGCTGGAGTCCGCGCGGGACCAGATGGCCGCGCTGCTCCCGCCCCCGGCGGATCCGCTCCGCCTGGCGTACGCGCACTCGCTGGGCGGCTGGCTGGTGCCGGAGGTACTGGAGGCCTACCGGCGGCAGTCGCCGGACGCCCCCGTCCGGGTGCGCCAGGACTCCGCCGTCGGCGTGCTGGACCTGCTGGGAGACGGCTCGGCGGAGCTCGCGATCACGAGTCCGCAGCCCTCCACGCCCGGGTACGGTTGGCTGCCGCTGGGCCAGGAGCCGCTGCTGCTGGCCGTCCCCGCCGGTCATCCGCTCATCGCAAGCGCGGCGGCCCGCGCGCTCCAACTGACCGATCTGGTCGACGAGCGGTTCGTCATCATGCGCCAGGACGTCGGCCTGCGCGAGATCACCTGCCGGATCTTCGACCGGGCCGGTCTGACCGCCCCCGTGGCCGGGGAGGCGGGCACGGTCGCCGAGATCGTGGCGGCGGTCGCCTCGCAGCAGGGGCTGGCGCTCGTCCCGGCCAACGCCGCCGTCGGCCACCCGGGCATCCACCTGCTCCCGTTGTCCACCCCGGACGCCTACCGCACCACCGGCCTCACCTGGCGCCGCGACCACCCGTTGCCACCGCAGGCCCGCCGCTTCCGCGCCTTCGCGGCGGCCCGGCGCCCGGCCGGGCCCTGATCCCGTGCCCGTCGGTCCCGCAGCCGGCAGAAGAGACGGCGATGGCTGACCGGCACCACGTCCGACGCGGTGCTAGGTAGGGCCTGTCCGGCAAGATCCGCCGGACAGAACCTAGGCCTCCTGGCCGAGCTGCTCGCCCGGTGCCCCGTCGGGCGTCCTCCCGGCCCCGCGAGCGGTGCGGGCGCGCAGCGGGAGAGCCGCCAGGCCGAGTCCGAGACCGTAGACGCTCACGAGTCCGTGCCCGTTGCTCTGGGCCACCCACAGGGCGAGGCCGACGAGCGGCACGCTGAGGGCGAGCAGCCGTTCCGAACGGTTGGTGGCGCGCACCAGCAGGCCGGCGGCCAGAGTGGCGGCCAGGAAGTAGGTCGCTCCGGAACTCCCGGCGAAGTTGCGGGGATCGGTGCTCCGGCTGCTGTCACCGAAGAGGGAGTCGATGTGCTGCGGGAGGACGATGCCCGCCAGGAACAGGCCCACCATCGCCGGACCACCCCAGAACCACTGGGCCAGGGCGGCGACCGCAGCCAGGGTGACGATGTTCCAGAGGGCGCCGGAGACCCCGCCGTTCTGCATGAAGGTGGCGGTCAGCACGCGCCACCAGCCGGACTTGCTCGGGTCGCTGTCGAGGGCCGCCATCGCACCGGACCAGCTCAGCTGGAGGACCACCGCGGCCACGGCGAGTGCGGTCAGCCCCACCGCGGCCCACGGCAGCGGTCGGCGACCGATCGTGTCCGGGCCGATCAGGGCCATGCCGCACTTGAACATCAGCACCATCAGGGCTGCGGTCGTGAGATTGAACAAGATGACGCTCATGCGTGACTTCCCCCCGGTGACCGTCTGTTCAGGTCAGGGCGGCACTCTATCGCCCGCGCGGCCACGGGTGATCTTCAGGGCGGCCCGAAGGCCGTCGTCGAGGAGCCGGAGGCGGACTACCGCGTCAAGATCCGGGCCAAGGTGGACGGCCAGTACACCCCCTTCACCGACGAGGTGACGGTCCGACGGGATGACGCCCGGCCGTGGTCGGCCCCGGCTGGGACCGGCCGGCGACCGCCTGCGGGGGCGCACCGAGCCGGTGCGCCCCCGGGGTCTGGTTGTGGACCCCGGCCGAACGCCGTTGCTCAGTGCGCCTGGGCCCCGTGCTGAGCGGCGTCGCGGAAGTAGTGGCCCTGGTCGAGGTCGTCGACGAGCCCCGGCTGGACGGGCTGCCAGGAGAGGAGCTCGCGGGTGAGCGTGCTCGACGCCGGGCTGTCGGCCGCCAGGAGTCGGGCCAGCCAGGTGAAGTGTTCGTCCGCCCGCTCGGCGGGGACCGCGGCCACGGGGAGGCCGAGGTGGCGGCCGATCACCTCGGCGATGCTGCGGATCGGGACGCCCTGGTCGGCGATGGCGTGCAGCACCGATCCGGCCGGGGCCTGTTCCAGTGCGAGGCGGAACAGGCGAGCGGCGTCGAGCCGGTGGACGGCGGGCCAGCGGCTGGACCCGTCGCCGAGGTAGCCGGAGAGGCCCTTGGCACGGGCGATGCCGACCAGGTGGGCCACGAAGCCGCCGTCGCCGTCGCCGTGCACGGTCGGAGGGAGCCGCAGGACGGACGAGCGGACGCCGCGGGAGGCGAGGGCGAGTGTCAGCTGCGCGTTCGAGAGGCGCGCGTTGGAGTCGCCGATCAGCGGGACCGCGTGCGAGTCGAGACCTCGGCCGTCCTGCTCGGTGGCCACTCGCCCCGGCGAGACTCCGAGCGTCCCGGAGGCGATGACGAAGGGCCGGTCGGAACCGGCGAGCGCTTCGCCGACGGTCTCGATGGCGTGGCGGTCCGCGTCGGCGGCGCCCTGGAAGTCCCCGGTGAAGGCGATGTCGTGCTTGAACGCGAGGTGGATCACGCCGTCGGACGCGGCCGCCGTGCTGCCCAGGGTGTCGAGGTCGTCGAGGGTGCCGCGGGTCACCTCGGCCCCGGCCGCGGTCAGGGCGGCGGCCGAGGTCTCGGAGCGGGCGAGCCCGACGACGGTGTGCCCCGCGGCGATGAGTTCGGGAACGACGGCGGAGCCGATCCAGCCGGACGCTCCGGTGACGAAGACGCGCATGAGAAGGACCTCCAACTCAGTCGACCGCCCTCCTCGCCGGGACGCGTGGAACCCGTCCGAAGGCGGGGCGGATCGATGTCAGCAACTGTCATCACAGTACCTCTGATGTCAGTCAATGTCATCCACTTAGAATTCGGTCATGGGTCGATGGGAGCCGAACGCAAGCGGCCGCCTCGCGCGGGCGGCACTGGAGCTGTACCTGGAGCGCGGCTTCGAGCAGGTCACCGTGGCGGAGATCGCCAAGCGGGCGGGCCTGACGGAGCGGACGTTCTTCCGGCACTACGCGGACAAGCGCGAGGTCCTCTTCGCCGGTTCGGGCCAACTGCAGGAGCTCCTGGTGGGCGCCGCCGACGCCGCGCCCGGCTCCGCCGCGCCGATCGACGTCGTGGCCGCGGCCCTCCTCGCGGTCTCCGCCGAGTTCCAGGAGCGCCACGAGTTCGCCCGACAGCGTCAGGCCGTCATCGCCGCCAACGCGGAGCTGCAGGAGCGCGAGCTGAGCAAGCTCGCGGCCCTGTCCGCGGCGCTCACCCAGGCGCTGCGCCGGCGCGGTGTCGCGGAGCCGGGCGCGAGTCTGGCGGCCGAGACCGGGGTCGCCGTCTTCAAGGTCGCGTTCGAGCGCTGGATCAGCGCCGACGACGAACAGGAGTTCGCGCACTACATCCGGGAATCGCTCGGCGAGCTCAGGGTCGTGGCGGCGGGGGCGTAGCCCGGGGAACCCCGGTCCGTCCCCGTGGGCGGTTCGGTCCAGCAGCTGTCCGTGAACCGGGCCGCTCCGTCCGGCCGTGTCCTCCATCAACGGTGACGAAGGCGTCCAAGCCGATGGACAACGGAGCGAACATGAGGCAGTCCGTACCGGTGACCCTGCCCGAATGGCAGGAGTTCCTGCGTGGCTACAGCGACGACTACCTACGGGTGGCCGACGAAGAGGAGCTGGCCGATTTCGACGACGTCCAGCTGGAGAACCGATGGCTCGGCTACGAGCCGGCCGCGGAGGAGGCGGTCCGCGCGGCCGAGGAGCGCATCGGCGTCCGACTGCCGCCGAGTTACCGCAACTTCCTGCTCGCCAGCAACGGTTGGCGCAACATCGACCCCTTGCTCTACGAGCTGCTGACGGTGGACGAGGTCGGCTGGCTCCCGGAAGTGGAGCCCGAGCTCTACGACTTCTGGTCGGCCGACGAGGACCTCGCGCGGCAGCTCAGGTCCTGTCTCCTCGTGTCGGGGCCCGCCGACGGCGACTACTGGCTGCTCGACGCGAGCCTCGTCGGACCGGACGGCGAATGGACCGCGTGCTTGTGGATGGCCAGCAGCGGGGAGGAGCCTGAGCCGCACCCCAGCTTCGGCGCGCTGGTGGCCAACGCGCGGCAGACCTTCGAGGAGTTCAGCGGCCAGGAAGGCCGCCCGGTCCACCCCGACGGGGCGGACGAACTGCTCGCCGAGGGACGTCGCCAGGCGCTGGCCGGCAACGTCGAAGCGGCTCAGGCCAGCCTGCACGCCGCACATGCCAAGGGTTCCGCGCTCGCCCCGTACCTCACCGCGTTGTTGATGAGCTTCACCGAGCCGGGAGCGCCGGCGGAGAGCTTCATCCGGAACAACGTACTCGACGAGCGGATCCTGGGATCCGTGGACGAGGTGCACCTGCGGGCCGAGCTCATCCCGTTGTGCCTGAACGTGTGGCGGGACTGCGCGCACCAGGGCCCTGGGTACGTCGCCCGCTGGTTCGCCGACTGTCTGCCGCCGGCCGACGCGGCGTCCGAGCCGGATTCGGCGCCGACACCGGGAGCGTCTGCCCGCGCCGAGCTCGACGTCCTCGTGTCGCGCGCGGCACGCTACGTACCGCCGGTACTGCCCGAAGCGCCCGCGTTCCAGCAGGCCCTGGACCGCGCACGCGCCCTCGTCGCCGCGGGCGACACCGAGGGGGCCTGGGAGGTCATCGAGCAGGCGTTGCCCTTGTGGGAGTCGGACTCGCCGTACCGGATCGCTCCGGTCATCCTGCGCGTCGACCCGGTCCTCCGGACGATCGTCACCCCGGACCGCTACCGCACCGTCGTGACGACCCCGCGCGGTGGCGCCGCCGGCTACTGACCACGGGCCGGCCGCCGAACGGGCGTGTCGGGCGGTCGGCCCCGCGCCGGGCGCTGCCCCGATGCCCTCGTTCGGTGCGGGCCGCTCCGTCGCCTTCCGGGCCGGGCGTCATGCCGGCGAGGCGCCGTAGCGGGCGGCCAGGGTGGTCACGGTGTGGGCGAGGGCCGCGCGGAGTTCGGGCGGGGCCAGGACCTCGGCCTCGGTGCCGAGCCGGAGCAGGTCGCCGACCGCGACGGCGGTGGACTCGACCGGGAGGTCCACCTCGACCCAGCCCTCCTCGTCCGGCGGTCCGGCGGTGGCGAGGGCCCGGCCGCCGGCCGCGCCGAACTGGGCGGGCAACAGCCGCCGGCCCTGCGGGGAGAGCCGCAGCCGCGCGGTCTGCTGGTGCAGCGCGGCCGTCAGACGGTCGGCGGAGTCCGCCCAGTGGGCGGCCAGGTCGAAGCCGGGTGGGCGGTCGAAGCACTCCGCGGTGACGTCCACGGCCAGGAAGCGCGACACCCGGTAGCTGTGGATGTTCTCCTCCGGATCCGGCCGGGCGGTCTGCGCGACCAGGTACCAGATGCCGCTCTTGAGCACCAGGCCGAGCGGCCGCAGCTCGCGGTGCACCTCGCCGCGCCAGCGGCGGTAGTGCGTCCGCAGCACGCGCTGGTCCCAGACCGCCCGGGCGAGCCGGGTGAGGTGGGGGACCGGGTCGGCCTCCCGGAACCAGGCGGAGGCGTCGAGGTGGAACCGGTCCTGGATCCGCTGCGTCCGCTCGGCCAACTCGCCCGGCAGCGCGGCCCGCAGCTTGAGCTGCGCGGTGGCCAGCACCGCGCCGAAGCCCAGGTCACGAGCCGGTCCGGGGGCGCCGGCGAGGAAGAGCGAGCCGGCCTCGGCGTCGGTCAGCCCGGTGAGCCGGGTGCGGTAGCCGTCCAGCAGGCGGTAGCCGCCGGCGGGCCCGCGGTCCGAGATCACCGGGACACCCGCCGCGCCGAGCGCCTCGACGTCGCGGTAGACCGTGCGGACCGAGACCTCCAGCTCCGCCGCGAGTTCGGGGGCGGTCAGCCGGCCGCGGTTCTGGAGCAGCAGGAGCAGGGCGAGGAGCCGATCGGCGCGCACCGGGCCATTGTGACCGGTCGTCGGGGCATACCTGACAGCAGGTGTCAGGTATGCCGGTGAAGCTGGTCCCGGGCCGTCCGGAGCAGCCGGGGGCCGATCGAGAGGACCAGTCACATGCCCATCCGGACCACCGGCAGCTTCCGCTCCGCCGACTGGCAGGAGCACGCCGTCGGCGGTGCCGAGGCGAGCCCGCGGCTCGCCCGTGCCTCCGTCACCAACCACTTCTCCGGCGGCATCGAGGCCGGGGTCACCAGCTGCGAGTACACCATCGCCTACGTCACGGAGAAGGCCGGGACCTTCACCGGCCTGGAGCTGCTGGCCGGCCGCCTCGACGGTCGGGAGGGCGGCTTCGTGGCGGAACAGCGCGGCACCTTCGAGGCCGACGGCAGCGTGCACTGCACGTTCGAGGTGGTCCCCGGGTCGGGGACGGCCGCGTTGACCGGGCTGCGCGGGACGGGCGGCTTCGTCTCCCGGCCCGGCGACACCGTGGTGCCCTACACCTTCGAGTACGAGCTGGACTGAAGGACCGCGGGCCGGGGGGGGGGGGGGGGGGGGGGGGGGGGGCGGGGGGGCGGGCGGGGGGGGGGGGGCGGGGGGGGGGGGGGGGGGCGGGGCGCGCCCCCCCCCGCCGCGCCCCCCCGCCCCCCCCCGCCCCCCCCCCCGCGCCCCCCCCCCCCCCCCCCCCCCCCCCCCCCCCCCCCCCCCCCCCCCCCCCCCCCCCCCCCCCCCCCCCCCCCCCCCCGCGGCCGGGCCCGAGGCTACTCGACGACGAGGGTGACCTCGATGTTGCCGCGGGTGGCCTTCGAGTACGGGCAGTACGCGTGCGCCTGCTCGACCAGGGCGCGGCCCTGCTCGCCCTGCAGGTCGTCGGGAAGCTCGACCCGCAGGGTCACCGCGAGGCCGAAGCCGCCGTCGGTGTCCTTGCCGATGCTGACCTCGGCGGTGACCGAGGCGTCCTTGGTGTCGATCTTCGCCGCCCGGCCCACCGCGCCGAGCGCGCTGGCGAAGCACGCCGCGTAGCCGGCGGCGAAGAGCTGCTCGGGGTTGGTGCCGTTGCCGTTGCCGCCCAGCGCCTCGGGGAACGCGAGCTGGAGGTCGAGCCGGCCGTCGGAGCTGACCGTGCGACCCTCCCGGCCGTTGGCGGTAGCGGCGGCAGTGTACAGCGCATCCATCGGAATCGTCCTTCGTCCGTCGTCGTCAGGTCCTCGGGCGGATGCGAGGGGAGCGCTCGCCCGGGCGGCCGGGGGGTCCGTCCCGGCCGCAGCAGAATCGTTGCACACAATCGAGTTGCGCGCAATCTAATGGCTGGCAATCAAGTTGTATTCTGGAGCGCATGGCCCCAGCGAACCCCCGACACCAGCAGCCGTCCACGGAACCGGCTTGGCCCGACGACGGCGACCTGCTCCAGCTCGACATCCAGGTCTGCTTCGCGGTGCACGCCGCCGCCCGGGCCTTCGACCGCGTCTACCGGCGCCTGCTGGGCGAGCTGGGCCTGACCTATCCGCAGTACCTGGTCATGCTGGTGCTCTGGGAACGCGGCGACCTGCCCGTCAAGCGGCTGGGCGAGCTGTTGCGGCTCGACTCCGGCACGCTCTCCCCGCTGCTCAAGCGGCTGGACGCGGCCGGCCTGGTGCGGCGCGAGCGCAGCGCGCAGGACGAACGCCTGGTGATCGTCCGGCTGAGCGCGGAGGGCGAGGCGCTGCGTGGGGCGGCCGAGCGGATCCCGCGGCAGATCGCCGCCTCGACCGGCCTCACCGCCGCGCAGGCCGTCGACCTGCGCACCCGGCTGGAGCAGCTGACCGGCACGCTGGACGCGTTCGTCGCGGACGGCGGTGAGGGCCGTGAGGTCTGAGCGGCCCGGCGGTCAGCCCCCGGTCAGCCGGCTGTCAGCGACCTCATGACCGAGTACACCTAGAACAGCCGGCCCGCGAACTCCTCGGCGGTGTCCGGCCAGTCGATCCGGTCGCTCTCGGTGCCGGGCGGCACCAGGCGGTAGGTGGCGGCGAGGAACCCGCGCAGATCGCTGCCGCGCAGGTGGAACGCCGCGACCCCGTCCGGCGCGTGGAACTCGAGCCGGACCGTCTCGTCGCGCATCGGCCGCACCCGTAGGTCGCCCAGGCCGGCGGGCTGCCGGCTACCGGTGTCGAGCAGGGCGCGGCCGACCGTCCACCGCGGCCCGTCGTCCACCGCGCCGCCGTCCTCGACCACCAGGCCGGCTCCCAGCCGCGCCGGACCGGCGAAGTGCAGGGAGACGGCGAAGGGGTCGTCGGCGCGGTAGCGCAGGACGAGGCGCAGCGTGCGTGGCAGTGGCCCGGCGAGCCGCCCCGAGGTGCGGTGCTCGACGGTGTCGGTCATGGCGTGCCCCTCTCCGAAGTGCCGGTTCGTCAGCGTCGGTGCGCCTGCCCGCGCGACGGCGGTTCATGCCGGGACGGACCGTCCCGGCAGCGGCTTCTCCTGGCGTGTCCCCCCGCCGGGTGGACGGCGGGCGGGGGTCAGGCGGGTGGGAGGTCGATCTCGGCCCAGACCGTCTTCCCGCGGCCGTCGGGGCGGGGCGCGCTGCCCCAGCGGCTGGCCAGCAGGGCGACGGTGTGCAGGCCGTGCCCGCCGGGCCGGCCGGGGACGTGCGGCACGTGTCGGGTGGGTGTGCCGGGGGCGCGGTCCAGGACCTCGATGCGCAGCAGGCGGTCGGTGGCGTGGAGGACGAGCTGGTCCGGGCCGTCGGCGTGCTGGCAGGCGTTGGTGACCAGCTCGGAGACGATGAGCAGGACGTCGTCGGCGCGGGCCGCCTGGTCCGGGTCGGGAGTGGGGAGCCAGCCCCAGTCCCGCAGGGCCTGGCGGGTGTGGTCGCGGCAGCGGCCGACGATGCCGGTGGTGCCGGTGAGGGCCAGCCGGCGCAGTTGTCCGTGGGCGGGCAGGCCGGGCAGCGCGGGCCGGTCGGTGGTCCGGGGGTCACTCGCGCTCATCTGTCCTCACTCCGACGGTCGTCTTGGGGAACGGGTGGACCGTCCCAGGTCTCGTCTGCCCCTCGAACCCGGCCGGACACCTCCCACCACGGGGGGACGAGCGCGCCGAAACGGGTCACCGCGCGACTGCCTCGCCGACGTCGGACCGGATGTCGAAGACCGTGTCCGTTCCGGTGATCTCGAACATCCTGGCGACAGTGGGTCGAAGGCCGGCGAGGACCAGGACGAGTTCGGCCGCCTCTGCCTTGAGACGGGTGGTGAGCAGCAGGTTGAGGCCGGTCGAGTCGCAGAACAGCAGTTCGCGGCAGTCCACCACGACCCGGTCGCCCTCGGCGGCCAGAGCCTGGTCGAGGCTCGCCCGGAGCAGGCTGACGGTGTCGTGGTCCAGCTCGCCGGCGGGGGAGACGACGGCCACCTTGTTCCGGGTGCGCAGCCGCACGCTCAGCCGGTCCGTTACGGTGGGCGGAGTCGCCCCGAGGCCTTCGGGGACGCTGTTGTGCATGGGACTCCTCTGGGCCGTGGTGTGGTGCTGCGGTCGGGCCACCGCCTTTCGGCGTCCGGTGCCCGGGAACGACCTTACGGGTCGACGGCGGGCGGCCGGTAGGGACCGCGGCGGTGGTCGGGCCGGAGGGTGGCGACCAGATGCGAAGGAACGATGGAGGTCTTGTAGGTCTGTCTACATGAGAGGAGTGTGGCGAGGGATTACCGGGCACGGGCAGTCCCACTGCCGCATCCGCCCGAGCGGCCCGTCCCCGAAGGAGAGAGCATGCCGGCCACAGCAGCGTCTGTCGCGTCATCCACCGCGCGTCTCGACCACGCCTCCGAGGCCGTTCCCGGGGCGGCGCGCACGATCACCGGAACGGACGACCTCGTCGAAGTCGCGGCCGGGCTGGGCATCTCGGCGGACGACCTGACGAAGGTCTGCCTCGAGGACGCCCGTGGACTGTCCAAGGTGCTCTTCGCCCGGCTGCACGCGGCGGAGGAGGGCACCGCCGAGCACTCCTACGTCCGCGGCACGCTGGTCGAGTTGAACATGGCGCTGGTCAAGTACGCGGCCGGCCGGTTCCGGCACCGCAGCGAGCCGGTCGAGGACGTCATCCAGGTCGGCACGATCGGCCTGATCAAGGCGATCGACCGGTACGACCCGTGCTACGAGGTGGAGTTCTCGACCTTCGCGCTGCCCACCATCACCGGTGAGATCAAGCGCTTCTTCCGCGACACCGGCTGGATGGTGCACGTCCCGCGCCGGCTCCAGGAGCTGCGGCTGACCCTGGCCAAGGCCTCCGACGCACTGGAACAGGATCTGGACCGGGCACCGACCGCGGCCGAGCTCGCGGTCCACCTCGACATCCCCGAGCAGGAGGTGACCGAGGGGCTGGTCGCCTCCCGCGCCCAGACCGCCCGCTCGCTGGACGCCCCGGTCGTGGGCGCCGACGAGCAGGGCCAGACCCTGGCCGACCGGCTCACCGTCGAGGAGTCGGCCTTCGAGACCGTGCTCAACCTGGAGGCGCTCAAGCCGTTGGTCGCCGCCCTCCCGGAGCGGGACCGGGTCGTCCTGTCGCTGCGCTTCGGCGCCGAGTTCACCCAGGCCCGGATCGGCCATGAGCTGGGCATCTCGCAGATGCACGTCTCCCGTCTGCTGAGCAGGATCCTGGACGGTCTGCGGACCGCGCTCCTCGCCGAGGAGTGAGGACCGGGCGTCCCCGTGGCGCGGGCCGCACGGCGGGGTCCCACCAGGCCGTGCGACGAGCTCCCCGCCGGGTGAGCCGGCGGACCCGCGGGGTTCCCGCCGCTACTCCGCTCGAGTGACGACCGACGCCGGTGGCCCATCGCGGCGCGCCGTCGGACGGGCTGGGGGTGAGGATCGGCGCAACTGCCGCCCGACCTCCAAGGAGTCGATTTCCATGCTCGAGCGTATTCGGACCAAGAACCGGACCGAGGTCACCTTCGTCCTGCCCGCCGGCCATCCGGCCGGTGAAGCCAGTGTGGTCGGTGACTTCAACGACTGGCGGCCCGGCGCCCACCCGTTCGCCGCCCGCCCCGACGGCACCCGGGCGGCCAGCATCGTGCTGCCGGCGGACGAGCGGGTGGCCTTCCGCTACCTCGCGCACGGCGACTACTGGTTCGACGACGAGGCGGCCGACAGTCACGACGGTCGCAACAACGTCCTGCACACCTGACACCGGTGAGCGGCCCCGGGTGAAGAGCGCCCGGTCGGCGTCCTTCGGCGGTCGCGGCCCAGGCGGGGCCGCGACCGCGCCGGTCCCCGGGCGGGGCGGCCCCCAGTGCCAGCACGACCTGTTCCCATCCGCTCGCTCCGCGTGACACCGTCCGCGGTCTCGCTCCGATGCCGTCGCCCGGCCGGGATCCCGGGCGGGTAGCCCGGCCACCCCGGGGTAGGCGAGGGCGAGCCCGCTGACGGGGCCGCGGCCCCTGTCCGTCGCGGGCGGTGCGCCGACGCCGCCGGGAGCGGTCCCGAGTGACCTGCCCGTCCGGCACTCGTGGAGGGAGATCCGTCGTGGGCCTGTGGGCCGTCCTACGCATGCTCGTCATCGCTGCCGGCTCGATCGTCGCGGCGTTCGCGCTCAACCGGGGAGCCGAGTTCGCCGCACGCCGGCTGGCGCCCCGGCAACCCGCCCGTACGCCGCTTCCACTGCTGCGTGCCTGCCGCCGACCGCTCCAACTGGCCATCGCCTCCGGCCTGCTGCTCGGCGGCGAGAGCTGGGCGAGGTTCGGCCCGGCGACCCAGCGGGCGGTGCGGCACTTCCTGGTGCTCCTCGCCCTGGCGAGCTGCGCCTGGTTGGCGGCCCGGCTGGTCGCGTTGCTGATCGACACGAGCGTGCGGTTCTCGGTGCGGCGCCAGGACCCGAGCCGGGTCCGGCGGGTCCGCACCCAGGCCGGGCTGCTGCGCCGGATCTGCCAGGCGGCCATCGCGCTCGTCACCCTGGGAGCGATGCTGATGACCTTCCCCGCCGTCCGGACCCTGGGCACCAGCCTGCTGGCCTCCGCCGGGCTGGTCGGCGTGGTGGCGGGCGTGGCCGCCCAGAGCACCCTGGGCAACCTGTTCGCCGGCGTCCAGATGGCTTTCGCCGACATGGTCCGGATCGGGGACGTCGTCGTGGTCGGCGGCGAGTGGGGCACCGTCGAGGAACTCACCCTCACCTACGTGGTCATCGCCACCTGGGACCAGCGGCGGATCGTCATGCCGGTCTCCTACTTCGCCGGGCGGCCGTTCGAGAACTGGTCGCGCAACGACACCCGGATAACCGGCACCGCGCTGCTGCACCTGGACCACAGCGCACCGATGGCCGACCTGCGCGCCCACTTCGAAACCCTGCTGGCCAAGACCGAACTGTGGGACGGTCAGGGCAGCGCCTTCCAGATCGTGGACACCACGCCCTCCACCATCGTGGTCCGCGCGCTGATGACCGCCCGGGACGGCGGTGACGCCTTCAACCTCCGCTGCTACATCAGGGAGGAGCTGATCGCCTACCTGCGGGAGCGCCATCCGTACGCGCTGCCGCGGATCGGGCTGGCCCCCGCGCCGGACGGCGGCCGACCGACGGACCTCCACGGCCGCCCCTGAACCGCGGTGGCCGGCCACGGGGTCGTCCGGCGGCGGGGCCGCCCCGGCTGCCCGGGACGAGGGCCCGGGCGATCAGGCCGGGCCCGCCCCGGTGGTCCGGGACTCGATGAAGTCCTTGAAGCACTTCAGGTCGTCGATGACCTGCCGCTGGACGAAGCCCAGCGCGTCACCCACGGTCTCGACCAACCCCTGTGGGGCGTAGTCCAGTTGAAGCATCACCCTGCTCCGGTTCGGGTCGATCCGGTGGAAGGTGACCACCCCGGACTGGTGCGGCTCGCCGGCCACCGCGGTCCAGGCGATCCGCTCGTCGGGGAGCTGCTCGGTGATCCGCGCGTCGAACTCCCGTACCGCACCGGCGACCCTGACCACCCAGTGGGTCAACTCCGGTGCCGGACGGTCGATCCGCTCCACGCCGGCCATGAAGCGCGGGAACTCCTCGAACCGGGTCCACTGCTGGTAGGCCTCCGTGACCGGCACCGCGACCTCGATCGACTCCTCCACCTGTGCCATGGGTCCTCCTGGCGGACGGCTCCGCCGCCTCCCGGCGGATGCGATGTCGGGCGTCTGCCCCTTCGGTGGTCGGCCATGCCGCGCGACCCGCGTCGCGCCGGGCGGCCAGCATCCGGTGGCGTGCCCCAACGCCGTTAGCGGAAGGACGACATGACCGACCGTGAGATCCGGGACCGTGCGACGGCGGTCCGGCGGGTGTGACCGGAGGCCGGCCCGTCCGCCGCTCCTGGGTCGACGTCTCAGCCGGGTGCGGCGCCGGTGGACGGCGGCTCGGGCGGGTGGGGGTGCCACTCGGCGAGCAGGATGGTGGCGTCGTCGTTCAGGCGGCCGTGTTGGTGGTCCAGGATGGCGTGGACGAGCCGGCGCAGTGCCTCGGGGGCGGGTTCGCCGGCGGCGGTGGCTCGGACGATGGTGTCGATCAACCGCGGTTCGCCGAAGTACTCACCGCTGGCCGAGTGGGCTTCGGTGACGCCGTCGGTGTGGATGAGGATCCGGTCACCGGGTTCGAGCTGGGCGTGGTGGACGGTGCTGGGTGTGCTGTCGTAGCCCGGTCCGAGGCCCAGCGGGAGCTGGGACCGGCGGGTGAGGGCACCCGGGACCACCCGTTGGTGGCGGATGAGCAGGGGCGGGGGATGGCCGTGGTTGACCCAGGTCAGTTCGCCGCCGGTGATGTCGAGATCGGCGAAGACGCCGGTGAGCGGCCGGTCGGGGACCCAGCGGGTGAGCGCCTCGTCGACCGCGGTGGTGATGTCGACGAGCCCGCCGCCGCCCCGGCGGGTGGACCGGCAGCCGGCCAGTGCCACGGCGGAGGAGAGCCCGGACAGCAGGTCGTGGCCCATCGCGTCGACGACGGTCAGGTGCAGCCGGCCGTCGGTCAGCGAGTGGTCGAAGGCGTCGCCGCCGATCTCGTAGGCCGGTTCCAGCACGGCACTGGAGCTGACCTGCCGGGTGCCCAGGGTGCTCGGCGGCATGAACGCCCAGGCCAGCTCCGCCTGGAGGCTCATCGGGCGGCTGCGCACGGTCTGCAGGATCACGTCGCTGAAGTCGGTCTTGGAGACCACGGTCAGCGCGACCAAGGAGGCCAGCGCCTGGCACTGCGCGACGGTGGCGGCGTCCACCGCGGGTGCCGCGATCCGCAGCACCCCGATCCGTTCGATGCCGTCGACCAGCGGCAGCCACAGCACCAGCTCCGGGCTCGAACTCAGCCGCATCGACATCGTCCGGTAGGCCCAGCCGGCCAGGGTGCCGTCGATCGGCAGGGCGGCGGCCCGCTCCGGGGGAGTGGGTGGGGCGGGGCCGTCGGGCAGCTGGACCAGCCGCAGCTGCTGGACGTCGGCGAGGAAGACCGACGCGTCGCTGAGGCCCATCGCCCGGGCTCCCCGCCGGATCAGCGCGGCCAGCTCGCCGGGGGCCGTCTCGTGGGCCTGTTCCAGCAGCGTCGCGAGGAGCTTGCCGAAGCCCCGTTCCTCCATCGCCATCACCCGCCTGCCGGCCCCGCCGGGCCGGTACCGGGGTTGCCCACGGTACGCCGGGAAGCGGTGGGGCGGGCGCGCCGTCGTCCGCCACCCGGGTGAATTGGGGCGCCGCGGGCGCACCGGAGTCCGGCCGCCGCCCGGCCGAGTACCCGCCGGAGCGCGGGGCCGGCCCGGACGCCAATCGGCCGCGCCGGGTGCGGCTCGGCCGTGCGTCGGTTTGCATGGAAATCGGGATCCGCGGGCAGCTGCCCGGTGGCCCGGTGGTGCGACCCGGAGGCAGCGATGGCAGGAACCGACCCGCTGGTGCGAAACGTGCCGGCGGCTCCCTCGTGGGTGAGCCTGAGCGGGCACGACATCGCGGCGCTGCAGGCGTTCTACGGGCCGCTGCTCGGCTGGCGCTTCCGGCCCGGTCCGGGTGGCGTGGGCCCGCACGCGCTGGCCACCGTGGGGGGCCGGCTGGTGGCCGGGATCGTGCAGATCGCGGCCCGCTTCGAGCTGCCGGTCGCCTGGACGACCTACTTCGGTACCGAGGACGCGGACCGGACCGCCGCGCTGGTCCGGGACAGCGGCGGCACCATCGCGGTCGGCCCGCTCGACCTTCCGGGCGCCGGCCGGGTCGCCCTGGTGGCCGACCCGGAGGGGGCGGTCTTCGGCCTGTGGCAGGGCCGGGCCGGCCGCCCGCGCCCGCTCCGCCGGCCGGGCGCGCCGGTCTGGGCCGAGCTGCGTGCCCGGGACGCCTTCCAGGCCGCGGTCTTCTACGGCCAGGTCTTCGAGTGGGACCGCCGTGACCAGACCAGGTACGAGGTCCGCTACGAGAACGACCGGGTGGTGCTCCGGATCGACGGCCGGAGCACCGCCGCGATCTGCGGGGGCGCCACCGGCGCGGCCGACGAGCCGCTCAAGTGGCCGCACTGGCACATCTACTTCGCGGTCACCGACGCGGACGAGACCACCCGGCTGGCCGTCGAGCTGGGCGGCGAGGTAGCGGTCGCGCCCGAGGACTCCCCGTACGGCCGCATCGCGAGCCTGCACGATCCGCAGGGCGGTCTGTTCTCGGTGATCGCGATGGCCCCGGAGTACGCCGACTGAGCGCGGTGGCGCCGGGCGGCCGGTACTGCGAACCGGTGGCCGGAGCGGGCCACGGGTGTCGGATCGCCCTGCCGGTGGAAGGCGTGCGGGGGCAATCGGCCCGTTCGAGTGGGGAGTGCGTGTGGCAGGCGACGATTTCGTGCTGGACGTCAGCAGGATCCGGGATGAGGCCCGGCAGAAGATGGCGCAGGGCCCGGTCACCGAGACCTACGGCCTGGACCAGGAGAAGGTGATCTCGGTGCTGAACGACGTGGTCGCCACGGAGGTGGTGTGTTGGCTGCGCTACACCCGGCACGCGATCTCCGCGACCGGGATCGACCGCGCGCAGGTCGCCGCGGAGTTCACCGAGCACGCCGCGCAGGAGATGGCGCACGCGATGCGGGCCGCCGAACGGGTCTCCCAGCTGGGCGGTCAGCCCGACTTCGATCCGACCAGCCTGGCCCGGCGGGCGCACACCGAGTACACCACGCCGGCGGACCACGACCTGAAGGCGATGCTGGAGCAGAACCTGCTCGCCGAGCGGATCGTCATCTCCTCGTACCAAGAGATCGCCCGGTGGCTGGGGAACCACGATCCGACCACCCGGAGGCTGATCGAGTCGATCCTGGAGGAGGAAGAGGAGCACGCGGACGACCTCGTCGACCTGCTGGGGGCGGCGATCTGAACACGCGGTCGGGCGGGGGGACGCTTCCACGCCGCCCGCCCGACCGCTCCGGGGTGTGTCCCCGCGGCTGCCCCGTTCGTCGGAGGTGCCGGGCGCGGGCGCTACGGGAGTGGTTCGGCGTGCAGACACTGGGTGCGGTTGGGGCCCGGTTGATCGGCCAGGGGCTCCGCGATCCTGCCGTCCCTGATGTGGACCAGGAACGTACCGGAGTCGTCCGCGTACACGGGCTGGCCGTCGAATCCGGTGCGGGTGGTCAGGTGCACGATCACCACACGTGGCGGAGCGTGCGTCCCCGGTGTCCCCGGGAAGGTGATCGCGTACCGACGGATCGCGGGCATCACGTCCTCCAGGCGCTGAAGCGTGGCCCCCTGAGAGTATCGACGGTACTCTTCGGCGAAAGCCATGAACATGCCGCGTCGAGCCGGCGCCCTCACCTGGCTGTCGCACCAGGGTGAGGACGCCGGCGACCGAGTTCAGTGGCTCACCGCTCCGTTGCTCCCGGCCGGCCGCTGGGCGGTCCACCGGCTCGCATTCCGTGCCGGGAGTCGGATTGACGTGGCGTCATGCACCGGCCAGCCGGTGCTCACCCGCTCACCTGGCGCCCAGCTGCCGCAGGGCGCTCTGGTGGGTGATCCGGACGACCTCGTGCCAGAACGGCGCGGCGGTCAGGTACGTACCGAGCGCCGCCAGGATCCCGAGGGCCACGTCCACGCTGACCCGGCCCTCCTTCGCCCAGTACACGTCCTGCAGGTCCAGCAGCAGGGCGAACTCGTCGGCGATCAGCGCCGAGCCGATCCCGTAGCCGGCGGCGACCGCGGGATGCCCGACGGCCTGCCGGTCGCCTCGCACCGCGATCAGCCCCACGCCGGCCAGTGCGGCGATGCCGAAGTTGTAGTGGTGCAGGTGCCTGCCGCCCGCCGAGACGTTCCCCCAGGGCAGCCAGCCGCCCCGGATGCCGTGCGTGATCAGCCGTGTGGTGCCGAAGGTCGTGCCGAAGGCGATCCAGGTCACCAGCAGCGAGCGTTTGGTCGGCGGCAGGTGGTCGTCCACCGCCTTCCGCCAGCGCCGGACGAACTCGGCGTCCGGGACGTCGTCACACCGCCGGGGCTCGTCGACCTCCATGCGCTCCGCCTCTCCCTCGTTCCCGCCAACGACGCGCGTTCTCACCAACGACGTTAGGCGGAGCCGTCGGTGACAGCATCCGGAGGCCCGCTCTCCTTCCGCTGGATACCAGTCGCGGTGGACGGCGGCCCGGGTCCGGTCCATGAACCCGCCGGACCCGCCCGTTGTCCCAGCAGGCCCGGGCCGCCCGGGCGGCCGACGAGCGGACCAGGTCGGCCGAACTCGCCTGCCCGCCGGGCGCGGTGGAGCCGGCCCTCGCGCTCTCCCACGACCCGCTCACCCCGGCCCGGGCCCGGACGTTCCGGCTGCTCGCCCTGCCTGACGCGCCCGGCCTCGACCCGCTCGAAGTCGCGGGCCGCCGGGCGGCACGGCTTGCACGACCCGCTGTGGGCCCTCGCCCTTCAGCAGGGCGGCAGTTGGGACGCCCGAGTCGGCCGGCGCGCTGCGCCTGCTCGGGCGCCGGGCCGAGGCACCGGCCGCCGTCGAGGACGCGCTGGAGGCCTGTGACCCCGACCAGCCGGAGATCCACGACGACCTGGTCCGCGAGCGCAGCCTGATCCGCGACACGCCGGCCGGCTGACACGGGCGCGGGCCGGCTGGCCGAGGCGGCCAGGGCGAGCAGCGCGAAACGGTCGGTCGGTGGGGTGGGCGATCCCGGGCCGTGGGTGCTCCGGCCGACGCCGCGAGCGGGCCGCTCGCGCCGGCCGGCCGCATCCCGAGGCCGTACCGCCGGCCGGGTGGCGTGCGGGCGGCCCGTGGACGCCGGGACGCGCGGCGGGAATGCATCGCCCCCACCCGGGAACGGCCCGGCGAGGAGCAGGACGGAAGGGCGAAGGCATGGGACACGGCGGGAATGCGATCGACGAGCTGATGGCCGACCACCGCGAGGTCGAGCGGATGTTCTCCGGCATCGAGGAGATGCCGACCAGCGACCTGGCGCTGCGCGGCATGGTCGACGAGGTGACCATCGAGCTGGTGCGCCACGCGGTCGCGGAGGAGCAGTACCTCTACCCCGCGGTTCGTGACCACGTCGAGGGCGGCGCGCAGCTCGCGGACAAGGAGATCGCGGACCACGCCAGGATCGAGAAGCTGTTGAAGCGGCTGGAGCCGATGACCCCGAAGGACGCCGAGTTCCCGATGCTGCTCCAGCAGCTGATGGACCAGGTGACGGAGCACATCGGTGACGAGGAGGAGCGGCTGTTCCCGGCGCTGCGCGAGGCGTGTCCGCCGGCGATGCTGACGGACCTGGGGGACAAGATCCGGCGGGCCAAGGCGATGGCACCCACCCGGCCGCACCCGGCGGTGCCCACCACGCCGACCGCCAGCAAGCTGCTGGCGCCTGGTGTCGGGCTGGTCGACCGGGCGCGTGACTTCGTCAGCGGACGCGGCCGGAAGGACTGATCACCCGCGGTGATCGGCAGGTGCCGGGCCGGACCGTGACGCGGGTCATGCCGCCGGTCCGGCCGCCCGCCCGTGACGGCCACGTACCCTGGGCAGCCGCGCGCCGTCGGCGCGCCCGGCGCTCGCGGGCCGATCATGCACGGGCAGTAACGGAAGGCGAGCAGGTCTGAAAGACGGTTCGCCATGTCCACTGATCTCTCACCCGTCATAAGCACGGCCACCCGGTGGCTGCTGTCCGCCTACCCGGCGCCGCACGGTGCGCTCAGCCGGGCGCTGGCCGAGGCCCAGGCCCGGCAGGCCGCCACGGTCGCCGCGGCGCTGCGCTACCCGACCGGTCTGGACGTCGAGTTGCTGTACCTGCTCGGTCCCGGTGGCGCCGGCCGGTTGGACCGGCTCACCGGCGCCGACGGCCGGCCCGAGGCGCTGGCCGACTGGGCGTGGCGGACCTGGGTGGACGAGACGGTGGTGAGCTGGGCCGCGTGTCTGCTGGCGGACCCGCGGCTGGCGGCCGCGGCGGTGGCCGCGCTGGCCGGCACCGAGCACGGCGCCGAGCTGGCCGGGGACGCCTTCCGGCTGACCGCCCCCGGCGAGCACGACCACGACGCCGCGCCGCTGCTGCGCCACCCCGACCTGCTCGACCCGATCGCCGCGCTGCACCGCGCGGACCTGCTCGGCCTGCTCCGGATCGAGCCGGTCGAGGGCTGACACCGCCGCGCGGACGCCCGGCGCTTCGAAGAACCCCGCGAGTTCCCACCCTCGTGCGAACGTCCGAAAGTAACCCTTGGTAACCTCACGGACATATACTGTGAGGTAACATGCTCATGTCGCCTCGGGGGAGGGGCAGCAAGGGCGCTGCCCGCTGGGCGACTTCACCATGAGGGCTGGCCTCGCAACGCCGGCGAGCGCGCTCGCGCCGCCGAGGGATCCGCTGCGAAAAAGATCTGCCAGCCGGCGAGCAAGTGAAAGAGATGACGATGGTCTTCGACGCACGCGCCAGCCGCTTCGAGGCGCTCGGCGCCTATCTGCCGCCCGGCATCCAGTCCACACCGGAGCTGGTCGCCTCGGTGGCGGCCCACTTACCGGACCTCGACCTGGAGGGGATCACCGGCGTGGCGCAGCGCCGGGTGCGCGACCCGCGGCCCACGGCCGGTGAGGACTCGCTCGGCCTGGCGCTGAAGGCGGCCCGGGACGCGCTCGGCCACTCCCGCTACCACGCCGCCGACCTGGACGTGGTGATCTCGGCCTCCATCACCCGCTTCGTCAACGGCGACGACTTCTCCTTCGAGCCTTCCCTGGCCGCCGAGTTGGCC
Source organism: Kitasatospora sp. NPDC052896 (assembly GCF_044547075.1). Taxonomy (NCBI): domain Bacteria; kingdom Bacillati; phylum Actinomycetota; class Actinomycetes; order Kitasatosporales; family Streptomycetaceae; genus Kitasatospora; species Kitasatospora sp. NPDC052896. Next base: position 84,040 of record NZ_JBITZU010000003.1, read on the forward strand.
AAGGAGCTGGGTGCCCACCGGGCTGCCCACTTCGACGTCTCCAACGCCTGCGCCGGCATGATGACCGGCGTCCTCCTGCTGGACCGGATGATCCGGGCCGGCCAGGTCCGCAACGGCCTGGTGGTCAGTGGCGAACAGGCCACCCGGGTCGCGGAGACCGCCGCCCGGGAGATATCCGACAGCTACGACCCGCAGTTCGCCTCGCTCTCGGTCGGCGACTCGGCGGTCGCGGTCGTCCTGGACCTCGCGCGGGACGAGGCCGACCGGATCCACTACCTGGACCTGATGACCTGCGCCGAGTACTCCGAACTCTGCCTCGGCATGCCGAGCGAGCGGACCGAGGGCATCGCCCTCTATACCGACAACCGGAAGATGCACAAGAAGGACCGGCTGCGCCTGTGGCCCGCCTTCCATGGTGACCAACTCGCCAAGCAGGGGCGCACCTTCGCGGACGAGGGCTTCGACTACGTCGTCCAGCACCAGGTCGGCACCCGGTTCGTCGACTACGTGAACCGTACCGGGGAGGCCGAGTTCGGCACCCCGATGCCCGAATCCCTTTCGGTGGTGGAGGAGTTCGGCAACACCGCCTCCACCGCGCACTTCCTGGTGCTGCACCGGCACCTGAAGGCCGGGACCGCCCGGCGCGGCGCCAAGTACCTGCTGGTCCCGGCCGCCTCCGGGGTGGTCACCGGCGCACTGTCCGCGACCATCACCAACCTGGGGGTATGACCGATGGCGACTGTCATCAAGGCCGCTTCGACCAGCACCGCCCCCGCCCACCGCGCGGCGGCCGTGGTGCGGCTGGCCGGCCAGGCCGCCCGCGCCTGCCTGGCCGAGGCCCGGCTCTCCCCGGACACCGTGGGTGCGCTGATCAACGTGGGCGTCTACCGCGAGCACAACACCTTCGAGCCCGCCGTCGGTGCCCTGGTGCAGAAGGAGGCGGGCATCAACCTCGACTACCTCGCCCATCCGGTGCCCGGCGCCGCGTTCTCCTTCGACCTGATGAACGGCGCCTGCGGGGTGCTGAACGCCGTCCAGGTCGCCCAGGCGCTGCTGGACACCGGCAGTACCGAGCGGGTCCTGGTCACCGCCGCGGACGTGCACCCGAGCGGCCGTGCCGACCTGGACGACGACTACCCCTACGCCGACCTCGGCGGCGCGATGCTGCTGGAGCGCTCGGCCACCGCCGAGGGCGGCTTCGGTCCGGTCCGCTCGGCCCGCGCCGACCAGCCGTCGGCCACCGCCGGATTCCTGCGCACGGTCGGCATGGGGAGCAACGGCCGCCGCCGGATCACCGTCCGGCGCGAGCCGGGCTTCGCCGAGCAACTGCTCGACCTGGCCACCGAGATCGCGACCGACTACGCCTGGAACGAGGAACTCGACCTGCGGCGCACGCTGTTGGTCAGCTCCCGGCCGACCGCGGACTTCCCCTACCGGCTGGCCGCCCGGCTCGGCATGTCCGGCTCCAGCGTGCTCGCCCCGCAGGTGCCGGGCCCTGCGCGGGGCCTGCCGCACACCGCCGCCCCGATCCTCGGCTACCTGCAGGCGGTCGAGCAGGGGCTGCCCGAGGGAGTCGACCAGATCCTGTTCGTCGCGGCGGGCGCCGGGCCGAGCGCCGCCTGCGTCAGCTACCGGCCGCAGGAGCGGTGATCCGATGACCGTCGCGACGGAGCCGCTCAGCGGCGAACTGGGCCTCGCCGAGCAGTTGGCCCGCAACGCTCGGGCCTTCCCGGAGAAGACCGCGATCATCCATCCGACGGACGGCCGGGAACCCGACGGCCGAATATCCTACGGCGAGATGACGTACCGTCATTTGCAGTGCGAGGTCGAACTGTTGGCGGACGCGCTGGGCGGCATCGGGATCGGATCCGGCACCCGCACCGTGCTGATGGCCGCCCCCGGGCCGGAGTTGTTCGCACTGCTCTTCGCGCTCTTCCGACTCGGCGCGGTCCCGGTCGTGGTGGACCCGGGGATGGGAGTCCGGCGGATGCTGCACTGCTACCGCGCGGTGCGCGCCGAGGCCTTCGTCGGGCCGCCGGTCGCGCACGCGGTCCGGGCGGTGGGCCGGCGCGCGTTCGCCGATGTCCGGATCAGGGTCACCCTCGGGCGGCGCTGGGGCTGGGGCGGGCAGAGTCTGACCGCCCTGCGCACCTCCGCGCGGACCGGGCCGGCCGAGCGGCCCGCCGTCCGCGGCGACGACCTGATGATGATCGGGTTCACCACCGGCAGCACCGGCCCGGCCAAGGGCGTCGAGTTCACCCATCGGATGATGACGGCGATGGCCCGTGCCGTGCGGGCCGCCCACGCCCGCGACCGCTCCGAGGTCTCGCTGGTCACCCTGCCGCTGTACGGCGCGCTCGACCTGCTCTTCGGCTCCACCCTGGTGCTCGCGCCGCTCGCGCCGAGCCGGGTCGGCCAGGCCGACCCGGCTGCCCTGCTGGACGCCATGACCAGGTTCCGGACCAGTACGCTGTTCGCCTCGCCGGCCCTGCTGCGTCGGCTGGCCGAGCACCTGAGCGCGCACCCGACACCGCTGCCCGAGCTGCGCTGCGTGGTCTCCGGCGGCGCCCCGGTGCCGCCGGAGCTGGTCGCGACGCTGCGTCGGGTGCTCGACGGGCGGGCCGCGATCCACGTCACCTACGGCGCCACCGAGGCGCTGCCGATCACCTCGATCGAGTCCGCCGAGATCCTCGCGGAGACCGCCGCCGGAGCGTCGCTGGGCGCCGGCAGCTGCGTCGGACGCCCGGTTCCCGGCACCGAGTTGAGGATCCTGCCGGTCTCCGACGGGCCGCTGCGCGGCCCGGACGCCTCGCTGCCGGTGCCGACCGGCGCGGTCGGCGAGATCGTGGTCGCCGGCGAGTCGGTCAGCCGCCGCTACCACGCGGCGCCGGCGGCCGACGCCGCGCACAAGGTGGTGGAGCAGGGCGACGGTGCCGCGGAGCGGATCTGGCACCGCACCGGCGACCTCGGCTACCTCGACCCGGCGGGCCGGCTCTGGTTCTGCGGACGCAAGAGCCAGCGGGTCCGCACCCGGGCGGGTGATCTGCACACGGTCCGCTGCGAAGGGGTGCTCAACGCCCACCCGCTGGTCCGGCGCACCGCGCTGGTCGGCGTCGGGGCGCCCGGGGCGCAGCGTCCGGTGGTCTGCGTGGAGACCGAGCCGGGCGTCAGGGACGTCCAGTGGACCGCGCTGGTGGCGGAGTTGCGAGCGCTGGCGGCGGCCCGGCCGGAGACCGCCGGGCTGACGGTCTTCCTGCGGCACCCCGGCTTCCCGGTGGACATCCGACACAACGCCAAGATCGGCCGGGAACGGCTGGCCCGCTGGGCCGCCGGCCGGCTCGGCCCGTCCCGGGCCCGGGCCCTGCGCGCCGTCCCACTGGCGGGGTGGGCGTACCTGGCGGCGGGGCTGCTCCACCCGGTCGACCAGCCGGTGCTGGTCGCGCTCTGGTGGCTGGACGCCGTGCTGAGCGTGCTCGGGCACGCCGTACAGCTGCCGAAGGCGCTGTCGCGCGGGCGGGCGGCCGGCCGGAGCCCGGGCGCCGCCGCGGTGCTGACCATGCTGTACGGCGCGACCTGGTGGCGGTTGCTGCCCGCGGCCGGGGCGGAGGAGGCGCGATGAGCGGGGATGACGGTGTGCGGACCGTCCTGGTGACCGGCGCGTCCGGGTTCCTGGGCGGGCACCTGGTGGACGGCGCGCTGCGGGCCGGACACCGGGTCCGTGCCCTGGTGCGGTCCAGCAGCGACGTGACGCGGCTGCGCGGCCTGCCGGGGGTGGAGCTGGTCCACGGCGACCTGGGCGACGCCGAATCGCTGCGGCACGCGGTGGCCGGGGTCGACGTGGTGCAGCACAGCGCCGGCCGGGTGGTCGACCACGGCACCCGGGCGCAGTTCACCGCGGAGAACGTCCGCGGCACCGAGTGGCTGCTGACCGCGGCTCGGCAGGCCGGGGTGCGCCGGTTCGTCTTCGTCAGCAGTCCCAGCGCGCTGATGGGACCGACCGACGGCGACCGGCTGGGCATCGACGAGCGGACGCCCTATCCGGACCGCTGGCTCAACCTGTACTCGGAGACCAAGGCCGCCGCCGAGCGGTTGGTCCTGGCGGCGAACCGGCCCGACTTCTGCACGGTCGCGCTGCGCCCGCGCGGCATCTGGGGTCCACGCGACCGCTCCGGCTTCCTGCCCCGCCTGGTGGGCCGGATGCTCGCGGGCCGGCTGCCGGACCTGTCGGGCGGCAAGCGGGTGCTGGTCTCGCTCTGCCACTGCGACAACGCGGTCGCCGCCGTGCTGCGCGCCGCCGAGGCGCCGGCCGAACGGGTCGGCGGGCGGCCGTACTTCATCGTGGACCGGGAACAGACCGACCTCTGGGCGTTCCTCACCCGGCTGGCCGAACTCCTCGGTGGTCGGCCGCCGACCACCAGGCTCGCACCACCGGTTCGCGACGCGTTGGTTTCGGCCGTCGAACTGCTCTGGTTGATACCGGGGTTGGCCGCGCGATGGGAACGCCCGCTCAGCCGCTACGCGGTGGCGCTGCTCACCCGGTCGGCGACCTACCGCACGGCGGCGGCGGAAAGGGACTTCGGCTACCGGCCGGTGACCGACCAGGAGAGCGGGCTGCGCGGGCTGCTGGACTGGGTCGAATCGATCGGCGGGGCGAGGGAGTTCACCAGTCCTTCGGGCTCATTCGGGTCCGCCGGCGGGTCGGGAGGGCGGCGATGAACGGATCCGAGCGGCCCTTCCGACGTCCGGTGTCGGCGACCGAGTGGCTCTACCTCGCCGCCCACCGGCTCGGCAGTGCCATGACCCTGCAACTGGTCGTCGAGGGGGAGGGGAGCCCCGAACCCGACGCGCTGCGCGCCGCCGTGGCGGCCGCCGCCGAGGCCTGCCCCGGCTCCCGGCTGGTCCGGCGGGGCCGCGTGTGGGTGGACTCCGGGCGGCCGCCACGGGTCCGGGTGGCTCCGCCGGGCACCGAACCCGACTTCGGCGCGGGTGCGTTGGCGGCACGACTGGACCTCGGCCGGGAGCCGGGCTGCGAGGTCCTGCTGCTGCCACAGACGGCGGGGCGGCCGACCGCGCTCGTCTTCCGTGCCTTCCACGGCGTGATGGACGGGCACGGCGCGCGGCTCTGGATGGGCGAGGTCTTCCGCGCCCTGCGCGGTGAGCCGGCACGCGCGGTGCGCTCGCCGCTCACCGACGACCGGCTGCTGGTGGAGCTCGGCGCCGCCGGGCGGCGGCGCCCGACGCCGCTGCTCGACCAGCGCTCCCCGCTGTCCGCGGGGGGACCGGCCGGCGGGCGGCCGCGCGCGGACGTGGTCGCGTTGTGGCGGCGGCGCACGTTGCCGGGCCGCCAGCCGTGGTTGACCGCCCGGCTGGCCCAGGCGGTCGCCGACGCCGCCGGGACGGCCCGGGCGCCCCGAGCCCGCGTCCTGGTCCCGGTCGACCTGCGCCGCCACCGCCCCGAGGTGGCCGCCACCGGCAACCTGACGCTGCCGGTCTTCCTCGACCTGACGGCGGGGGAGCCCTGGCGTCGCGCCAACGCGCGACTGCTGCGGGCGCTGGCCGAACAGCGGGAGCTGGCGGGCGGCTTCGAGTCGGCGCTGGCCCGGCTGCCGCTGCCCGTCGCCACCGCGTTGCTGCGGGCCGGCCGGGCGGCGGCGGTGCGCCGGGACCGCCACCTGGCCTCGGCGATCGTCTCCCACCTGGGCCGGATCGACCCGGCGGACTGCTCGGGCGGCGGCTTCACCGCCCGTTCGGTGCACGCGTTGCCGGTGCACGCGCCGTTGGTGCCGGTGTCGTGTGTCGCGATCGAGTTGCCGGACCGGACCGAACTGGTCGTCGGCTGTCAGGGGCCCGGCCCGGTGGCGGAGTTGTCCGCCCGGGCCGACCGTCTGCTGGACCGCCTGGCCGGGGTGACGCCCGGGGTCGCTCCCCGGCCCGCCACGACGCCCGTGGGAGCGGACGGGGCGGCCACCGTGGTCGGGCTGTTCCGCCGCCAGGCCGCGCTCCGGCCGACCGCCCCGGCCCTGGACGGGCCGGAAGGGCCGGTCAGCTACCGGGAGTTGGACCGTCGATCGGATGCCGTGGCCGCCGAACTGCTGCGTCGCGGCATAGCGCGCGAGGCCGTGGTCGGGTTGCTCGTCGACCGCGGCACCGCGGGCGTCGCGATGCTGTGGGGCATCCTCAAGGCCGGTGCCGGCTATCTGCCGCTGGACCCACGTCACCCGGCCGCCCGGATCAGCGAGACGCTCCGGGAGTCCGGAGCGGCAGCACTGTTGACGGAGCGTCAGTTCGCTGGGCGACTGGATGCGACACCCTGCCCGGTGCTGCTCGGCGAGGACGTTCCCGCCACGCCGCCCGGTCTCGCCCTGCCGGACCCCGCGCCCGAGCAACTCGCCTACGTCATCCACACCTCGGGCTCCACCGGCCGCCCCAAGGGCGTGCAGATCGAGCACCGCTCGCTGCTCGCCTTCGTCCGCTGGGCCGCCGGGCTCTGCCAGGTCAACGACCGCACCCGGTTCGCCTTCCTCTCCTCCTACGCCTTCGACATCTCCTGCTTCCCGCTCTTCCTGCCGCTGCTGGCCGGCGGCACCACCGTGCTGGTCCCCGGCGAACCGAACCGCCCCGCGCTGCACGCGCTGCTGGCCCGCCACCGCGCGGACACGCTCGCCGTGACCCCTGCCCACCTGGACCTGGTCGAGCACTTCGACCTCGACCTGTCGGGTCTGCGCACCCTGCTGGTCGGCGGTGAGCGGTTCACCCTGGCCGCCGCCGAGCGGGCCCGGGCCCGGCTCGCGCCGGACTGCCGGATCGTCAACGCGTACGGGCCCACCGAGGCGAGCGTCGCCTGCCTGGCACACGTGTTGGACGGGACCGAGCGAGGCCCGTCCGTGCCGATCGGGCACCCCGGCCCGGCCGCGCGGGTCGAACTGGACGAATCGGCCGACCCGGTGCCCGGGATCGGCGAAATCCTGGTCTCCGGAGTCCAGTTGGCCCGCGGCTACCTGGGCCGCCCGGAGCTGGACGCCGAGCGGTTCCAGGTCGGCGCGGACGGTGTGCGCCGCTACCGGACCGGTGACCTCGGCCGCCGACTGCCGTGCGGTGCCATCGAGTTCGTCGGCCGGACGGACGAGCAGCTGAAGATCGCCGGGCACCGGATCGAACCCGCCGAGGTGCGGACGGCCCTGGAGGCCCAGCCCGAGGTGCTGCGGGCCGCCGTCACCGTGCGGGCCCGCCCGGGGGGCGGGCCGGCGCTCTGCGGGTACGTGGTGACCGGGCCGGACGCGACCACGTCCGGGCCCGCGCTGCGTGACCGGCTCGCCGCCCGGCTGCCGGGGCACCTGGTGCCCGCCGTGATCGTGCCGGTCGCCGAGCTGCCGACCACGGTCGGCGGCAAGACCGACTTCGCCGCGCTGCCCGACCCGTTCGCGACACCACGGCCCGTGGCCGTCGCGCGGCCGACCGGTGGTGACGTCGAACAGCCGACCGGCGGCGACACCGTCACCGAGCGGGTGGCCGTGCTCTGGGCGCGCACGCTCGGCGTGGACCGCCGGACGGTCGACGGCCGTAGCGACTTCCAGCAGCTCGGCGGTGACTCGCTGGCCGTGCTGGAGATGCTCGCCGCGGTCGCCGGGGAACTGCTCGGACCCGCCGACACCGACCGTCTGATGGCCGAGATCGGCGACTCACTCGCGGAGTTGACCCTCGACCGGGTCGCGGGTGCGGTCCGCCGGGCCCGCCGGGAAGGCCGGGTGCGGGCATGATCTTCGTCGGCCGCGGCGCCCTGCTCCGGCGGGCCGTCGCACACGCGCTGGGCACCGGTCACCGCGTCGACCTGGTCGTCTCGGACGATCCGGCCGACGCCGGCACCACGGCCGCGCCGTACCTCACCACCACGGACGTCAACGCGGCGGCCGGGCGGCTGCTCGACCGCTGCACCGACGGCCTGGTCTGGTCGGTCAACAACCGGATGATCTTCCGTGCACCGCTGCTCGACTCCGGCCTGCGGATCCACAACGTGCACAACGGCCTGTTGCCGCAGCACCGCGGCCTGCCCGCCGCGGCGGTCGCCTTCGCGCTGCTGCACGGCGACCCCGAGTACGGCGCCACCCTGCACCGGGTGGACGCCGGCGTGGACACCGGCCGGGTCCTGGCGGAGCTGCGCTTTCCGATCGCCGCCGACGCGCGGTACCACCAGGTGTTGCTGAGCGGCGTGCAGGCCTGTCACCAGCTGTTCCAGCGCTCGCTCGGCGCCCTGGCGGCCGGCCACGACCCGGAACCGCCGGTGGTCCGGTCGCCCGCCGCGCCCGGGTACTACGGCCTGCGGGCGCTGCGCGAGCTGGGCCGGTACGTCGCGCACCCGGCGTTCGAGCGGGCCACCGACCTCGGCGTCACGGCGCCCTTCGTGCCCGAGCTGGCCGAGGCGCTGCGCTCGCTCGGCAGGAGTCGGCCCTCTTCGGAAGTGTGATTTCCAGCCTATTGACGTTTGTTCTCACAAAGCGGTGACCGGCAAGTAACTTGGACCTATCCTCTTGCCCCATGGACCTGGTACACGAGCGCCGGGGCGACGGCCCGCCCCTCCTACTGCTGCACGGCATCGGGCACCGCTGGCAGGGCTGGAAGCCCGTGCTCGACCTGCTCGCCGCCGAGCGCGAGGTGATCGCCGTCGACCTGCCCGGCTTCGGCGCCTCGCCGCCGCTACCGCCCGGCATGCCGTACACGGTGGACAGCGCGCTCGGGGTGCTCGCCGACTTCCTCGGCTCGATCGGCGTCGAACGGCCGCACGTCGCGGGCAACTCGCTCGGCGGCCTGTTCGCGCTGCACGCCGCCCGGCACGGCCTGGTCTCCTCGGCGACCGCGCTCTCACCGGCCGGCTTCTACCGCCGGGCCGGCTACCTGTACGCGGCCGGCATGCTCAACCTGCACCGGTTCGCCGCCCGCACCCCGGAGTCGGTCCGGGCCGGCCTGGCCACCTCGGCGCACGGCCGCAAGTTGATGTTCGGCGTGATCTACGGGCGGCCCGAGCAACTCGACCCGCGCGAACTGCTGCTGGACACCCGGGCGCTGCTGGAGGCGCCCGGTTTCCGGCGGACCCTGCGGGCCGGCCGGGCCGAGCAGGCCTCCCGGTTCCCCACCGCGCTCCCACCCGAGGTGCCGATCACCCTCGCCTGGGGCACCCGCGACCGCCTGCTGCTCGCCGCCCAGTGCCGGCGCGCCCGACAACTCCTGCCCGCTGCCCGCTTCGTGCCCCTCCCCGGCTGCGGCCACGTCCCGATGGGCGACGACCCGGCCCTGGTCGCCCGGGTGATCCTGGAGGGCAGCAGCTCCCCCATCCGCCTCCCGGCCTGACCGGGCGGAGCGGGCCGGCGCGCCGTCGGCCCGCTCCGCTCCGCCTTGCGCCCCGCGGGCGACGGCGACAGACGGGGGCACCGGCGACGACCACGCGGCGCGCCGGGGGAGCAGCCGGCTCCGGGGGCTGACCGGACCGCCGGTGGCCGGTGCCGGGAGTCAGTGCCGGTGACCGCCGAGGAAGAACAGCAGCATGATGAAGAACGCGAAGAAGTGCGTGCCCAGGATGTAGATCCCGGCCCGGAAGAGCATCGCCCTGCGCTTGCTCTTCTCGTCGTGGACGGCTTCGGTCACGGATGGCTCTCCTCGTACGGCGGTCGATGTTCGGAACGTCGCGGCAGCCCGTCAAGTGTGCGCCCCCGCGGTCATCCGCCGGCGCCCGGGCTCCCGGCGGCGACCGTCAGCGGGGCGGCCGGGAGCAGACCGACCGTCAGCAGCTCCTCGCGAGGTTCAGGCGTGCTCCCGCGGGCTCGCGCGCGGGCCGGGGTCGCGCGGCCGGCCGAGCGGATCCCCCCGGTCGGTGACCATCTCGGTGAGGATCCGGCGGGCGGCGCGCAGCAGCTCGGCCACGTCCGGCGTGCTCAGCGCGTACACCACGGTGTTGCCCACGCGGGTCGCGGTCACCAGGTTGCCGCGCCGCAGGACCGCGAGTTGCTGGGAGAGGCTGGACGGCTCGATCTCCAGCTCGCCCAGCAGTTCGCGCACCGGGCGCGGCCCGTCCTGGAGCAGCTCCAGCACCCGGATCCGGGTCGGGTGCCCGAGCGTGCGGAAGAACTGCGCCTTCGCCTGGTGGAGCGGGACGGGCACCTCAGTCCGTCCCTTCCACCGGGGCCGCCTCGGCCCGTCATCACGCCAGGTCACCGGATTCACGAGAGGAGGTTCTACGAATGTGAAGGATTCTTCAAGTCGTGCCCCGGGCAGCGTGCTCGCCGCCGTCCCGTTCCGGGGGGCGGCGAGCACGCTGCCCGGGCTGCTCATGCCCGTCCCCGGGGCGGCGACGGCCGCGGAGCCGGCCCAAGGGATCGGCGGCCTCGGCCGTGGTCCCGGCCGGCCGTTCGGTCCGGGGCGCCGTCAGGAGAGTTGGAGCAGCGCGAAGCCGGCCGCCGCGGCGGCCGTGCCCGCCAGCAGGCTGCCCAGCGCGTTGAGCCCGGCCTCGGCCAGCGAGCCGTCCTCCAGCAGCCGGACCGTCTCGTAGCCGAACGTGCTGAACGTGGTGAAGGCCCCGCACACCCCGGTGCCCAGCAGCAGGGTCGCGTTCTGCGGCAGCCCGTGCGCGCTCGCCGCGCCGGTGAGCGCGCCCAGCACGAACGCCCCGGAGATGTTGATGCCGAAGGTGCCCCAGGGGAAGACGCTGTCGTGGCGGGCCTGGACCGCCTTGTCGGCCAGGTAACGCAGCGGGGCGCCCAGCATTCCGCCGAGGAAGACCAGTAGCAGGTTCACGACGAGGCTCCTTCTTCGGGATCGGCCGCGAGCGGCGGGATGCGGACGGCCTCGGCGCGGTCCAGGGTGACCAGGGCGCCCGGTGCGACGTCGTGCAGGTGGGGCAGGAAGGCCCGGACCCGCTCCTCGGTGTCGATGATCACGACCGCGACGGGCAGGCCCTCGGCCAGGTCGAGCAGGCGGGAGGTGTGGATCAGCGAGCCGGCGCCGAAGCCCTCCACCCCGCGGAAGACGCTCGCCCCCGCCAGGTTCGCCTCGTGCGCCCGGTGCACGATCTCGGTGAACGCCGGGCGGTGGTGGAACTGGTCCGACTCGCCCAGGTACACCGACAACCGCAGCACCGGCCCCTCCAGGGGTTCCCGCGGCGGCCGGTGGCCCGGGCCGTCCTGGTGCTCGTGGTGCCATCGTGGCAGATGGGGATTCATGGCCGCTCTCCCTCCAGGTCGGTGCCGCTCGTCGAGGACCGCCGGGGCGCGGTGACGGTCCGCCCGGCCTCGGCCCGGCGGCGCGGGCCGCGCCGCACCGGCAGCCCGGCGACCATCCGGGCGAGCGCGATGCCCGTCCAGACCGCGGCCAGGCCCGCCACCAGGCTGCCCAGCGCGTACGCGTTGGCCAGCGACCAGTGGTGGGCGGCCAGCATGCCGCGCAGCTCCACCGTGTAGGTCGAGAAGGTGGTGAATCCGCCGAGGATCCCCACGCCCAGGAACGGGCGGGCGTGGCGGGAGGGACGCCACACCTCCAGCACGAACACCATCAACAGGCCGATCAGCAGGCACCCGCCGACGTTGGTGACCAGCGTCGCCCAGGGGAGCCCGCCCGGCCTGGTCGGCCAGGCCCTGGCCAGCCCGTAGCGGGCGATGCTCCCCAGCCCGCCGCCGAACGCGATCACCAGCAGCACGTCCCACTGCCGTGGCCGCGGGGGACGCTCCGTCACGCCGGTCGGCGGCCGCCGCGCGCCGGCGGCGAGGTCGGGATCGACCGGCTGAGCCTCCGCCGGGAGCGGCTGCTCCGAGGCGGTCGAACGTTCTCCGGGTGACACAGGCACTCCTCGCGTCGCGCCCGCCGCCGTGCACGGGCCACTGCCCGCTTCGCCGTGGCGGGACAGGGTGATGGTGGCCTCGGCGCCCGGCCCGCACGGGCCGGACGGCAACCACGGTTGACTGGGCATGGTCCTCCTACCTGGTAGATCACCCGTCTCGGGCTTTCAGGTAGGGACCGTTGGCGACCTCGTCCGGTCGCGGTTGCGGCGAGCCCCTCCGCCGTCTTCCCGGACAGTTTACCCAAGGGGTTGGCGGGTCGGTGAATCCCCCGGGGCGGGCTGGCCCAGCCGGCCGGCGGCGGAGGGGGACCCCGGTTCGGCGGGGTACCCGCACGGCGTCAGCTCGTCGTCCCGGGGGAAGCCCGACGACTCGTGTGTGACGGTGAGTTCGCCGACCGTGGGGTGGCGACTGCGCTCGCACACCGCGCGGTCGGCCCGGTGGGGACGTCAGTCGGGTCCCGTGACGACCTTCCAGATCCGGGTCGCCAGGTGCAGGTTCAGCCGGACGTCCGGATCGGCGAGATCCAGGACGGTGATCTCGCGGATGCGTTGCAGCCGGTAGCGCAGGGTACTGCGGTGGATCATCAGCGCGTCGGCCGACGCGGTGTAGCAGCCGCCGGACTCCAGGTAGGCGGAGAGGGTGGGGACGAGGTCGGTGTGCCGCTCCCGGTCGTAGGCCAGCAGCGGACCGAGCCACTCCTGGACGAAACGCTCGGTCTGCGTGTCACCGTCGCCCGTGCGCAGGACCCGGTAGACGCCGAGCTCGTCGAAGGCGGTCAGGCCGTCGGGCGTCGGGGACTTCTGCCGCACGCCGAGCGCGCGCAGCGCCTCCTCGTACGAGTGCGGGAGGTCCGCCGGCGAGTCGCAGCGGCCGCCGACGCCGATGGTCCCGGTGGACGAACCGAGTTCCCGGGCCACCGCCTCGTACAGTGCCCCCGTGACGCACTCGCCGGCGGTGACCAGCACCACCGCTCCGGCCCGCCACCCGAGCAGGAAGCCGAACCCCTGCCTCTCGGCGGCGCGGCCCACCGCGGCGCCGATCGTGTCGTGGCTCCACGGGCCCTTCCACCGGACCACCGCCACCCGGTGCGGCCCGTGCAGATCGTGGCCCGCCGCGTCGGCGCGGGCGAGGGCGCTCTCCGGGTCGGTACCGGTGACCAGGTCCTCGACCAGGTCACGGCGGATCCTGAGCTCGACCTCGGCCAGGCCGCGGGCGTGCGAGAGCTCCAGGGCCAGCGCCGTCGCCGCCTGCTCCAGCACGTAGGCCGCGAACTCGGAGGCCCGGTGCTCGGGGTCGACCAGGGCGAGGACGCCCAGCACCTCGCCGTGCGGCCGGGCGAAGGCGAGCAACCGGTCGTGGTCGCGTACCGAGGCGGTCGGTCGGTCGGTCGGCGGCGGCCGCCCGGGGCCGGGGTGGCCGGGCTCGGCCCGGGTCCGTGGATGGCCGAAGCGGTCCTCGCTCACGGCCGGGAACCCGGTCAGCTCGCTGACCAGGCGGGTGATGCCCTGCTCGCCCTCGCCGGAGAGCACGACCCGGGTCAGCGCGGCCGGGACGGCGCCACGCCGGCTCAGCTCGGCCACGGTCGCCCGCAGCTCCGCGTTGGCCGCCGCCTCCGCCTCGTACCGCCGGCGCAGCTCCGCCACACGGTCCCGTTCACGCCGCAACGAGGCGGCGCAGGCCAGCGCGGAGGCCGTCTGGCGGACCAGCGCCTCCGCCAGCACCAGCTGCTCCCGCGTGGGGGTGGCCGGCGAGCGGACCACCAGGTACCCGCCGGGACCCTGGGGGCCGCGCAGCGAGTAGGCCCGGGACCAGCCGGCACCCGGCAGGTCCAGCGCGCCGTCGTCGCCCCGCAGCGCCCGCACCGCGGCGTCCATCGCGGCGTCCTCGGGCCGCCGCGCCGCCGCCGCGTCGTGCCGTACCAGGACGTCGTCCCGCAGCAGGTACCCGACCGCGGGGAGGAAGCAGCCGGGCGAAGCCAGGGCCGACAGGGCCAGTGCCAGGATTCCGTGCTCGTCCTGGCCGTCGAAATCCTGGCCGTCGAACTCCGGAGCGGAGAGGGCCACGCGTCCAGCCTAGCCAGCCGCTCTGGACCTGGGAGGTCGAGAGCGAGGCCGCTTTTGGTCCCCGCAGGTCGGTGACGCCGCGCCCGGGCGTCGCGGAGGCTGGCAGACGGGCGTGGCGTCACCGGACCTCCGGACGCCGTGCCGCGTGTTCGGACGGTTTCGGGAAGCTTCAGGCAGTGCGGACCAAGGAGCGGAAGATGGCCAGGGCAGTCGGCATCGACCTCGGCACCACGAACTCGGTGATCGCCGCCTGGGAGGGCGGTGAGGCCGCCGTCATCCCGAACGCGGAGGGTGCCCGAACGACCCCCTCGGTCGTCGCGTTCACCGACACCGGAGAGCGCCTGGTCGGCCAGCTGGCCCGGCGCCAGTCGATCCTCAATCCGAAGGGCACGATCTACTCGGCGAAGCGCTTCATCGGCCGCCGCTACGACGAGGTCCCGGACGAGGCGAAGGCGGTCGGCTTCGACGTGGTCGAAGGGCCCGGCGGGGTCGCCCGTTTCGAGGTGCGCGGCAAGCAGTACGCACCGGAGGAGATCAGCGCCCTGGTCCTGCGCAAGCTGGCCGAGGACGCCGGAAAGCAGCTGGGGGAGCGGGTCACCGAGGCGGTCATCACGGTGCCCGCCTACTTCAACGACGCCCAGCGCACGGCCACCAAGGACGCGGGGAAGATCGCCGGCCTGGAGGTGCTGCGGATCATCAACGAGCCGACCGCGGCCGCGCTGGCCTACGGGCTGGACAAGAAGGGCCACGAGACCGTGCTGGTCTTCGACCTCGGCGGCGGCACCTTCGACGTCAGCCTGCTCGACGTCGGCGACGGCGTGGTCGAGGTCCGCTCCACGGCGGGCGACACCCACCTGGGCGGCGACGACTTCGACCGGCGGCTGGTGGACCACCTCGCCGACGGCTTCCAGCAGGAGAACGGCATCGACCTGCGCAAGGACCCGCAGGCCCTGCAGCGGCTCTTCGAGGCCGCGGAGAAGGCCAAGACCGAGCTGAGTTCGGTCACCCAGACGCAGGTCAGCCTGCCGTTCATCACCGCGGACGCCTCCGGCCCCAAGCACCTGACCGCCACGGTGCGGCGCTCCACCTTCGAGCAGATCACCGCCGACCTGGTCGAGCGCTGCCTCGGTCCGGTGCGGCAGGCGATGAGCGACGCCAAGGTGACCGAGAACGACATCGACGAGGTCATCCTGGTCGGCGGATCGACCCGGATCCCGGCGGTGCAGGCGCTGGTGCGCCGGCTGACCGGTGGCAAGGACCCGAACATGAGCGTCAACCCGGACGAGGTGGTGGCCATCGGCGCCGCCGTCCAGGCCGGGGTGCTCAAGGGCGAGGTGAAGGACGTCCTGCTGCTGGACGTCACCCCGCTCTCGCTCGGGGTGGAGACCCAGGGCGGCGTGATGACGAGGATCGTCGAGCGGAACACCACGATTCCGGTGCGCCGCTCCGAGGTGTTCTCCACCGCCGACGACAACCAGCCGGCGGTCGACGTCGTGGTGCTGCAGGGCGAGCGCGAGCGCGCGGCGGACAACCGGGTGCTCGGCCGCTTCCGGCTGGAGAACATCCGGCCGGCGCCGCGCGGCGAGCCGCAGATCGAGGTCACCTTCGACATCGACGCCAACGGCATCCTCAACGTGGGCGCCAAGGACAGGGCGACCGGAGCCGAGCAGTCCATCACCATCAGCGAGAGCTCCAACCTGGACCGCTCCCAGGTGGACCGGATGGTCGCCGAGGCCGAACGCAACCGGTCCGAGGACCAGGCCCTGCGCCAGGTGGTCGACGCCCGCAACGAGCTGGACGCGGTCGCCTACCAGGTCGAGCGGAGCCTGGGCGAACTGGGCGAGGCCGTCCCGCAGCACGAGAAGGCGCGCGGCGAGCTGCTGGTCGGCGAGGCCCGCCAGGCGGTCAAGGAGGAGGCGCCGCTGGACCGGGTCCGCAGCCTCACCTCCGAGCTGCAGCAGCTCTACGCCGGGCTGGCCGCCCACGGCGCCGGCCCGGCCCCCGAGGAGCCGGGCGGCGCGGCTCCCGGCGCGACGGGGCCCGGCGGCGGGCGCGACGACGACGTCATCGACGCGGAATTCGACCGGGGATGAGGCGGCGTCATGTCCGTGCACGGGGAGCCGCGGCCGTCGCAGGCGCGGCCCGACAGCCAGCCTGACGCCCAGCCCGACGCCGCCGCCGTCACCGTCGAGGAGGTGGAGGACCGCTGGCGACGGGCGCTGGCCGAGCTGGACAACCAGCGCAAGCGCCACACCCGCGAGCTCCGGCAGGAGCGGGAGACGGAACGCGCCCGGGCGGCCCGGGTCTGGCTGCCCGTGGTGGACAACCTGGACCTGGCGCTGGAACACGTCGAGGCGGACCCGACCCCGCTGGCCGAGGGCGTCCGCGCGATCCGCGACCAGGCCGTGCAGATCCTGCGGGACCTGGGGTATCCGCGCGACGAGGAGGCCGGGGTGCCGTTCGACCCGGCCCGGCACGAGGTGGTGGCCGTGGTCGACGCACCGGACGCCGCCCCCGGCACGGTGCTGGGCGTGGTGCGGCCCGGCTACGGCGGGCCCGAACGGCAGCTGCGGCCGGCGGCGGTGACCGTGAGCCGCAGCCAGGGGTGAGGCGGATGGCGCGGGACTACTACGAGGTGCTCGGCGTGCCGCGCGGTGCGAGTGCGGAGGAGATCCAGCAGGCGTTCCGCAAGCTGGCCCGGCGCCACCACCCCGACATCAACCGCGACCCGGCCGCCGAGGAGCGGTTCAAGGAGATCAACGAGGCGTACCAGGTGCTCTCCGACCCCGGCACCCGGGCCCGCTACGACCGCTTCGGCCCGGACTTCCGGCAGGTCCCCGAGGACTTCGACGAGCGGGCGGCCGCCGGCGCGGGCGGCGGTCGGGGCCGCTGGACCACCCGTGGCGCGCGAGGTCCCGAAGGGGCCCGGGTCTGGGGCGGCGAGGGGTTCGAGGGTATCGACCTCGATGACCTGTTGGGCGGCATGTTCGGCGGCCGGGGCGCGGGCGCCGGCCCGGTGCCCGGCGCCGACCAGGAGGCCGAGCTGAGCCTCACGGTCGAGGAGGCGTACCAGGGCGGTAGACGGCGGATCACCCTGGGCGGTCCCGGCGGGGAGCGGGACTACCAGGTGACCATCCCGCGTGGCGTGGTGGACGGCCAGCGGATCCGGCTGTCCGGGGAGGGTGGCCGCGGCCGGGGCGGCGCCGCCGGCGACCTGTACCTCGTGGTGCGGATCGCCCCGCACCCGGGCTACCGGCTGGAGGGACGCGACGTCCACGTCGACCTGCCGGTCACCCCGTGGGAGGCGGCGCTGGGGGCCACCGTGCCGCTGGCGACGCCGGGCGGCACCGTGAAGGTCAACGTCCCGGCGGGATCGTCCACCGGCCGCCGGCTGCGGTTGCGCGGGGAGGGCATGCCGAACCCGAAGGGTCCGCCCGGTGACCTGTACGCGGAGGTCAGGGTGCACGTACCGCCGTCGCCCGGTCCCAGGGAACGGGAACTGTTCGAGGAACTGGCCGCCGTGTCGGCCTTCGACCCGAGGAATCCGAGGAGGCGGCCATGAGCCTCCAGCAACCGCCGAGGGCAGCCCAGGGCGCTCGGGTGGCCGCGGTGGTCAGCTACCCACTGGTCCGGCGGCACCGGCTCGGCCTGGAGCAGGTCGCCCGCCGCAGCGGCCTGCACCCGGACCTGGTCCGCCGCTTCGTCACGCTCGGCCTGGTGGACGCCACCCGCGACGCCGCCGGGGAGCTGTGGTTCGCCGCGGACGCCCCCGCGGCCGTCGCCCGCGCGCAGCGGCTGCGGACCGGGCTCTGCCTCAACTACGCCGCGATCGGGTTGGTGATGGACCTGCTCGACCGGATCGAAGCGCTGGAAGCCGCACTGCGCCGTGCTGGCGCCCCCGTCCGCGGGGTGGCGCACCGGTCGGACCGGTGAGAGCTTGAGGAGCGATCCGTCATGGACATGAACCGGCTCACCCAGAAGTCCCAGGAGGCGCTGCAGGCGGCGCAGAGCACGGCCGCGCGGCTGGGCAACACCGAGGTCGACGGGGAGCACCTGCTGCTCGCCCTGATCGACCAGCCCGAGGGCCTGGTGCCCCGGCTGCTGGAGCAGGCGGGCGCCGACGTCGACGGCCTGCGCGCCGACCTCGAGGCCGATCTGGCCCGCCTGCCACGGACCACCGGTCCCGGGGCCGCGCCCGGGCAGGTGTACGTCACCCGGCGGCTGGCCCTCCTGCTGGAGACGGCCGAGCGGGAGGCCGGGCGGCTCAAGGACGAGTACGTCTCGGTCGAGCACCTGGTGCTGGCGTTGATCGACGAGGGCAGCGCCTCCGCCGCCGGGCGACGGCTGAAGGAGTACCGGGTGACCCGGGAGTCGTTCCTGACGGCGCTGACCCGGATCCGCGGCAACCAGCGGGTCACCTCCGCGACCCCGGAGGGCGCGTACGAGGCGCTGGAGAAGTACGGGCGGGACCTGGTCGCCGAGGCCAGGACGGGCCGGCTGGACCCGGTGATCGGTCGCGACGCGGAGATCCGCCGGGTGGTCCAGATCCTCAGCCGCAAGACGAAGAACAACCCGGTGCTGATCGGCGACCCCGGGGTCGGCAAGACGGCCATCGTGGAGGGGCTCGCCCAGCGCATCGTCCGCGGCGACGTCCCCGAGGGACTGCGCGACAGGACCGTCTTCGCCCTGGACATGGGCTCGCTGGTCGCCGGGGCCAAGTACCGCGGCGAGTTCGAGGAGCGGCTCAAGGCGGTGCTCGCCGAGGTGAAGGCGGCCGAGGGCCGGATCCTGCTGTTCGTCGACGAGTTGCACACCGTGGTCGGCGCCGGCGCCGCCGAGGGCGCGATGGACGCCGGCAACATGCTCAAGCCGATGCTGGCCCGCGGCGAACTCCACATGATCGGTGCCACCACGCTGGACGAGTACCGCAAGCACGTCGAGTCCGACGCGGCGCTGGAGCGCCGCTTCCAGCAGGTGCTGGTGGACGAGCCCAGCGTGGAGGACACCGTCTCCATCCTGCGCGGCCTGCGCGAGCGGCTGGAGGTCTTCCACGGCGTCAAGATCCAGGACACCGCGTTGGTCGCCGCCGCGACCCTGAGCCACCGCTACATCACCGACCGGTTCCTGCCCGACAAGGCGATCGACCTGGTCGACGAGGCGTGCGCCCGGCTGCGGACCGAAATCGACTCGATGCCGGCCGAGTTGGACGGGATCACCCGCCGGGTCACCCGACTGGAGATCGAGGAGGCCGCCCTGGCAAAGGAGGACGACCCGGCGAGCCAGGCCCGACTGGCCGATCTGCGGAGGGAGTTGGCGAACCTGCGGACCGAGGCGGACGCCATGCGGGCGCAGTGGGACGCCGAGCGGCAGGCGATCCGGCGGGTCCAGGAGCTGCGCCAGGAGCTGGAGCGGACCCGGTACGAGGCGGAGGAGGCCGAGCGGGCCTACGACCTCAACCGGGCCGCGGAGTTGCGCTACGGCAAGGTCGCCGAACTGGAACGGCGGCTCGGCGCCGAGGAGGAGCGACTGGCCCTCCGGCAGGGGGAGAGGCGGCTGCTGCGCGAGGTGGTCACCGAGGACGAGATCGCCGAGATCGTCGCGGCCTGGACCGGCATCCCGGTGGCCCGGTTGCAGGAGGGGGAGCGGGAGAAGCTGCTGCGGCTGGACGAGATCCTGTGTCGCCGGGTGATCGGGCAGGACGAGGCGGTGCGGCTGGTCGCCGACGCCGTGATCCGGGCCCGGTCGGGCATCCGCGACCCGCGCCGGCCGATCGGCTCGTTCGTCTTCCTGGGTCCCACCGGTGTCGGGAAGACCGAGCTGGCCAAGGCGCTGGCCGCCGCGCTCTTCGACAGCGAGGAGAGCATGGTCCGGCTGGACATGAGCGAGTACCAGGAGAAGCACACCGTGAGCCGGCTGCTCGGCGCGCCGCCCGGTTACGTCGGGTACGAGGAGGGCGGCCAGTTGACCGAGGCGGTGCGCCGCAAGCCGTACTCGGTGGTGCTCTTCGACGAGGTGGAGAAGGCCCATCCGGACGTCTTCAACACCCTGCTGCAGGTGCTGGACGACGGCCGGATCACCGACGCGCAGGGTCGTACCGTGGACTTCCGCAACACCGTCATCATCATGACCTCCAACCTGGGCTCGCCGTACCTGCTCCAGGACGTCACCGTGGACGGCGAGATCAAGCCGGAGGTCAGGGAGTTGGTGATGGCGGAGCTGCACGCCCACTTCCGGCCGGAGTTCCTCAACCGGGTGGACGACGTGGTGCTGTTCCGGCCACTCGGGCTCGCCCAGATCGAGCGGATCGTCGACCTGATGCTCGACGAACTGCGCGGCCGGCTCGCCGAACAGCGGATCACCCTGGAGCTCACCGAGCCGGGCCGCCGCCTGATCGCCGAGCAGGGCTTCGATCCCGTCTACGGCGCCCGCCCGTTGCGCCGCTTCATCGCGCACGAGGTGGAGACGAAGATCGGCCGGGCGCTGATCCGGGGTGACATCCGGGACGGGGTGACCGTCCGGATCACCGCGCGGGACGGCGAGTTGGTGGTCGACCACCCGGACCGACCGGAACCGGCCCGCGCCGCGTGAACCTCGCGGGTCACTCGTCGCCCTGGTCGGTCCGGCTGCAGGCGAGCACGCCGGGGAGCCCGGCCAGCCGGGCCGTCAGGCCGTCCAGGTCGCCGCGGCCCTGGATCGCGAGGGAGACCTCCACCGTGTGGTCGACGGCGGGTCGCCGTGCCCCGGCGGGTTCCTCGCCCCGGGCCCACGGGACGCCGGAGTCCTGGGCCGCGACGGTGCTCAGCTTCTCGACGACGAACCCGCCCTGGGTGACCTCCTTGAGCAGCTCCCGCAGCAGCCCGCTGCCCTCGAGGTAGGTGATCCGGTAGGCGGCCGGCCGGGAGCGCAGTTGCGGGAGCAGGTGGGTCAGGGGCCGCAGGCCGTAGCCGACCAGGAAGTACGCGGCGGTCGCCAGGCAGGCCAGGAGCGGCAGGCCGGCCGCCGCCGCGGCCCCCACGGCGGCGGTCAGCCAGATCGTCGCCGCGGTCGTCAGCCCGCGGACCGAGCCGCGCTGTACGAAGATCACACCAGCGCCGATGAACCCGAGTCCGGAGACGATCTGTGCCGCCATCCGGGACGGATCGACGATCACCAGCCCGGGCCGCAGTACGTCGGTGAAGCCGTACTTGCTGACCAGGGTGAACAGCGCCGATCCCAGCCCGACGACCGTGTAGGTGCGCAGTCCCGCCGCCTTCTGCCGGATCTCCCGCTCCAGGCCGATGGCACCCGACAGCACCAGCGCGATCGCGAACTCCACGACCTGCACCCAGCCCTGGCCGAACGGCTCATTCACTCCGCTACTCAGTGTCATCCTCCTATCATCATTCCGACGGGCCCGTTTTCGCCCGCCCGGCAAGCCGCCGGGCCCGGTCCGTTCCGTGTCGACCCGGCCGTCTGACGAACCGACGGATGACCGGACGGGCCACCAGATGATGGGAGCGCCGCCTCCGGAGCGCGCACTCCACCCGGCGTGCGTCGCCCGAGCGATCGACCAACTCGCCGCCGAGGATGCCGCGTTCGCCGTGGAGGCCGGCCCGTGCGACGCGTGGGCCGCACCTCGCCCGCGGCGATCCGCGCAACAACCCCCGCCCCTGAACATATCGTTTGTCGATGGCATCGAAAAACGATATGTTGCCGGCGGAGATGCCCCCCGGAAAGCTGTGAGGACCGTTGAACGCCGTCGCGCAGGCCCCCGTCGTCAGAAGTCCGCGCCCGTTCGCCGGCGTCACCATGGTGCGGCTGCTGGCCCAGGTGATGTTGCTGATCGGGCTGGTCGGGTCGGTGGGGGCGGTCGCCTACGCGGTCAACGGGGTGACCCAGGCCGGGGGCTACGTGAACGTGCCGGTCAAGGTGCGCAGCACGACCGGGCTGACCGTGGCGGGCGGATCCGGCGGCGCGGCCGCCCAGGTGCCGCTCGGCCAGGGCACGGCCGTCGGTGGACAGCTGCGGGTGGACATCGCCGGGACCGACCGGAGCAGCTGGCTGACCGCCGACTCGGAGACGCTGACGCTGCGCTCCTTCGGGTCGACGGTCGGCGAGCAACTGCTGAGCCGGGCCGGCCTCGCCGCGCTCGGGCTCGGCGTCGGCCTGGGAGCGCTGCTGCTGCGCCGGCTGCTGCTCTCGATCGCGCAGGGCGAGCCGTTCCGCTCCGGCAACGCGGCCCGGGTCGCCGGGCTCGCCGGGCTGACCGCGGTCGCCGGGCTGGTGCCGGCCGTCGCCCCGGGGGTGGCGGGCGCGCTGGTGCTCGGCCGGCTCGGGCTGGGCGGGGACGGCAGCCCGGTGACCAGCGTCGGCGGCACCCTCCCGTACGTCCCGCTGTTGGTCGCGCTGTTGCTGCTGGCGCTGGCCGAGGCCTTCCGGAGAGGGGCGGAACTCGCCGAGGACGTCGACGGGCTGGTCTGATCATGGCCGTGCCCGCCGACCACCACCGCATCGGCTGCGAACTCGACCGCCTGCTCGCCGAGCGCGGCATGACGCTGACCGAACTCGCCGACCGGGTGGGCGTGACGGTGGTCAACCTGTCGGTGCTGAAGAACGGCCGGGCCAAGGCGGTCCGGTTCTCCACCCTCACCGCGATCTGCGACGTGCTCGACTGCACGCCGGGTGATCTGCTCACCGTCCTGCCGCCGGAGCGTTGACCCCGGCGGCGGGACGGCGGCTCTGATCGGGCCGGTGTTGGTCGGGCCGGCGTCGGTCAGGCCTGCGAGGCGTCGGCGATGCCGCGCAGCACCGAGGCGGTGTGCTCGCGCCTCCGCCGCTGCTCGGCGGCCCAGTCCCGCAGCTCGCGGACCCGTTCCGGGTCGGCCGCGGCGGCCGGGTCCAGCACGGTGGCCGTGCCGTCGCCGAGATCGATGACCTGCTGGTCCATCCGGCCGGTGGTGAGGATGCCCAGCACGGCGAGGAACTCCTCCCTGACTTCGGGGGTGAGGAAACGCTCGTCCTCGGCGGGGATGTCGATGCCCACCTCGTCGGCCTCGGAGGTGAGCAGCGTGACGGAGTCCTTGAGCAGCATGCCCAGGACGCGGAACTGGTCGGCATCCATCCTGGCCTGCAGGGTGGCGAGATAGAGACGGATCTGGTCGGCCCGCGAGAGTTCTGCGTCGTCGTCCATGCGGATCATCCTGCCCCTTCCAGGGAAGATCCAACAGCCCTCAGGCGGCCCGGGCGCCGATGACCACGGTGGCGTCCAGCTCCTCGCACTCGACCACCCGCGGGAGGAGCCCACCAGCCGCGACGGCCGCGACGGTGGCCGGCGCCTGCCGCTCACTGGTCTCGATCAGCAGGTGGCCGCCCGGGGCCAGCCAGGCCGGCGCGGCGGCGGCCACCCGCCGCTGGATGTCCACGCCGTCCGCGCCGCCGTCCAGCGCGACCAGCGGCTCGTGCAGCCGGGCCTCCGCGGGCAGCAGGTCGACCTCCCCGCTGGGGACGTACGGCGCGTTGGCGATCAGGACGTCCACCCGGCCGCGCAGCCCGGCGGGCAGTGGCTGGTAGAGGTCGCCCTGGTACACCCGGCCGCCGGCCGCGGCGACGTTGCGGCGGGCGCACCGCACCGCGGCGGGGTCGAGGTCGGCGGCGTGCAGCTCCACCGGCCCGACCGCCGCGGCCAGCGCGGCGCCGGCCGCGCCCGTGCCGCAGCACAGTTCGAGCACGACGGCGCCCGGCCGGGCCAGCGCGCCGGCCTGCCGGGCCAGGAACTCGCTGCGGCGGCGGGGTACGAAGACCCCCGGGTCCACGGCCACCCGCAGGCCGCAGAACTCGGCCCAGCCGAGGACGTGTTCGAGCGGGAGCCCGCTGATCCGGCGCTCGACCATGGCGGCGAGTTCGGCCGGGGTCCGGGCGGTGGCGAGCAGCAGCCGTGCCTCGTCCTCGGCGAAGACGCAGCCGGCGGCGCGGAGCCTGGTGACGAGGGTGGAGCGGAGCGGGGCGGAGGAGAAGACCGACACAGGAACCCTTCGGGAAACCGTCGGTGCTCGCTCGGCCGCCTAGGCCGGTTCGACGGCGGGGCGGCGGGAGGTGAGCACCCGAGCTGACACTGCTGACACAGCGGTAATGGGTCTCACCTCCTCGGTCGCGCACTGCGTGGGACCGCTCACCCTACCCGATCCGGGGTGTGGCCGGTGCCCGGATCGGGTAGGGCGGCTGGACGCCCGGTGCTACCGGTGGGCGAGCGCCCGGACCAGCTTGGCGACGTCCGGGGTGCCGACCCCGGTCGCCTGGTCGTAACCGGGGCCCGCCTGGTAGCCGTGCGGGCCGGTGGACCCGGTGGTGACGTCGACGATCCCGGCCGAGTGCTGCGCGTAGAGCCGGTAGAGGTCGTTGTCGATCACGCCGAGCCGGTGCCCGGCCGCCTGGTCGGCCAGCGCGACCACGGCGGCGAACAGCGGCGAGGACTCGCTGGTGCCGGCTCCGTCCGCGGTCCAGCCGGTGTGGGCCGGGTCGAAGCTGGAGTACAGCCAGAGCGCGCCGTTCGGCGAGCCGGCCATGCTGACGTCCGGGGTGCCGCGGTGGGCGCCGACCACCGAACGCACCGGGTCCTGGTAGCCGGGCCGGGCGAAGACCTTGGACAGCTCGCCGCCGCTGCCCGACCAGGCGGCGTCCGGCGCGGTCCGGGCACCCTGGTCGTTCAGCGACAGCTGGGTGCCGCCGACGGCGGTGACCAGCGGGTCGCCGGCCGGCCAGGCCGCGTCCAGCCTGGTCGAGTCGCCGCCGCCGTCGCCGGAGCTGGCGGTCAGCGTGACCCCGTGCTTCGCCGCGTTGACGAAGGCGTAGCGCAGCGTGGTGAGGCTGGTGTAGTCGCCCGCGTCGAAGCCGGGGAACTCGGCCTCGCTGGTCGCCCAGCTCATCGAGACCACGTCCGCCTGGCCCGCGTTCACCAGGTGGTTGATGCCGCTCATCATCTCGGGGACGCCGACCGGGCCCTCGGTCTCCGAGACGCCGGTCTCCAGCAGCACGATCCGGGCGCCCGGCGCGATGGCGTGGGCGGCCTCGACGTCCAGGGTGGTCTCGCCGGCCCAGCCGGTCATGTCCGCGTTCTTCGGGTCGAAGGGCGGCACCTGACCCCACTTCACCACGTCGACCTGGCCCTTCGGCAGGCCGAACCTCGCGTCGTAGACGTCGAGGTCGTGCTGGACGGTCGGCGAGCCGTAGGAGTCCACGATGACGATGGTCCGGCCCCGGCCGGTGATGCCCGCCCGGTAGAGCGGGTCGACGTCGTACGCCGTGCGGTACTGCAGCGGGGAGTAGCAGGCGCGGTGCAGCTGGGTCAGGCAGGCGCTGGTGGAGATCGGCGCGGCCAGCACCGGGTCGCCGGGGTCGCCGGCGTGCCGCAGCGGGCCGCCGGCCAGCAGTGGGCTGACGGCCGGCGCGGCGGGACCGGCCGTGCCGGCGCCGCTCACGGTCGGGACCAGGGCGAGCGCGAACGCGCCGGCCGCGACGGCGGCGAGACGCAGACGTGCGGGCATGGACACGTGGTGTCCCCTTTCGGAGTCGGTGGTCCGGGCGCCGCTCCGATCCGCGGACGAGCGGAGACGCCACCGGAGCCGTGCATGACAGGGTCAGAACACGGCGCCAGCCTAGAAGCCGGAGTGATCCGCTGGCGAGAGACAGATCAAGCCAGTGACCGGTGAGGTGACGACCGGTCGGACAGCCGTGACGCCTGCCGGGGTCACCCCTGACCGGGTGGAGCCTCACCGCTGGTGTACGGCAGGTGCCCGGCCGGGACCGACCCGAGCCGCCCCGCCCGGTAGTCCTCCATCGCCCGGACCAGCTCCTCCCGGGTGTTCATCACGAACGGCCCGTAGAGCGCCACCGGCTCCCGGATCGGCCGCCCGCCGAGCAGCAGCACCTCCAGCTGCGGCGCCCGGCTCTCCTGCCGCGGCGCGGCGGCCACGGTCAGCGCGTCACCCGGTCCGAAGACGGCCAACTGCCCGAGCCGCACCGGGCGCGCCTCGGCTCCCACGCTGCCCCGGCCGGCCAGCACGTAGGCCAGCGCGTTGAAGTCCGGACGCCACGGCAGCACCAGCTCCGCCCCCGGGCCGAGGGTGGCGTGCAGCAGGGTGATCGGGGTGAAGGTGGAGCCGGGGCCGGTGTGCCCGCCGACCTCGCCGGCGATCACCCGCAGCAGCGCGCCGCCGTCGGGCGAGGCCAGCAGGGCGGCCTCCCGGCCACGGATGTCCTGGTAGCGCGGCGGGTTCCACTTGTCGGCCTTCGGCAGGTTCACCCAGA
The DNA here is from genome assembly GCF_044547075.1 of Kitasatospora sp. NPDC052896. Classification (NCBI taxonomy): domain Bacteria; kingdom Bacillati; phylum Actinomycetota; class Actinomycetes; order Kitasatosporales; family Streptomycetaceae; genus Kitasatospora; species Kitasatospora sp. NPDC052896. Next base: position 110,207 of record NZ_JBITZU010000003.1, read on the forward strand.
GCTGGATCCCGTGGAACAGCCCGCCGGAGGCGACCAGGTGCTCGGGCGGCTTCTCGATGTGCAGGATCCCGCTGCCGGCCGTCATCCACTGGGTGTCGCCGTCGGTGATCACCCCGCCCCCGCCGTTGGAGTCGGTGTGCTCGAAGATGCCGTCGATCATGTACGTGACGGTCTCGAAGCCGCGGTGCGGGTGCCACGGAGTCCCCTTGGCCTCGCCGGGCGCGTACTCCACCTCACCCATCTGGTCCATGTGCACGAACGGGTCGATGTCCTGCAGGCTCACCCCGGCGAAGGCGCGTCGGACCGGGAAGCCCTCGCCCTCCAGCCCGCTGGGCGCGCTGGTCACCGACCGCACCGGTCGCTGGACGGCGGCCGCGGGCTCCGGCCGGGGGACTCGCGGCAGGGCCAGGATGTTCTCGACCGTGACGGCAGGCATGGTGGGCTCCTTCACCGGCGATGTCCGGACGCGCTCGGCCCCCGCGCCGTGCCGGGCGGTGTCCTCAGCCTAGCCAGCCCGGACGGGCCGCGCAGGGGGGAGCGGGAGCGGGGAGCACCGGCCGCGCCCGGCCGGCCCGCTCGGGCGGGCTCGTCGCATGGCCGCCGACCCTCCGTCGCGGCCGGCCACGCCCCGGACTCCGCACGAACAGGCCCTGCGGCACGTCGCGTCCCGGTCGTCGGGCGGGCCGCTCGCCCCGGTCACCACCGGGCCCAGTTCGGCGCACCGTGACGGCGTGGCGCCCAGCGGCTGCCGGCGGCGGGTCCAAGTCCGCACCGCAGGCTGTCAGTTCCGCGCCGTGGGGTTCTCCTCGGCGGACAAGTGCGAGGGGGCAGCGATGAGTTGGGCGAGCGCCCGGATCCAGGACGTGGTCGGTCGGGCGCTGCCACCCTCGTGGCGCGACGGCCACCCGGGCCGCGGCATTGGACGGCCCTCGCCGGACCCCGCGCTTCGGCCGAGCGGCGCAGCGATCACGGCAAGAGCCGTGAGGTTCAGTTTGCTGGAAGATGCGGGCCGCGTCGAGCCCCTGACCAAGGTATTCGTGCCGGGGCCGACCTTCCCGGGTCGGTTCAGGCGGTCGCGGGCCCGGTTCCGTCGCGTTCCCAGAGGATCAGGGCGAGCAGCGGCACCGCCGTCGCGGTCAGTGCGGCCGCACCGCCGACCCAGCATGCGGCGGGCAGGCCCAGCGCCGCGACCCCGGCGGCGGCCGACAGCCGGGCCGGCTGCCACACCCCGGACAGCGAGCGGTGGAAGAGCCCGAGGCCGAGCAGGAAGAGCACCGTGCCGACCGGCAGCAGCAGCGCGGACGTTCCGTGCAGCGGCCGTTCGAAGTGGCGGATCGCCTCCTGCATCCCGACCGCCGCGACGGCGATGCCGAAGATCATGACCAGGTACGAGTAGCCGAAGGCGTAGACCGCCACCCGCGGGCGGCGCGCCATCGGTACCCGCTCCAGCAGCCGCGCGCTGTCGTGTTCCTCGCGATCGAAGTAGAGCCACCACATGGCGGCGCTCAGCACGAGCGCCAGCAGCGCGCCGAGGACCACCGTCACCAGGTCGTCCAGCCGGGTGGCCGCGGCGCCGACCTCGGTGATCGACTCCCCGAGCACGATGATCACGGCCAGCCCGTGCCGCTCCACGAAGTGCCCCACCCCGACGGTGAATCCGGTCGGCCCACTGAGCAGGGGCGTCAGCCATTCCAACAGGCAGGCCAGTGCCCACACCCACACCCTCAGGTGGGCGGGAGCGAGGCCGGCCGCCAGCACGATCAGCGCGCTGGCCACGTTGAACGGTCCGATCCCCTTGATGCCGCGATGGCCCGAGGTGCCGATGAAGCCGACCGTGTGCACCGCCACCACCAACAGGTAGGCCGCTCCGAACACCACTCCCCACGGGCCCGGCCCGTCCGCCCTGGGCACCGCCAGGGACATCACGAAGAACCCCGCCGTCCCGGTCAACAGCAGCAGCCGCGGTCCGGTCCGGTCGAGGTCGAGGGCGTTGGTGAGCCAGGCGTAACCCCCGTACATCCACCAGGTGATGGTCAGCAGCACCCCGGTCCGTGCCAGTCCGGCGGTGGAGGGCGCGGCGGCGAGCACCGACGCGATCTGCGTGATGGTGAAGACGAAGACCAGGTCGAAGAAGAGCTCGAGCGGCCGTACGGCCTCCGCGGCGGCGGCTTTGGTCGTCCCATGTGTCACGGAGGCGATTGTCGCAGTGCGCCGCGAGCAGCACGCGCCGTTACTCGATCACCGGCTTGCGGTCGCCGCCGCCGTCGTCGGACGGCTGCTCGCCCCGTGCCTGGATCGCCTTCAGGACGGCCGCCATGTCGGCGCCGGCGAAGCCGAGTTGGGCGGTCTCGGCGTAGAGCGCGCGGCAGACGTCGAGCAGCGGGGAGGAGATGCCGGCGGCCCGGGCGGCCGCGGTGATCAGCTCGGTGTTCTGCCGGACGTCGGTGATGGCGGCCTGTACGGAGAAGTCCTCGGCGACCAGTTTGGGCGCCTTGACCCGCATGACCGGGCTCGCCATCGGGCCCGCGTCGAGCACCTCGACGAACCGGTCGAGATCGAGTCCGTGCCGGCCGGCGAAGTGGACCGCCTCGGCCAGTCCGGTCACCACGGTGATCAGGAAGATGTTCACCGAGAGTTTCATGAGCAGGCCGCCCGGCACCGGGCCGCACAACGCCGTCTCGCGGCACATCGGTTCCAGCAGCGGACGCACCAGCTCGACCGCAGCCGGCTCGCCGGCCAGCATCGCGACCAGTTCGCCCGCCTCGGCCGGGGTGCGCGAACCGGAGACCGGGGCCTCGACGTAGTGGCCGCCGGCGGCCCGGATGTCGGCTTCGAGCTGTTGCGAGTAGGCCGGCGCGGTGGTGCCCATGTGGACGACGGTGCGGCCGGCCACCCGCTCGGCGAAGGCCGGCGTGCCCCGACCGAGGACGGCGTCGACGGCGTCGCCGTCGACCAGCATGACGAGGACCACGTCCGACCGCGCGAAGACGGTGGCCGCGTCGGGGGCCACCTCCGCCCCGGCCGCCCGCAGCACGCTGGTCTTCGCCGGGGTGCGGTTCCAGACCAGCAGCGGGATCCCCGCCCGGACCAGATTGAGGGCCATCGGCTCGCCCATGACGCCGAGCCCGAGGAATCCCACGTTCGGTGCGCGCATGGTCAACAGTCTTGCACGGCAAGGGGCGGAGGACCTCCGGTCCGCAGCAGGCGGCACGGCCAACCAAGCATAATGGTTTTCGTTTTCATCTGGTGTATGGTCAGTCCGACCCGCCCACCAGTCGAAGGGACTCCCACCGTGGCCAAGCCCGCCCAGGCGCGCCGGAGCCGGACCCCGCGCCCCAACCCGCTCCACGCGGCCGGCATCAGCTACATCGACTACAAGGACACCACCCTGCTGCGGAAGTTCATCTCCGACCGGGGCAAGATCCGCAGCCGTCGCGTCACCCGGCTCACCGCACAGCAGCAGCGCCAGATGGCCCGGGCGATCAAGAACGCCCGCGAGATGGCCCTGCTGCCGTACGCCTCCCCGGCGGCCGGCCGGTGATGCCGACCGCCACCCGGCCCGTCGCGACCCAGCCCGTCGCCACCCGGCCCGCCGGCACCCGCCTCCCGGTCACCGTCCTCTCCGGCTTCCTGGGCGCGGGCAAGACCACCCTGCTCAACCACCTCCTGCACAACCGCGAGGGCCTGCGGGTCGCCGTCATCGTCAACGACATGAGCGAGGTCAACATCGACGCCGCCCTGGTCCGCGACGGTGGGGGAGCCCTCTCCCGGACCGAGGAGCGGTTGGTGGAGATGACCAACGGCTGCATCTGCTGCACCCTGCGCGACGACCTGCTGGAGGAGGTCGACCGGCTCGCCCGGGCCGGCCGCTTCGACTACCTGCTGATCGAGTCCAGCGGCATCTCCGAGCCCATGCCGGTCGCGGCCACGTTCGCCTTCGCCCGCGACGACGGCGCGACCCTCGGCGACGTCGCCCGCCTCGACACCATGGTCACCGTGGTCGACGCGGCCAACTTCCTGCCCGAGCTGCGCGGTGGCGACGAGCTGACCGCGCGCGGGCTCGACCAGTACGAGGAGGACGAACGAACCGTCAGCGACCTGCTGATGGACCAGGTGGAGTTCGCCGACGTCATCGTCCTCAACAAGACCGACCTGGTCACTCCGGGCCAGACCGACCGCCTCGCGGCGGCGCTCGCCCGACTCAATCCCGCGGCCCGGATCGTGCGGGCCACGGCCGGCCGGGTCCCGCCCGCCGAACTCCTCGGCACCGGCCTGTTCGACCTGGCGAAGGCCCAGGAGGCGCCCGGTTGGGTGGCGGAACTCAACGGCGACCACGTGCCGGAGACCGAGGAGTACGGCATCAGCAGCCTGGTCTTCCGCGCCGCGCGCCCCTTCCACCCCGGCCGGCTCTGGGAGTTGGTGAGCGAGCGGCTCGACACCGGCGAGTTCGGCACGGTGCTGCGCTCCAAGGGCTTCTTCTGGCTGGCCACCCGCCCGGGCGTCACCGGCCTGTGGTCACAGGCGGGTTCGGTCGCCCGCTTCGAACCTGTCGGGACCCGGTCGGCGGACGACGAGCCGGGCAGGCCCGATCCGGGGCGGCCGTCGGGCCAGGAGCTCGTCTTCATCGGAACCGAGCTGGCCGCGGACGCGCTGCGCACCGCACTCACCGGCTGCCTGCTGGACGAGGCCGAGCACGCGGCCGGCCCGCGGGCCTGGGTGGGGCTCGACGACCCGTTCCCGGCCTGGGACCCACACGACCACCACGACACCGACCACTGACCCCCACCCCGCGAAGGAGCACCCGACATGGCCGTACCCAAGCGCAAGACGTCCCGCAGCAACACCCGCCACCGCCGGGCCCAGTGGAAGGCGACCCGGCCCGACCTGGTGCCGATCACCGTCGACGGCCGCGAACACCTCGTCCCCCGCCACCTGGTCCGCGCCTACCAGCGCGGGCTGATCACCCCGTAGGGCCCGGCCGGCACCTCCGCCCGCGGCGCCGCCGCACCGCCCAAACGTGCGGCGGCCGCGGGCAGCCGCGCCGCGCTGACCACGCCGAGTGAGGAGCCGACCACGCAGGAGGGGGGGAAGCGCCTGGGGCGGGAGCCTGGCCAGCGCCTTCCTGTACGGCGGCTGAACGTCCCTTCAGGAGCGCTTCAGCTGCCGATGACTAGGGTCGCCGATCGTGTCCGGAGCCGAGCGGAGGCTCCTTGACTGCACCGGAGGTCAGCAGCCCATGTCCCTGCCCAGCACAGCGGTACCCGAGCCGGCCGCGAGCCGCGGCGACGTTCGGATCGCGGTCCAGGCGACCGGCCTGGTCAAGACCTACGGCAGCGGCGACGCCCAGGTCCGCGCCCTGGACGGGGTGTCGGCCGAGTTCGCGGCCGGTGAGTTCACCGCGATCATGGGCCCGTCCGGCTCCGGCAAGTCCACCTTCATGCACTGTCTGGCCGGCCTGGACACGCTGGACGGTGGTGCCGTCACCATCGGCGGCACCACCATCACCGGCATGAAGGACCGCAAGCTCACCCAGCTGCGGCGGGACCGGATCGGCTTCATCTTCCAGGCGTTCAACCTGCTCCCCACGCTCACCGCCGAGCAGAACATCCTGCTCCCGCTGAGCCTGGCCGGCCGCAAGCCCGACCCGGAGTGGTACGCCCGGCTCATCGAGGTGGTCGGCCTCAAGGACCGCCTGGGCCACCGCCCGTCCCAGCTCTCCGGCGGCCAGCAGCAGCGCGTCGCCTGTGCCCGGGCGCTGGTCGGCAAGCCCGAGGTGGTCTTCGCCGACGAGCCCACCGGTAACCTGGACTCGCGCTCCGGCGCCGAGGTGCTCGGCTTCCTGCAGAAGTCGGTGCGCGAGCTCGACCAGACCGTGATCATGGTCACTCACGACCCGGCCGCCGCCTCCTACGCGGACCGCGTGGTCTTCCTCGCCGACGGCCGCCCGGCCGGCGAGCTGGCCGACCCGACCGCCGAGTCGGTGCTGGACCACCTGATGCGCGCGGGGCGGTGACCTGATGTTCCGCACGACTCTGGCCGGGCTGCTGGCCAACAAGGTCCGGCTGCTGCTCTCCTCGGTCGCCATCTTCCTCGGCGTCGGCTTCGTGGCCGGCACCCTGGTGCTGAGCGCCTCGATGCAGCAGTCCTTCATGGACAGCTTCGCCCGTGACGCCAAGGGCGTCGACGCCGCTGTGCTCACCGACCAGGGCGCCGGCGGGTTCGGCGGTCCCGGCGGCCACGGTGGGCAGGGCGGTGACAACAGCGACCTGCTGCCCATCGCCGCGCTGGACGCGATCCGCGCCGTCCCCGGCGTCGCCGCCGCCGAGGGCCGGCTCAGCGGTTCCGCGCCGCTGCTCGGCGCCAACGGCAAGGTGATCACCAACGGTGACCGCCCCGGTGCCGGCATGGCCGTCGCGCAGGACGCCGCGCTGCGCGGCTTCACCCTCGACTCCGGCCGCGCCCCGACCGCCGACAGCGAGGTGGTGGTCGACCAGGCCACCGCCACCGCCCAGCACTTCACGCTCGGCCAGCAGGTCGGCGTGGTCGACCTGAACTCCACGGTCGAGCACTTCACCGTGGTCGGCACCATCGACACCGGCTCCAACAAGGCCTTCAGCAACGGCAGCGTGGTCGGCTTCACCACCCCAGTCGCCGAGCGGATCACCGGCGTCACCGGTTACAGCCAGATCAACGTCCGTGCCGCGAGCGGCACTTCGCCGGCCACCCTGGTCTCCCGGATCTCCGCGCTGAGCCAGGTCCACGGCGACCAGGTGCTCACCGGCAGCGCGCTGGCCACCCAGGAGGCCGACAAGGTCGTCCACTTCACCTCGGTCTTCACCGACGCGTTGCTGATCTTCGCGGTGGTCGCGCTCTTCGTGGCCTCGCTGGTCATCTACAACACGTTCACCATCCTGATCGCCCAGCGGATGCGCGAACTCGCGCTGCTGCGCTGCGTCGGCGCCTCGCGCAGGCAGGTCTTCGGCAGCACGCTGCTGGAGGCGGCGATCGTCGGTCTGCTCGCCTCGCTGCTCGGCATCGTGGTCGGCGTGCTGCTGGCGCTCGGCATGATGGCCGTGCTCAGCGCCTTCGGCGCGAGCTTCCCGAGCACCTCGCTGGTGGTCACCCCGCAGACGGCGCTGGCCTCGATGCTGGTGGGTACCGTGGTCACGGTCGGCTCGGCGCTGGTGCCGGCGCTGCGCTCCACCCGGGTGCCGCCGGTCGCGGCGCTCGGCGACCAGTACGAGCCGCCGGCCGAGTCCAGGAAGGTCGGCTGGCTGCGGCTCGCGATCATCGTGGTGTTCGGCTCGGCCGGCCTCGGCCTGGCGGTGCTCGGCCACGGCGACAGCTCCGGCCCCGACGGCCTGTTCAAGATCGTGGGCGGCGGCTGCGTGCTCTTCGTCGGCGTGCTGGCGGCCGGCCCGCTCTTCGTCGGTCCGCTGACCCGGGTCTTCGGCGTGATCCCGTCGCTCTTCCTCGGCGCGCCCGCCAAGCTGGCCACCGCCAACGCCACCCGCAACCCGTTCCGGGCCGCGTCCACCACGGCGGCGCTGACCATCGGCGTCACCCTGGTCACCCTGTTCACCATCATCTCGGCCTCGGTCACCGCCTCGGCGGCCGCGACCATCACCAAGCACTACCCGTTCGACTACCAGGTCGCGCCGCTCACCGGCGGCGGCCGGGGCCCGGGAGGCGACGGCGGACCGGTCGGCCACGGCGGACCGAACGCCCGGACCGTGCCGCAGTCGGTGGTCGCCGCGCTGCACGCCCGGCCGGAGCTGAACGTGGTCGCCGCCGAGTACGCCGACTCGCTCACCGTCAACGGCCACGACGCACGGGTGACCGCGATGGACCCGGACGCCTACGGCACGGTCTTCCTGCCCACCCTCACCAGCGGCTCGCTCGCCGACCTCCAGCCCGGCACCATCGGCCTGGACAGCGCCACCCTGGCCCGCACCGGTGCCCAGGCCGGCGGCACGGTGACCGTGCAGACCCCGGACGGCGGCACCGTCAACGCCAAGGTGGTCACCGTGATGACCAGCGGTGACGCGATCCCCGAGGTGCTGATGCCGGTCGCCGACTTCCAGCGCGACTTCCGGCCGAGCGGCGCGAGCAGTGTCTCCATCACCGCCAAGCACGGCGTCTCCACCGACGACTCGCTGGCCGCCGTGAACGCAGCCACGGCCAGCGACGCGCTGCTGACCGTGCAGAGCGCGACCCAGTACAAGGCCAGCCTCGGCGGTGGGATCAGCAGCGTGCTGACCTTCTTCAGCGCGCTGGTCGGCCTGGCCATCCTGATCGCGCTGTTCGGCATCGCCAACACGCTCTCGCTCTCGGTCATCGAGCGCACCCGGGAGTCCGCGATGCTGCGGGCGATCGGCCTGGGCAAGGGGCAGCTGCGCGGGATGCTGGTGCTGGAGGCCGTGCAGATGTCGCTGGTGGGCGCGGTGGTCGGCGTGCTGCTGGGCGGGCTGTTCGGCTGGGCCATCATGGGCGCCTTCATCAAGGGCAGCGGTGGCACCGGCGTCACCGTCTACCCGGCGGGGCAGCTCGTGCTGTACGTGGTGATCGCGGCGGTGGCCGGCGTCGTCGCCTCGCTGCTGCCGGCCCGGCGGGCGGCCCGGACCTCGATCGTCTCCGCCCTGGCGGGCTGAGGCCCCGGATACCGCCGACGGCGGTGACCAGCACCCGCTGGTCACCGCCGTCGCGGCGTTCTGGGGCGCTACTTGCCGACGGCGGTGATCCACTCGTCGATGGTGACGACCTCCGCCTGTCGGGGGAACACCTTCTCGGTGAGCACCCGGTGCACCTCGGGGTCGGCGTCCAGGCAGCCGTCCGCCAGGACGGTGAGGCCGAAGTCCAGGTCGGCGGCCTGGCGCAGGGTGGAGAGCACGACCCCGCTGGTGGCGATGCCGGTCAGGACCAGGCTGTCGATGCCACCGGCCCGCAGCACCATGTCCAGGTCGCTGCCGGCGAACGCGCTGACCCGCTTCTTGGTGACCACGAGCTCGCCGGGAGCGGGCGTGACGTCCGGGTGGATCCGCGCGTTGGGGTCACCCTCGGCGAAGGCGCCGCCCTGGGCGAGGCCGCCGAAGGCCTTGTTGCGCGGGCTGACCTCCGGGTGGCCGGCGCGGAACCCGATGACCACGTGGATCACCGGGAGACCGGCGGCCCGGGCGGCGTCGATCGCCCGGCCCAGCCGCGGCAGGTAGCCGTCGTCCGGCACGCGGTTCACGATGCCCTGCTGGACGTCCATCACGAGGAGGGCGCTACGCGACATGCTCACTGTCCTTTCTTCGAGCCGGTCGGGAGGTCCGAGCCGGCGGGGGTGGGGCGGCCGCGCAGCGCCGAGGCGAGCGCGCCGACCAGGGCCATCGCCGCGGCCGCGCCGAAGACGGTGACGAGCCCGTGGTGGAAGGGGCCGGAGACCAGCTCGGGGAAGAACCGGTTCCCGGTCAGGGCCCGTACGTTGGTCGCGGGCAGGGTGTTCAGCACGCCGCTGGGCCCGAGCAGGTGGCCGACCGGGTTGTTGCCGAGGAAGGTGGCGAACAGCGTGCTCACCGGCGGCAGCCCGGCCAACTGGTCGGCCGTAGCGGCGGGCACGCCCTGGGCCTGCAGACCGCTGGCCATCGTGTGCGGCAGAGATCCGGCCAGTCCGGCGACCATCAGCGAGAAGAACAGCCCGATCGACAGCGCGGTGCCCGAGTTCTGGAACGTCGAGCGCATGCCGGAGGCCACCCCGCGCTGCTCCGGCGGCACGCTGCCCATGATCGCCGAGGTGTTGGGGGCGGAGAACATCCCCTGGCCGAGCCCGCTGAGCAGCAGCAGGGCCGCGAACGCCGGGTAGGGGAAGTCGACCGGCAGCGCGACCAGTCCGACGAACGAGACGGCCACCAGCAGCAGGCCGGTGGTGGCGAACAGCCGCGAGCCGAACCGGTCCGAGAGGTAGCCGGAGGCCGGGCCGCCGATCAGGAACCCGACGGTCAGCGGCAGCATGAAGATGCCGGCCCACAGCGGGGTGCGCTCGAAGTCGTAGCCGTGCAGCGGCAGCCAGATGCCCTGCAGCCAGATGATCAGCATGAACTGCATGCCACCGCGGGCGATGGCGATCAGCAGCGCCGCCAGGTTCCCGGCGGCGAACGCGCGGATCCGGAACAGCCGGAGCTGGAACATCGGCTCGGCGATCCGGGTCTCCGCGACGCAGAACACCGCGAGCAGCAGGACGCCGGTGCTCAGCCCGCCCAGCACCCACGGGTTGGTCCAGCCGGTGGAGTGGCCGCCGTAGGGCTGGATGCCGTAGGTGATGGAGGCGAGCAGGGAGCCGGCCCCCGCGGTGAAGGTGAGGTTGCCGACCCAGTCGATCCGGCCCGGCCGGCGGGTGCCGGTCTCGCGCAGGCTGCGGTACGACCAGAAGGTGCCGACCACCCCGAACGGGACGCTGACCCAGAACACCGCCCGCCAGTCGACGGTGGCCAGCACCCCACCGGCGAGCAGGCCGAGGAACATGCCCGCCAGGCCGGTGATCTGGTTGATGCCCAGCGCCATGCCGCGCTGCCGGGCGGGGAAGGCGTCGGTGAGGATCGCCGCCGAGTTCGCGGTCAGCATCGCTCCGCCCACGGCCTGCACGATCCGGAAGCCGATCAGCCAGAGCGCGCCACCACCGCCCTTCAGCGGATCGAGCGAGAGGGCGAGCGAGGCGCAGGCGAAGACGGCGAAGCCCAGGTTGTACATCCGGACCCGGCCGAACATGTCGCCGAGCCGGCCCAGGGCGACCACCAGCACCGCGGAGACCAGCGTGTAGCCCAGGATCATCCAGAGCAGGTAGCCGATGTTGCCGGGGGCGAGCGGATCCAGCCCGATGCCGCGGAAGATCGCCGGCAGCGAGATGATCACGATCGAGCTGTCTATGGTCGCGATCAGCACGCCCATGGTCGTGTTGGAGAGTGCGACCCACTTGTAGCGTTCGCTCCTGCCGCGCCCGACGTCGGCGTGGTCGACGTCGGTGGCCGCGGTGGCCGAGCTCTTCGGCCCGGTCCCGGTCGTCACAACCGCTCCGCGAGGCGGTCGAGCAGTGGCAGCGCCGCGACCAGCTGCTGGCGCTCGGCGGGGGTGAACTCCTCCTCGACGGCGGTGGCCAGGAGCCGCACGGTCTCCGAGCGCCGGTCGGTCACCATCCGCCGGCCCGCCTCGGTGATCGTCATGACCGAGCGCCGGCCGTCGGCCGGGTCCGGCCGGCGGCTCACCAGACCGCGTTCCTCCAGCCCGGCCAGGGTGGTCGCCATGGCCTGCGGGCGCACCCGCTCCAGCTGGGCCAGCGCCCCCGGGGAGGCCGCGCCGTCCCGGTCCAGCCGGGTCAGCACGGACGCCTCGGAGTGGGTCACGTCCCCCACGGTGTGGGCCTGCCGCGCCCGGCGGGCGATCCGGCCCACGATCAGCCGGAGCGCCGCTCCGACCTCGACCGCGTCGGCCGCGGGTGATCTCATCTCGTCCATGGATAGTAACAGTAGCTTAATCAATTGATTGTTACTACTTCTGGGTGGCGATCTCCGGCCCGGCGGCCGCCGACGAGCGGGGCCGTGCCGCCGGCCGCAGACTGCAGGTATGACGACCTCGACCTTCGACGGCCCGGCGACGGTCTTCGGCCCGGGCGGCGCGATCCCGGTGCACGCCGAGCTCACCGGGGAGCGGCCGGCGCAGGGGCCGGAGAGCTGGAACGGCGACCTCTGGGCGGTCGCGCCGGAGGAGGACTTCGCCGCGCTGCTCGGCTCCCGCGCCGGGCGCCTGCAGTTCCGGGACGGCGAGACCCGGGAGTTCGTCGTCAGGCGTGTCGTCCAGGGGGAGGAGCGGGCGCTGCTGCACGTCACGGGGAGCGGCCCGGTTCCGTTCTGACCGGCGCCGACGCGGCTGACGGGTACCCGAACTCCGGCTGAACGGGGTTGCGGGCCGCGGGCGGACTCGGGGAGATTCGATGAAGTCGGCCGCCGCGATTTGCCGTTGACTGACTGTCATGGCAATGATCATTTGCGTCCCCAGCCGCAGCACCCTCCCGTGGAGCACCTGATGACGCACGCCCGAAAGCGATCACTCCGGCGCCGGGCCGCCCTGGCCCTGGCCGCCTGCACGTTGGCCGGATCGGCGGCCGTCGTCGTCGAGACCGGCGCCGAGGCCGGCATGACCACCCGCCCGAAGTCCGCCGCCGGCGCGACCGGTCAGTGGATCACCTTCGCCAACAACCACCTGAGCTACGGTCACGACGCCCAGGGCAACCGGATACCCGACTACTCGTTCGCCGGCTACGACGGAGGCGGTGTCCCGCTGCCCACCGTGGCCACCAAGGTGACCGTCCCGGCGCCCGGCGGCGGGGACGACACCGGCGCCGTCCAGGCGGCGATCGACAAGGTCTCCGCGCTCCCGCTGGACGCCAACGGCTTCCGCGGGGCGGTCCAACTCGCCGCCGGGAGCTACCAGATCGCCGGCAGCCTGACCATCAACGCCTCCGGCGTGGTGCTGCGCGGGGCCGACGGCAACGCCGCCGACACCACCCTGGTGGCGCGGGGCGCGAACGCGCGCACGCTGCTGGACATCGGCGGCAGGTCCAGCTACCAGACGCTGGGCACCGCGCAGCCGGTCACCGACGGCTACGTCCCGGTGGGCGCGACCTCGCTCACCATGGGGAGTACGGCCGGGTTCGCGGTCGGCGACCAGGTGGTGATCGAACGCCCCACCACCCAGTCCTGGATCGACGCGCTCGGCATGAACGGCGTCTGGTCGCCCAACTGGAGCCTGCGCTCGGAGCGCACCATCACGGGCATCCAGGGGAACCGGATCACCTTCGACGCGCCGCTCACCACCGCGCTGGAGAAGCAGTACACCCAGGCGACCGTCTACCACTACAGCTTCCCGCGGATCGACCACGTCGGCATCGAGAACCTGAGCGCCGACGGTCAGGCGATGGCTGCCGACCCCGACTACGCCACGGACTTCTACAACTCGGCCTTCGGCGTGTTCAACGCCGTCCAGGACTCCTGGGTCAGCAATGTGACGACCCATCACTTCGGCGACTACGGCGTGGCCCTGCCGAGCGAGCAGAGTCGCCGGATCTCCGAGGTGCACACCTCCGCCCTGGATATGGTGACCAACCTCAACACCTCGGCCAGGTCCTTCGGTTACCTCATCCAGGGACAGCAGAACCTGATCCAGGACTGCACCCTCACCGCCGCGAAGATCCACGCCTTCGTCACCGACGGCCGCCAGTCCGGCCCGAACGTGTTCTCCCACTGCACCGCGACCACCACTGACGTCAGCTACGACGCCGGCGGTCACGAGCGTTGGGGCAGCGGCACGTTGTACGACGACGTCAGCATCCAGGGCACCCTGGACCTGGTGAACAACGGCACCCGGGGCACCGGCCACGGCTGGTCGGACGCCAACAGCACGGCCTGGAACTGCGACACCACCGCGGGTTACGAGATCCAGAACCCGCCCACCGCCCACAACTGGGCGATCGGCTGCACCGGTTCGGTGCTGAAGGGCACCGACGGCGGGTTGCAGTCGGCAGGCGGCAACGTCGGACCGGCCAGCCTCTACGACGAGCAGCTCCGCGAGCGCCTCGCCGGTGCGCCTGCCGGGAGGTAGCGCTCCCCGGCACCCCGGCGACGCGTCCGGGTGTTTCCGGTCCTGACGTGGTACTCAGGACCGGAAGCACCCGGGCTCCGGGTGCCGCGGCCAGAAGGAGCAGCACACATGGCGGATGACGCGCAGGCCGGCCGGGCGCCCAGCGCCACCGGGACGGTGACGGTGCCCAGCCCGTTCCCGGTCGACGCCACCGCGGACCGCCTCGCGGCCGCGATCCGGCAGCGGGGCCTGATCCTGTTCGCGGAGGTGGACCACAGCGGCGGTGCCCACGAGGTGGGGCTCGCGATGAACGACGCCCGCCTGCTGATCTTCGGTCACCCCCGCGGCGGCACGCCGGCCATGGTCGCCGCCCCGCTGCTCGGCCTGGAGCTGCCGCTGCGGGCGCTGGTCTGGGCCGACGACGACGGGCGGTGCTGGGTGAGCTACCAGGACCCCGCCGACCTGGCCCGCCGCTTCCAGCTCACCGACGAGCTGGTGGCGCCCCTGTCGGGCGTCGCGCGGCTGGTGTCCGCCGCCCTGTCCTAGGCCTGGGGCCTCAGCCGGCGAAGTCCTGGGTGAGCCAGATCGTGCCGCTGGAGTCGCGCATGATCGCGATGCCGACCCGGGTGAAGGACGAGCTGAGGATGTTCTGCCGGTGGCCGTCGTTCGGCGGCTTCTCGTCGAGCATGGACTGGGTCAGGCCGACCGCCATCGAGGCGATCGACGAGTCCGTCGCGCTGACCGGGCCGCCCTCGCCGATGTTCTCACCGGCGGAACTCCACTGCACGCCCTGGTCCTGCTCGCGCTGCCCGAACGCCGGCTCGCCGGGGCACTGGTGGGAGAGACCGCAGCCGCCCGCCATCACCTGGTTGTGGGCCGCCGCGCTGCGGTTGAGGCCGTCGTCGAGGGTGTACGCGGGCAGGCCCTGGGCGGCGCGGGCCTGGTTGATCAGGTTCAGCACCTGCTGCACGGCATCGCTGTCGGTCGCCGAGGGGGTGACGGCCGGAACGGGCGCGGCGGGTGCCGAGGAGGCGGGGGAGGGGGCGGTGGACGACGCCCGGGTGGGCACGGCTGCCGCGGCGGTGGGGGAGGCCGCCGGGCTCGGCGTGGCGGAGGGCGCGCTGGTCGGGGCGGACGGGGTGGTCGGGGCCGGGTGGGTCGGGGGCTGGTTGGCCGCCCCGCCCGACCCCTGGGGTATCGGCGACTGCGACGGGCGCGCGGACGGCACCGGCTGCCCGCCCAGGGCCGCCGCCACCGGGGGGCTCTGCCGGTCAGCCGATCCGGCCGCCACCGGCGCCGGCCGGCCACCCGTGCCGCCGACGCACGCGAAGGCCGTTCCGCCGCCGATCACGGCGACGGCGGCGGCACTCGTCACGACCAGCCGCAGCCGTGGCGGACGTGGGCTGCGGTGTCTGCGAGTGGCCTGCGGCGGTATGTCGACACGGCGGTGGGAGCTCATCTGGGCTTTCACCTCGGGGAGTTGGTGAGTGGAGCCGGATCCCCGCTCGGCGGGCGGCTTCGAACAGCGAGTACGAACCTAGGCGGTTTCCGCGCTCCGAACCGCCCTGGAGGCCTGCCTTCAGTGGTTCTTAAGGAACCCCTCACCTGCTGCTTCACCGCGTCCGCGGGCGCGGTGGCCCCCGGGGTTACCGCGAGGCGGGGCGGGGGCGGACCCGGGCGGCGAGCAGCGCGATGTCGTCCTCGGCCGGGTGCGGGGTGAGGCCGTGCAGGACGGCGTCGAGCACGTCGTCGAGGTCGCCGGCGGCCGGCAGCGTCAGCGCTCCCAGCCGGGCGAGCGAGGCGTCGATGTCCTCCTCGCGGCGCTCGACCAGGCCGTCGGTGTAGAGCAACAGCACCTGGTCCGGCAGGAGTTCGCGGGTGGCCTGCTCGTAGCCGCCGAGCCCGGTGCCCAGCGGCGGGCCGGTCGGGACGTCGACGAACTCGTTGGGCCGGCCCGGCGTGAGCAGCGCGGGTGGCAGGTGGCCGGCGCTGGAGAGGGTCCACCGGTTGCGGGCCGGGTCGGCCAGCGCGAGCAGGCAGGTGGCCGGCCGGGCCGACTCGTTCTCGCAGATCAGGGTGTCCAGTTGGCGCAGGATCCGGTGCGGCGGCAGATCCGTGCTGGCCACGTAGCGCAGCATCGAGCGGTAGTTGCTCATGTCCACGGCCGCCTCGACACCGTGGCCCATCACGTCGCCCATCACCAGCAGGGTGCGCCCGAACGGCAGCCGGACGGTCTCGTACCAGTCACCGCCCACCACCGAGCTGGTGCCGGAGGGGAGGTAGCGGGAGGCGAGCTCCAGGTTGGGGTGCGGGTTGCCGGGCTCGGCCAGCAGCGCGCGCTGCAGCTCCAGCGCGATGCCCTGCGAGCGGGTGTAGCGACGGGCGTTGTCGACGCTGATCGCGGCCCGGCCGGCCAGGTCCTGGACCAGCTCGATCTCGTCCGTGGTGAAGCCCGCGCCGTCGTCGTGGGCCACGGTCCGGGCCAGCGACAGCACGCCGATCACGTGCCCGCGCGCCGCCAGCGGGACCGCCAGCAGCCAGCCGAGACCGGCTGCCCGGTAGGCCGCCGACGTCTCGGGGTCGGTCGGCGCGCTGCCCGGCGGCTCCTGCCGGCGCAGGCTCGCGAGCACCGGCCGGCCGCTCTCCAGGCTGCGCGCGGCGGCGGAGCCGTCCGGGTGGCGCACCGACTCGCCGGGCCGGGGCAGTTCCCGCACGTACGGGCGCAGCAGCCGCTTGCAGGAGACGGCGGTCCGGTGCAGCCGGGTGCCGCCGGCGGGGGCCGTGCCGCCGTGCTCCGCGGCGTCGTGGGGCACGATCTCCACGGTGGCGAGGTCGGCCATCCGCGCGACGGTGAAGTCGGCCAGCTCGGCGCAGGTGGCGTCGATGTCCAGGGTGGTGCCGATCCGGTCGGCCGCCGCGTCGAGCAGCGCCAGCCGGGCCCGGGCCTGGCCCAGCTCGTGCAGCTGCTGGGCGGCGGACGCCTCGGCCACGCTCGGCAGCGCGGCCGTCGAAGCCGTCGCCGTCTCCGCCGTCGCGGGCGGGGTGAGCACGGTCAGCAGCAGACCGGCCACCTGCCCGGCCGGCTCCAGCCGCCGGCACTGCGCGGTCCAGCCGGTCCGGGCGGTCCGGGCGGTCCGGGCGGACTGGCCGGCGGGGTCGCGAGGGCGGGCCGGGCCGACGGTGACCGGGCGCGACAGCCCGTCCGCGAGGACCTGGTAGAGGGTGTCGACGACCCCGGCGAGCGGCGTCGCGGCAGCCGACCGGCCCAGCAGCTCGGCCGGCGGCAGGCCGGTGGCCACGGTGAACGCCGGGTTCAGCCCCCGCCAGTACAGCCGCTGGTCGAGCACCGCGACCCCGAGCGGGAGCTGCTCGACGGCGGCCCGCAACAGGGCGCCGCTACCGCCCAGTACGGCGGCCGCCGCCGCGTCGACGGAGGCGTCGGCGGCGCTCGGGCCCGGAACGTCGGGGTGCACCGCTGCCTCCTCGAAGACCGTCCGACCACGCCTGCTCATGATCACGCTACCGGAATCCGCCCGCGCCGCTCGGCCTTTCGGGGTGGGAAGCGGATCTCTTCCGTATCGGCTGGTTCAGCTGTTCGACGTCCCGCCGAAAGACACCGGTCGGCGCGGTGAGCGGCCGGTCGGTCCGGCCGGAGTCCGGCGGACGAGCGCGCCGGGCCGTGTCAGGATGCCGGTATGAGCGATCAACCCGGCACGGTGGAGCAGGTCCTGGCCCGGGCCAAGCGGCTGTGGGCCGAGCTGGCGGGTGTCCCGGCGGCCTTCCCCGAGGCGCTCGGCCGGAGCACGATCGTGGTGGCACCCGAGTCGGGGCTCTGCCCGCAGGGCTGGGTGGGGGTGGTGGTGCTCGGGGGAGTGGCGCTGCTGACGGCCCCGAACGAGGCGGTGGCGGTGCAGCTGCGGCAGGCCGTGGTGGAGCTGCCGGCGGCGGCGCTCGCCGACCCGGCGGTCTTCGAGGTGGCACTGCACCCGGTCGAGGTGCTGGGCCCCGCGACGCTGGGCTACCTGGTGGCGGACGAGTTCCGGGCCGGCCCGGCGGGCGCCGTCGTGGAACTCGCGCCGGACGATCCGGCCGTGCGACTGCTGATGGACGGCTGCGATCCGACCGACGTGGACGAGAGCGGTCTGGCCGGGGTCACCTCGCCCGTGTTCGCCGTGGCCGGCGCCGGAGCGCGGGTACTGGCGGCGGCCGGCTACCGGACCTGGCCCGGCGGGGCCGCGCACCTCTCGGTGCTGACCGGCCCGGCGCACCGCTCGCGCGGGCTGGCCCGGCAGGCGGCCTCGGCCGCGGTGGCGCACGCGCTGGCCGCCGGACTGCTGCCGCAGTGGCGGGCCCGGGCGGCGGAGGCACGTCAGCTGGCCCGCGCGCTCGGATTCCGCGAACTCGGCGCCCAGCTCGGCCTGCGGCTGCCCTGAGCGGCCCGGCGCACGTCGCGAGGGACCACCCGCTCCTCGCGGGCAGCCCCTCGTGACCTCCGAAGGTCACCGCGGCTACTGCGGCTTGACCGCCGCCGCGATCCGGTCGCCGACCTTCTTGTCGATGTTCCGCCAGTACTGGTACGCGCGCTCCAGCACCGGCTGCGAGACGCCGTTCGACAGGTGGCCGGCCACGTTGGCGACCAGCCGGTCGCGGGCGTCGTCGTCCAGCACCTGCCGGACCATCGTGCCGGCCTGCCCCCAGTCGTCGTCCTCCCGGTGCAGCGGGTAGGCCTCGCGGACCATCGAGCCCGCGACGTCCCAGCCCAGCGGGTCACCGAAGCGTTCGGTGTCCGCCGCCGGACCGCCGTAGGAGTTCGGCGCGTACACCGCGCCGGTCCGGGCCGCGTCGAAGCGCATCGGGCCGTCCTTGGCGTACGAGTGCACCGGTACGTGCGGCCGGTTGGGCGGCAGCTGGGCGTAGTTCGGGCCGATCCGGTAGCGGTGGGTGTCGGGGTAGGAGAAGATCCGCCCGAGCAGCATCTTGTCGGGCGACACACCGATGCCCGGAACCATGTTCGCGGGCTCGAACGCGGCCTGCTCGATGTGGACGTGGTAGTTCTCGGGGTTGCGGTTGAGCGTCATCCGGCCGACCTCGATCAGCGGGTAGTCGCCGTGCGGCCACACCTTGGTCAGGTCGAACGGGTTGAACCGGTAGTCCCAGGCCTCGTCGAACGGCATCACCTGGACGTACAGCGTCCAGGACGGGTGGTCGCCGCGCTCGATCGACCGGTACAGGTCGCGCAGGTGGGCGTCCGGGTCCGCGCCGGCGATCCGGTCGGCCTCCGCCTGGGTGAGGAAGTCGATCCCCTGGTCGGTCTTGAAGTGGTACTTGATCCAGAACTTCTCGCCGCCCGCGTTCGCCCACAGGAAGGTGTGCGAACCGTAGCCGTTCATGTTGCGCCAGGTCTTCGGGATGCCGCGGTCGCCCATCAGCCAGGTCACCATGTGCGCGGACTCGGGGCTGAGGGTCCAGAAGTCCCACTGCATGTTGTTGTCGCGCAGGTGGGTGTCCGGGCGGCGCTTCTGCGACCGGATGAAGTCCTGGAACTTGATCGGGTCACGGACGAAGAAGATCGGGGTGTTGTTGCCGACCAGGTCGTAGTTGCCCTGCTCGGTGTAGAACTTGATGGCGAAACCGCGCGGGTCGCGCCAGGTGTCCGGCGTTCCGAGCTCGCCGGCCACCGTGGAGAAGCGGATCAGCAGCTCGGTCTTCTTGCCGGGCTGGAAGAGGTCCGCCTTGGTGAACTGACTGACGTCGTTGGTCACCTGGAAGAACCCGTACGCGCCGCCGCCCTTGGCGTGCACCACTCGCTCGGGGACCCGTTCGCGGTTGAACTGGGCCATCTTCTCGATCAGGTAGTGGTCGTGCAGCAGGATCGGGCCGACCGGGCCCGCGGTGAGCGAGTCGGCGTCGCTCTCGACCGGGACGCCCGCGTTGTTGGTCGTGTACGGGACCGCTGTTTCGGACATGAACGAAAAGCCTCCTTGCGGTACGGACGTACCAGCGGAGCCTGCGCCCGGGCGCAGACACGCCGGGGCTGAGCCGCACCTTTGCGGCTCTCCTTACGACTGAAGCACCGGCCGGGTGGTATCACAACCGCTACGTCGCCCGACCAGCCTCTGCTGTCCCATCCGTCGCGCCCGCTATCCGGCGGCGGCGCGGGCCGCGCTGAGCAGGCTCCGTACCTCCTCGTCGCTGGTCTGGTCGAAGTCCTCGTAGAACTGCCCGACCGCGTGGAAGCCGGGCGGGGCGGCCAGGCAGACCAGGTCGTCGGCGAGCGGTCCCAGCACCCGCAGCGCCTCGGGCGCGGTGACCGGCACCGCCAGCAGCAGCTCGCCCACCTGCCGTCGCCGCAGCACGGCCATCGCGGCCCGGACGGTCGCGCCGGTCGCGATGCCGTCGTCCACCAGCACCACCGCGCGCCCGGCCGGATCGAGCGGCGGCAGCGATCCGCGCAGCCGGACCGTGCGCTCGGCCACCTCGGTGGCGGTGGCGTCGGCGAGCCGCTCGAGCTCGGCGGACGACACGCCGAGGGCCGCGATGATGTCGTGGTTGTAGAGCCGGATCCCGCCCTCGCCGACCGCGCCCATGGCCAGCTCGGGCTGGCCGGGCGCGCCGATCTTGCGCACCACCAGGATGTCCAGCGACGCGCCGAGCGCCTTGGCCACCTCGGCGGCCACCGGGACGCCGCCGCGGGGCAGGCCGACCACGATCGGGTCGTCGGCCGCCCAGTCGGCCACTCGCACGCCCAGCCGGCGCCCGGCATCCGTCCGATCGCGGAACACGGTCATCGTCCTCACCGCCCGCCTGATACCTCCTCCAGCCTGCCACCGGTTTCGCCGGTCCGACCAGCCGGGAGCCGGAGCCGGCGGGCGGCCGGGCGGCGGGCCGGTCGCCCACCGGCCGGGCCGGAGCCCCGACGGGGTGTCAGGGACGATCCAGGGGTGGCTCAGGGGGATTCCGGAGCGCGCCGGCGAGGGTCGTTCGTGAAGCATCGGACCAGCACGTCCGACCGACTCCTGGGGGATCCGATGACCAAGCCGTCTCTGCTCGCCGCCGCGGCCCTGGTGCTGCTGCCGGCCGCCGTCCTGCCCGACACCGCCTGGGCCGCCGACGGCCCCGGCAGCGCGGCGCACGGCAGTGCCGCCTCCGAGCCGGCGCCCGGCCCGGACGCACCGGCCCTGCGGGCCGCGCTGGCCGCCCGCCCCGGCGAGCCGGTGGCCGGCGCACTGGGCCGGGTGGCCGAGGACGGCCGGACCTGGCGTGGCAGCACCGGCGACCTGGTCACCGGGCGGCCGGTGTCGCCCGACGCGGCGTTCCGGATCGGCAGCATCTCCAAGACCTTCACCGCCGTGGTCCTGCTCCAGCTGGCCGCCGAACACCGGATCGACCTGGACGGCACCGTCCAGCACTACCTGCCCGGGGCGATCCCCGACAGCTTCCGGCCGATCACGATCCGCCAGCTGCTCGACCACACCAGCGGCCTGCCGACCGGCACCGCCTGCGACCCTTCGGCCACCCCCGACCAGCAGATCGCCGGGCGTTTCGGCTACCAGAGCTTCGACGAGATCATCCAGCAGACCCTGCGTCCCACCGACTGCGCGTGGCCGGGGCCGGTCTTCGCACCCGGGACCGCCCAGCAGTACAACAGCTTCGGCTACCGGGTGGCGGGGGCGGTGATCGAGCACGTCACCGGTCACTCCTACCGGCAGGAGGTGACCGCGCGGATCCTCGCCCCGCTGGGCCTGCGGCACACCCTGGTGCCGTCCGGTGACCCGGAGCTACCCCCGCCGCACCTGCCGGGCTACTGGACGAACGGCGCGGGGCGGCCGGTCGACGTCAGCGAGGCGGGCGGCAATCCGGACTCGATGGTCTCCACCACCGGCGACCTGGACCGGTTCCTCCGCGCGCTGCTCGGCGGCGAGCTGTTGCCGCCCGCGGGGATGGCCGACCTGCTCGCGCTGCCGCGTGACCCAGCGGGACGGTTGGTCCCCTCGGTCGACCCGACCGCCTGCCCGTTCGGCCCGGACAAGGGGCTGGCCTGCTACAGCGAGGGCCTGATGCGCGTGCCGTTGCGGGACGGCACCGTGCTGTGGGGCAAGACCGGCCACGACCTCGGCTACGCCTCCGGCATGTTCGCCACGCTCGACCTGCGGGAGAGCGCGGAGTACGCAGTGGCCGAGACCGCCACCGAGCCGGGCCTGGCGGGGCCGGCCGAGCGACTCGGGGTGACGGCGTTCGGCCCGTTCGCCCCCTGAACGGCCGTCCGTCCGCTACCGTATCCGGCAGATCCGAACTCCCCGCGGCACAGCGCTGTGTCCGCGCCCTCTGAACTCCCCCGAGGTGCGCGCAGATGAGGCTCACCCCCCACGAGCAGGAGCGCCTGCTCATCCACGTCGCCGCCGACGTCGCCCGAGCCCGGCGGGCCCGCGGCCTGCGGCTCAACCACCCCGAGGCGGTCGCCGTGATCACCTCGTACCTGCTGGAGGGTGCCCGGGACGGACGCTCGGTGGCCGAGCTCATGGAATCCGGACGGCGGGTGCTGACCCGCGAGGACGTGATGGACGGCGTCCCCGAGATGATCCCGGACGTCCAGGTGGAGGCGACCTTCCCGGACGGTACCAAGCTGGTCACCGTGCACGGGCCGATCCTGTGACGGCCGAGTCGATCGTCCCGGGACAGATCCTCTACGGCGAGGGCGAGTTGACGCTCAACGCCGGCCGGCCGGTGACCACCCTGCTGGTCCGCAACGCCGCCGACCGGCCGGTGCAGGTCGGCTCCCACTACCACTTCTACGAGGCCAACCCGGGGCTGGAGTTCGACCGTGCGGCCGCCTACGGCCGGCGGCTCAACATCCCGGCGGGCACGGCGGTCCGCTTCGAACCGGGCATTCCGACGGAGGTCGCGCTGGTCCCGATCGGCGGCCGGCGCGAGGTGTTCGGGCTGCGCGGAGCGGTCGGCGGTGTGCTGGATGACTGATCGTCAGAATCCTTTGGTGGTGAGCCGGGAGCGCTACGGCGAGCTCTACGGGCCCACCGTCGGTGACCGGATCCGGCTGGCCGACACCAACCTGCTGATCGAGATCGAGGAGGACCGCTGCGCCGGCGGCGACGAGGTGGTCTTCGGCGGCGGCAAGGTGATCCGGGAGTCGATGGGCCAGGGCCGGGCCGCCCGCGCCGAGGGGGCGCCGGACACCGTGATCACCGGGGCGGTGGTGCTCGACCACTGGGGGATCGTCAAGGCGGACGTCGGGATCAGGGACGGTCGGATCGTCGCGCTCGGCAAGGCCGGCAATCCGGAGACCATGGACGGCGTCCACCCGGACCTGGTGATCGGCCCGGAGACCGAGGTGATCTCGGGCAACGGCCGGATCCTCACCGCCGGTGCGGTCGACGCCCATGTCCACTTCACCGCACCGCAGTTGGCCGACGAGGCGCTCTCCGCCGGGATCACCACACTGATCGGCGGCGGCACCGGTCCGGCCGAGGGGACCAAGGCCACCACGGTCACCCCGGGTGGCTGGCACCTGGCCCGGATGTTCGCCGCGCTGGACGACGTGCCGGTGAACCTCGGCCTGACCGGAAAGGGCAACACCGTCAACCGGGCTGCTCTGTACGCCCAGTTGAGAGGGGGTGCGATCGGCTTCAAGATCCACGAGGACTGGGGTGCCACCCCCGCGGTGATCGACGCCTGCCTGCGGGTCTGCGAGGAGAGCGGCGCCCAACTCGCGCTGCACACCGACACCCTCAACGAGGCCGGCTTCGTCGCCGACACGTTGGCCGCCATCGCCGGCCGCGGAGTGCACGCCTACCACACCGAGGGTGCCGGCGGCGGCCACGCGCCGGACATCATCAGCGTGGTCTCCGAGCTCAACATCCTGCCCAGCTCGACCAATCCGACCCGGCCGCACACGGTCAACACGGTGGACGAGCACCTCGACATGCTGATGGTCTGCCACCACCTCAGCCCGTCCGTCCCCGAGGACCTGGCCTTCGCCGAGTCCCGGATCCGGCCCAGCACGATCGCCGCCGAGGACATCCTGCACGACCTCGGCGCCATCTCGATCATCAGCTCCGACTCGCAGGCGATGGGCCGGATCGGCGAGGTGGTCAGCCGCACCTGGCAGACCGCGCACTGTATGAAGGCCCGGCGCGGCGCGCTGCCCGGTGACGGGCGGGCCGACAACCAGCGGGTCCGTCGCTACGTCGCCAAGTACACCGTCAACCCGGCCGTCGCGCACGGGATCGACCACGAGATCGGCTCGGTCGAGCCGGGCCGGCTGGCCGACCTGGTGCTCTGGAACCCGGTGTTCTTCGGAGTCAAGCCCGACCTGGTGCTCAAGGGCGGCCAGATCGCCTGGGCACAGCTCGGCGACGCCAACGCCTCCATCCCCACCCCGCAACCGGTCATGCCCCGGCCGATGTTCGGGGCGAAGGGGCGGGCGCCCGGCCGGAACTCGCTCAACTTCACCTCCTCGCTGGCGATTTCCGATCGGCTCCCGGAACGGCTGGGCCTGGCCAAGGAGTTCAGGGCGATCCGGAACACCCGGGCGGTCAGCAAGGACGACATGGTGAACAACACCGCGCGGCCGGAGGTCCGGGTCGACCCGGACCGCTTCACGGTGACCATCGACGGCGAACTGGTCACCCCCGCACCCGCCACCGAACTGCCGCTCGCCCAGCGGTACTTCCTCTTTTGACCGGGTCCGCCGCGCTGCTGCTGCTCGCGGACGGCCGGTTCCCGGCCGGCGGGCACGCGCACTCGGGCGGTGCCGAGGCGGCCGTCCGGGCCGGGCTGGTGCACGACCTGCCCAGCCTGGCGGCCTTCCTCGCCGGACGGCTGCACACCACCGGCCTGACCGCCGCCGGGCTCGCGGCCGCGGCCGCGGCCGGCCTGGATCCGGCCGAGCTGGACCGCGCCGCCGACGCCCGGACCCCCTCGCCCGCGCTGCGCGTCACCTCCCGCCGGCTCGGGCGGCAGCTGTTGCGCGCGGCCCGGGCCTGCTGGCCGGACCCGGCGCTGGCCCGGCTCGCCGCCGACCACCCGGGCGGTGCCCACCAGAGCGTGGTGCTCGGCCTGGCCGCTCGCGCGGCCGGTCTGGGACCGGCCGGGGCGGCCACCGCGGCCGCCCAGGAGAGCGTCAACGGACCGGCCACCGCCTGCGTCCGGCTGCTCGGCCTCGACCCGTACCAGGTCGCGGCCCTGCTGGCGCGGCTCGCCCCGGCGGTGGACGCGGTGGCCGCCGCCGCACTGGAAGCCGCCGAACACGGCGACCCGGCCCGGCTGCCGGCCGCCTCCGCCCCGCTGCTCGACCTCTACGCCGAGCAGCACCGCACCTGGAAGGTGAGACTCTTTGCATCGTGACCAACCCACGGACGCGTTCGGCGCGCCGGTGGCACTGGCCGCCCCGTTGACCCTGCCCGCCCCCGCGGTGTCCGCCGAGGACGGCAGGCGGCGGGCGCTGCGGATCGGGCTGGGCGGCCCGGTCGGCTCGGGCAAGACCGCGACCGTCGCGGCGCTCTGCCGGGAGCTGCGCGCGGAGCTGTCGCTGGCCGTGGTGACCAACGACATCTACACCACCGAGGACGCCGAGTTCCTGCTGCGCAACGCGGTGCTGCCGGCCGAGCGGATCACCGCGGTGGAGACCGGCTGCTGTCCGCACACCGCGATCCGGGACGACATCTCGGCCAACCTGGAGGCGGTCGAGCTGCTGGAGGCCGCGGTCGGCCCGCTCGACCTGGTGTTGGTGGAGTCGGGCGGCGACAACCTCACCGCGACCTTCAGCCGCGGCCTGGTGGACGCGCAGATCTTCGTCATCGACGTGGCGGGCGGGGACAAGATCCCGCGCAAGGGCGGGCCCGGGGTGAGCGGCTCCGACCTGCTGGTGGTGAACAAGACCGACCTGGCCCCGCTGGTCGGCGCCGACCTCGCGGTGATGGCCCGGGACGCCGAGGCACAGCGCGGTCAGCGGCCCACGGTGTTCTGCTCGCTGGTGCGGCCGGACGGGGTGGCGCCGGTCGCGGCCTGGGTGCGGGAGCGGCTGGTCGCGTGGCGGGCGCGCTGAGGCGTGACGTCGAGGTGGTTCCACCTCCGGACCCGGGGCTCACCGCGCAGGCCCGGATCGTGGCCCGCCGGGACGGGCACGGCGCCACCGTGCTGCCGGTGCTGGCCGGGCGCGGCGCGCTGGCGGTCCGCCGGCTGCGCGGCGGGCCACGGGCGGAGGTGGCGCTGGTCGGCGCGATGGCCGCGCCGCTCGGCGGCGACCGGCTGGCGGTCGCGGTGCGGGTCGAGCCGGGTGCGCGACTGCGGGTGACCAGCGTGGCGGCCACCGTCAGCCTGCCCGGGGCCGGGCCCGAGCCCGCCCACTACGACGTCGACCTGCGGGTGGGGGAGGGCGCCGAGCTGGACTGGCTGCCGGAGCCGGTGGTCGCGGCGGCCGGCAGCAGGCTGCTGCTGCGCACCCGGATCACCCTGGCCGCCGGCGCCCGGCTGCGCTTCCGGGAGGAGCAGGTGCTCGGGCGGCAGCACGACTGGGCGGTGCACGGCGCGCCCGGGCGGCTCACCTCGCGGCTGACGGTCTGCCAGGACGGCCTGACCGTCCTCGACCAGCAGACCGACCTGGGACCGGGCGCGTCGGGCTGGGACGGTCCCGCGGTGCTCGGCGGACGGCACGCGCTGGGCCAGCTGCTCTCGGTCGGTCTCCCGCCGGCGCCCGCCGAGCAGCGGGCCGCGCCCGCTGCGGGGGAGTGCGCGCTGCTCGACCTCCCCGGCCACGCGGCCCGGCAACTGGTGGCGCTGGCCCCGGACGCCCTGGCACTGCGCGCCATGCTGGGGCCTGCCTGACGGCCCGGCTCAGCCGGTGTGGGGGTACTGGTCGGCCGCCACCGCCGGGCTGCTCCCGCCCGCCGAGGACCGGCCCCGAAGCACCGGATCCCGTCCACCGCGGGCGGTGGACGGGATCCGGTGGGGAGGAGGAGGTTCGGCTCAGCCGGCCTGGGCCGGGCGGTTGCCGCGTTTCTCCAGCGAGGCCAGGTAGGCGTTGTAGGCGTTCAGCTCGGCGTCGCCGTCCCGATCGGCCGCCCGGTCGGTCCGTTTGGCCGAGCGCTGCTCGGACTTGGACCACTGGAACACCAGGGCGATCAGCACCACCGCGGTCGGGATCTCGCCGAAGGCCCAGGTGATCCCGCCGGCCATCTTCTGGTCGGCCATCAGATCGGTGCCGGGCGGGGCGCCGGCCGCGGTGAAGGTGGTGACCAGCGGGCTGGTCGCCATCATCACGGCCACCCCGAAGAAGGCGTGGAACGGCATTCCCATGAAGAGCTCGATGATCCGCATCACGTGGCCGGGTCGGTGCGGGCCGGGGTCGACGCCCATGATCGGCCAGAAGAAGAGCAGGCCGACCGCCAGGAAGTGCACCATCATCGCGACGTGGCCGAGCTGCGACCGCATCAGGAAGTCGAAGAGCGGGGTGAAGTAGAGGCCGTAGAGGCTGGCGATGAAGAGCGGGATGGTGAACGCCGGGTGCGAGATCACCTTGACGTAGCGGCTGTGCAGCAGCGCCACCAGCAGCTCGCGCGGCCCGCGCGGGCGGCCCTTGCCGGCCGGGCGCAGCGAGCGCAGCGCCAGTGTGATCGGCGCGCCGAGCAGCAGCAGGATCGGCGCCAGCATGCTGAGCGCCATGTGCTGGATCATGTGGGCGCTGAACAGCGCCATGCCGTACTCGTTCAGGCCGGAGCAGGTGATGAAGACGATGCTGGCCACGCCGGCCACCCAGGCCACCGAACGGCCCACCGGCCAGCGGTCGCCGCGGCGCAGCAGCCGGACCACGCCCGCGCCGTACAGGCCGAGCGCCAGCAGGCAGCCCAGCAGGAACGGCCAGTCGGGTGACCAGGTGAGCACCGAGGAGAGGGTGAACCGCGCGAGGCCCTCCCCCCCGTGGTGGTGCATCCCCGCCATGCCGTCCATTGGCCGCCCCGCTCTCCTTGTTGCCGGCGGACGGACCGCACCCGTGGTCCGGTTCGTCCGAATTTCTTCGGGTCCACACTACGGGCGGGCCGGCGCCCGGCTGCGGCCACCCCCCGGTTTCCCGGACCCGTTTCCCGGGGAAACGCGACGGGGAAACGCGACCGCCCCGCCGGTGAGCGGCGGGGCGGTGCGGAAGCGGTGCGGCGTCAGATGACCGTTTCGGCCTCGACGTACCGCTCGGCGGGCACGGTCTTCAGGTCGGCCACCGCCTCGCCCAGCGGCACCAGGTTGATCTGGGTGCCGTGCAGCGCGGTGATGTGCCCGAAGGCGCCCTTGTGCACGGCCTCGACGGCGTGCCAGCCGAACCGGGTGGCGAGCACCCGGTCGTAGGCGGTCGGGGTGCCGCCGCGCTGGGTGTGGCCGAGGATCACCGGGCGCGCCTCCTTGCCCAGCCGGTGCTCCAGCTCGCGGGAGAGCTGGGTGGCGATCCCGGTGAACCGCTCGTGCCCGTAGATGTCCCTGGTGCCCTCTTCCCAGGGCATGGTGCCCGGCTCGGGCTTGGCGCCTTCGGCGCAGACCACGATGGCGAACTTCTTCTGCCGCTCGAAGCGTTCCCGGACCACCTCGGTGAGCTTGTCGATGTGGAACGGGCGCTCGGGCACCACGATCGCGTGGGCGCCGGCGGCCATGCCCGCGTTGAGCGCGATCCAGCCGGTGTGCCGGCCCATCACCTCGACCACCATGACCCGCTGGTGCGACTCGGCGGTGGTCTTCAGCCGGTCCAGCGCGTCGGTGGCCACCGAGACCGCGGTGTCGAAGCCGAAGGTGACGTCGGTGCACGCGATGTCGTTGTCGATGGTCTTCGGCACGCCGACCACCGGCAGGCCGCCGTCGCTCATCAGCTTGGCGGCCTTCAGGGTGCCCTCGCCGCCGATCGGTATCACCGCGTCGATCCCGAGGTCGGCGCAGTACTTCTTGGCCCGCTCCACGCCGTCCCGCAGGTGGCTGGGCTGGACCCGGGACGAGCCCAGGATGGTGCCGCCCTGGGCCAGGATGCCGCTGACCGAGTCGAGGGTCAGCGGGCGGTGGGCGCCTTCGAGGAGGCCGCGCCAGCCGTCCTGGAAGCCGATGATCTCGTCGCCGTGGTCGACCACGCCCCGGTGGACCACGGAGCGGATCACGGCGTTCAGGCCGGGGCAGTCGCCGCCGCTGGTCAGCACACCAATACGCATCGTCTTTTGCAACTCCCCTGGGGGCACCTCCCAGCCGCCAGGCTGGGGGAAGAACCGGACGGCCGGACTACCACCTGCGAACCACCTGCCCGGCACCCTGGTAAGGCGTCCGCACGGGGGCGGGGCGGCTGACCGCGGAGTGACGGCAAGGGGTGGGCTCGGACATCGGCGTCCGAACCCGATCATAGCGGCCCCCGCCTCCGGCCGGGCGGGAGCAGGCGCGGGGGCGGCGTCGTCGGCGCGCCCGCGCGGGTATGCAGCCGGTTGCCGAGGAGGGTGTGCATCCGACGGTTCTTATTGTCCAACTTTCGCCCCGGAGCGGCCCCCGCCGCCAGATGCTGGACAGATCCGGCGGCGGGGACGGGACGGCGGGTCAGGCGGGCTGGCGAGCGGCGGCGATCCGCTCCGCGCGCAGCGCGTCGTACCAGGTGGTGTCCGCCGGCGGCAGCGCGTTGACGTCCAGCGCCAGCTTGATCAGCAGGTCGGCGAAGGCGGGGTTGCGGGCCATCACCGGGCCGTGCAGGTAGGTGCCGAAGACGGTGTCCCGCCAGGCGCCCTCGGTCCCGTTGCCGTCGCCGTTGCCACCGCCCGCGGTGACCTGGGCCAGCGGCATGACGCCCTGGCCGAGGTGGGTGACGCCCTGGTGGTTCTCGAAGCCGGTCAGGGTCGGCAGGCCGAGCCGGGGGTCCGCCTCGGCGAGCACGTCGCCGACACTGCGGGCACCCTCGCCGCGGGTGGACCAGACGTCCAGCAGGCCCAGGCCCGGCTCGCGCTGGCCCAGGTCGTTGATGAACTCGTGGCCGAGGATCTGGTAGCCGGCACAGACCGAGAAGACGATCGCGCCGTTGTCCACCGCGCGGTGCAGGCCGGAGTCCTGCCGCAGCCGCTCGGCGGCCAGCCGCTGCGGGCGGTCCTCGCCACCGCCGATCAGGTAGATGTCGCCACTGCTCGGCACCGGCTGGTCGGAGCGCACGTCGATCCGCTGGACGTTCAGCCCGCGCTGACGAGCCCGCCGCTCGACCACCAGGGCGTTGCCCCGGTCGCCGTAGGTGCTGAGCAGGTCCGGGTAGACCCAGACCAGCCGCAGGCTGCTGTCGTTCATCCTCGGAGGCCTTCCGTAGTGCTGCTGCTGCGGGTTGTATCCGGGGGGAGGAGGCATGGTCATCAGCCCGCCACCACCTTTCGCAGCTGCTGGAACGCCGTGTAGTTGGCGATCGCCTCGATCCGGCCGGGCGGTGCCATCCGGACCGCCTCCTCCAGCGAGTCGACCACGTGGAACTGGAGGCCCGCGACCTCCAGGCGGACCGCGAGGTCCAGCTTGCGCTGGCCCATCACGAAGACCGGGTGCCCGGCGAGACGCTCGTAGTCGACGTCCCAGAGCCAGGAGGTGTCGGTGCCGTCGGCGTCGAGCGCGTTGACCGAGAGGATCACCGGTGCCGGCGGGCCGTCGATCAGCGAGAAGGTCTCCAGCCAGCCGGCCGGGTTCTTGGCCAGCAGCAGCCGGACGTCGCGGCCCTGGTAGCTGACCACGTCGTAGCGGCCGGCGACCGCGGCCACCGACTGCATGCGCTCCAGCGCGACCTGCGGCGGGACGCCGAAGACCGCGGCCACCGCCGCCGAGCTGGTGGCGTTGGCGAGGTTCGCACGGCCGGGCAGCTGCAGCTGGATCGGCCAGGCGGAGCCGTTGGGGTCGATCACGTGGGTGCCCTGGAGCGCCCAGTGGGGCTGCGGGCGGCGGAAGCCGCACTCCTGGCAGTACCAGTCGTCGCCGGGGCGCTGCATCACGCCACCGCAGGACGGGCACGACCAGGCGTCCTCCTTCCAGGCCTGCCCGGCGGCCACCCAGACCACCCGGCGGCAGGAGGAGGCGGCCCAGGTCACCAGCGGGTCGTCCGCGTTGGCGATGATCACGGCCTCGGTGTTCTGCAGCCCCTCGCGCCAGCGCTCGGCGAGCATCCGGGTCTCGGCGGCCCGGTCCAGCTGGTCGCGCGAGAGGTTCAGCAGCGCTATGGCCTTCGGGCTGGTGTCACGGGCCACGCCGGCCAGGTACTTCTCGTCGACCTCGATCACGCCGTAGCGGGCCTCGCCGCCACCGGCGAGCGCGGCGGTGATGCCGGCCGGCATGTTGGCGCCGAGCGCGTTGGAGACCACCGGGCCGGCGGCGCGCAGCGCCTCGGCGATCAGCCGGGTGGTGGTGGTCTTGCCGTTGGTCGCGCTGACCAGGACCACGTCCAGGTGGTCGGCGAGCCGGGCCAGCAGGTCGGGGTCGAGCTTGAGGGCGACCTTGCCGCCGATCACCGAGCCGCTGCCGCGGCCGACCGTCCGCGAGGCGGCGGCGGCCATCTTGCCCGCGGTGACGGCGAGCTTGCTGCGGGCGGGCAGTGAGGAGTCGCGCGAGCCGGTGGCTGCGGCCTCCGATCCGGTGCCTGGCATGCTCAGGAGTTCCTCCTCATTGCTGACGACCCCCCTCCGGCCAGGTCTGCGGGCCGTCGGGCGGCAGGGACGGGGTCAGCCTAACGGCTCCGTCGCACCGGGCCGAGCCACGGCCCCCTCCGCGGCCTGCGCGCTCCGTGCTCTGACGGAGCTTTGACCAGGCCCGGAGCCGCCCGGGGAACGGTACCGGACCGCGCCCGGCGGCCCCGGACGGCCCCGCGCGGCCCGGCCCCGGACGGCTCAGGAGCGTCCCGGCACCGACGGCCACGGGTTGGGCAGCTGGGTGGCCGCGCCGGCCAGGTGCCCGGTGATCACCAGGGTGCCGTGTTCCACCTGGTAGTCCAACGGGATCTCCAGCCGCCGCATCGCGCCGATCAGCGCGGTGTTGCCGGCCTGGGTGACCGCGTAGACGGTGGCCACACCCGCCTCGGCGGCCAGTGCGGCCATCCGGCGCAGCAGGTCGAGCCCGAGGCCCCGGCGCTGCCACTCGTCCTCGACCAGCACCGCCAGCTCGGCGCTGTCGTCGTCCCACATCAGGTGGGCGAGCGCGACCAGCCGCCCGTCGGTGGTCTCCACGGCCAGGGTCTGGCCGTGCCGGGGGTCGAGCAGGTGGGCGAGGTAGCGGTCGGCATCGGCCACCGGCCCGTGGTAGCGGCGGCGCAGCGTGGCCGGCGAGCAGCGGTGGTGCATGGCCAGCGCGGCGGCCCGGTCGGTGGGGTCGGCCCGGCGGACGGTCAGGTCGGTGCCGGCCGGCAGCCGCAGCCGGTCCTCGACCCTGGGCACCCGCGGGCCGAGCACCGCGTCCAGCTCGACCAGGGCCTTGGCCCGGGCGAACTCGGTCGGGGTGAACGGCAGTTGCGGGCGGGAGAGCTCGATCAGCTCGCCACCCGGGGTGGGCAGCCGCATCACGTGCCCGGCCAGCGTCGGCACCGTCCGCTCGCCGCCCCGGCCCGGCGACTGCCGGATCGTGCACTGGCCGAACAACTGGCGTAGCGCGACCGGGAGTTCAGCGGCGTCCAGGGCGGTCCGGGTGGCCAGGCCGAGCACGTGGGTGGGCACGTCCACCAGGTCGTGCGCGTCGGCCTGGTCGGTCCAGATCTCCCGCCCGCCGGCCCCGGCCACCGCGGCGGCCAGCAGCGAGCGGGGCAGTGAGCCGGGGGCGCGCAGCAGGAACTCGTCGACGGTGGCGTCGGGCAGCGGGTGGGTCTGCAGGGAGATGATGCTGACCCGCAGCTCGGCCAGCGCGGCGCAGACCGTGGCCAGGCTGCCCGGGGCGTCCGAGACGGTGGCCCGCAACCGCCACAGCCGGGTCTGCCGGGGCAGCCCGTCCGGGTCGTCCGCGGCGGCGGGGACGGCCGGCGGGTCCGGTGGGCCGTGCGGGTGGCGCTGGGCCCACCAGGCGTGGCCGAGCGCGGTGGCCAGCAGGGCGGCGGCCGAGGCGACCAGCACCAGCGGGCCGTCGTGGCCGTGCACCACCACGTTGGCGACCAGGTCGGCGGTGCAGACGGCGAGGAAGACCGCGGCGAGCTCGACGGTCGCCCGCCGCCAGTGCTCCGCTCTGCGGTGGCGACGATCGGCGCGGGAGGGCTGGGTGGACGACGAGACGAGTTCGGTCATGCCACCACGATGCCGCCCGGGTGTTTCACGATCACGAATCCGCCGTGACCGGGCGGTAAAAGTCTGCGCGCCGGGTGAACAGCGGGTTCTGTTCAGGGGGTTGGTTGACCACCTGTCAGATCGGCGGCAGCGGCGCGTACTTCGGCCAGCAGCAGGTCCAGGTCGGCCTCGCTCGTGGCGGCGTTGAGCAGGCAGGCCCGGACCGCCTCCCGGCCGTCCAGCAACGTCCCCGTCACAAAGGCCCGGCCACGGCGCTGGACGGCGAGCGGCAGCGCCGCGTTGAGCGCGTCCAGCCGGTCCTCGGGCAGCCGCGCCGGGCGGGCCCGGAAGGCCACGATCGAGGTCTCCACCGGGGCCAGCAGCTCCAGCTCGGGATCGGCCGCGACCAGCCCGCCCAGCCGGCGGGCCAGTCGGGTGCAGTGCGCGACGTCGGCGGCCAGCCCGTCCCGACCGCGGTGGGCGATGGTCGCCCAGACCTTCAGCGCGCGGAACGGGCGGGTCTGCTCGATGCCGTACTCGGAGAACCAGCCGAGGCCGTCGCCGGCCTCGTCCTCCTCGTCGCGCAGGTAGGACGGCACCAGGCTGAAGGTCGCCCGCAGCCGCCCGGCGTCCCGGACCAGCGCGCAGCCGCAGTCCACCGGCACGCCGAGCCACTTGTGCGGGTCCAGCGCCAGCGAGTCGGCCCGCTCCAGGCCGGCGTAGCGGTGCGCGATGGCCGGGTCGAGCCGGCCGAAGG
This sequence comes from Kitasatospora sp. NPDC052896, assembly GCF_044547075.1. NCBI lineage: Bacteria > Bacillati > Actinomycetota > Actinomycetes > Kitasatosporales > Streptomycetaceae > Kitasatospora > Kitasatospora sp. NPDC052896. The sequence continues at coordinate 143,798 of NZ_JBITZU010000003.1, forward strand.
CGCCGTACGCGCCGTCCACGTGCAGCCAGAGGTCCTGCTCGGCGCAGAGGTCGGCGATCTCCTCGAACGGATCGAGCGCGCCGGTGTTCACCGTGCCGGCGGAGGCGACCACCAGGAAGGGCAGCAGTCCGGCCGCCCGGTCCGCCGCGACCGCGGCGCGCAGCGCGGCCACCTCGAGGCGGCCGGCGGCGTCGGTGGCCACCGTGCGCAGCCGGCGGCTGCCCAGGCCGAGCAGCTCGACGGCCTTCCGCACGCAGGAGTGGGTCTCCCCGGTGGCGTACGTGACCAGCGGGGGCAGCCCGGACAGGCCGTCGGCCCGCGGGTCCACCCCGGCCCGCTCGGCGGCCCGGCCGCGGGCGGCGGCCAGGCAGACGATGGTCGCCATCGAGGTGCCGGAGGTGAGCAGGCCGGCGCCGGGGACGTGGGGGAACCCGGCCAGCTCGGCGATCCAGCGCACCACCGCCCGCTCCAGGTGGACGTCCGCGTGGTCGCCGCCGGCCGAGCTGGGGTTCATCGCGGCGGCCGCCAGGGTGGCCAGCACCCCGGCCGGCGCGGGGGCCGAGTTGACCCAGCCGAAGAACCGCGGGTGCCCGTTGCCCATCGGCGCGGTCAGCACCCCGGCGCCGATCGCCTCGACCAGCTCCGCCAGCCCGCGCCCGTCGCGGGGCAGCGGGGCGTCCAGCAGGGCGCGCCGGGCCGCCGGGTCCATCGGCTGCCAGACCGGACGCTCGGGCACCGCGGCCAGGTAGTCGGCCACCAGGTCGGCGGCGAGGTGGGCGGCGGCGCGGAAGGGCTGGTCGGACATGCGGGTGATCGTACTGCTGGCCGGTCCGGCCGGGGGACTACTCGGGGGCGGCGGTCTCCCGGGAGATGCCACCGCCGTCCGAGTCCCGGGGCAGAGGTCGGGCGAGGGCGGCGTCGATCAGGACGGCGGCGGCCGCGCGGGCCGTGGCGGAGGCGGACGGATCGCCGTCCATCCGGGCGGACAGTCCGGCACCGTCGTAGAGCAGGTGCAGCTGCCGGCACAGGGCCTGCGGATCGGCAGCCCCGGCCTGCTCGGCCAGGTCGGTGAGGAGGCCGCGCAGCCAGCCGCGGTAGGCGGCGGCGGTCTGCTCGGTCACGTCGCCGGGCCGGGCCTCCGCGGTGGCGCTGGCGAACGGGCAGCCGTGGTAGCCGGGCTGGGCGAACAGCTCGGCCTGGGCGTCGAACACCCCGAGCAGGCGTTCGCGCGGCGTCCCGCAGCGCTCCAGCGCCCGGGTGATGCGCTCGACGGCGGCCGCGTGGCGGGCCTCCAGGTAGGCGCGGATCAGTCCGTCCTTGCTGCCGAAGGCGTTGTAGAGCGAGGCCTTGGCCACTCCGGCGTGCTCGATCACCCGGTCGATGCCCACGCTGCGCACGCCCTCGTCGTAGAACAGCTCGTCGGCGGCGGCCAGCAGGCGCTCCCGCGCCGAGGGCTTGGCGAGGCTCTTCGCGACCATCACGAGGACCACCTTCCTTAGACAGACCTGTCTATTCTATGCCGTCGGGTCGAAGGGTGGGGATGCTACCGGTCCGGGTGCGCAGCAGGCCGACCAGAGCCAGCCCGGCGAGCAGGATCAGTGCGAGGCCGTACTGGCGGGTGGTGGTGATCAGCCCGCCGCCGTGCACCACCAGGTACCCGGCGGCCACCGCGGGCAGGCCCATGCCCAGGTAGGAGACCACGTAGAGCAGCGACAGCAGGCCGGAGCGCTCGTGCGCGGCGGCCTGCGGCACCACGGTCCGGATGCCGCCCTGGAAGCCGCTGCCGAAGCCGACCCCGCTGATCGCGGTGCCGGCGAAGAAGGCGGCCGGGGACTTGGTGGTCAGGGCGATCAGTGTGACGGTCACGCCGACGATCAGCGCGAGGATGCCGGTCAGCATCACCGGCCGGGCCGGCGCGGCGCGCAGGACGGCGACCGACACCACCGCGGCCGCGGCGAGGGTGAACAGGCTCAGCGCACCTGTCACCACGTTGCCGGACCCGGTCAGGACGCGCACCAGGGCCGGACCGAGGGCACCGTAGAGCCCGGCCAGCGCCCAGGCGGCGAACAGCACCGGGGCGGCGGCCAGCACCGGGCCGCGCAGCGCACGCGGCAGCCGGATCTCCGGCACCAGGGTCGACAGCGCTCCGGGGGTCCGGCTCACCGTCTCGCGCAGCAGGGCGACGCCGATCGCCTGCACCGCGAAGACGCCCAGCAGGGCCAGGTAGATCAGGTGGGTGGGGGCGGGCAGGTAGCGCACCGTCAGTGCCGAGAGCAGGGCGCCGCTCGCGGTGCCCATCCCGGGGGCGAGCGCGTTCGCGAAGGTGCCGAGCTCGCGGTCCTCGTCCAGCATCGCCGCGCCGATCGCGCCGAGCGCGGCGCCGGTGGCCAGGCCCTGCATCACCCGGGCGGCCAGCAGGGCGCCGACGTCGCCGGCGGTGGCGAAGACCACCATCGAGACGGCCTGCACCGCGAGGGCGACCAGCAGCACCGGCCGGCGCCCGACGTGGTCCGAGAGCTTGCCCAGGGTCAGCAGTGCCGCGAGCACCGCGACCGCGTAGACCCCGAACACCACCGTGGTGGTGATCGGGGTGAAGCCCCAGTGCGCCTGGTAGGTCGCGTACAGCGGCGTCGGGGCGCTGGACGCCGCCAGCAGCCCCACGATCAGTGACGCCAGCAGGTACACCGCCGGCCGCCCGGTCAGCCGCCGATCGCGCCGCGGCCGTGTCGCGGCGGGTTCCGCCGGGCGGTGGGTCGGGACCGCGTCGGGTATCGGGATGGTGCCGGTCCCCGCCGCGCCCTGGATGGCGCCGCCGTGCTCAGTCATGACTTCCCCAAGCTTTTTGATTAGACCTGTCTGTCTACATCAAGAGGCTAGACAGACAGGTCTAATCAGTCAAGCGGGGCGAAGAAAGGGTGCGGCGGGGAAGCGCTGTCGCGGGCGGGTGGCCGAGGATTGACTGTGAAGAGGGGAACAGCTCGATGGGGGCGAGCGGGAAGGGCGGCGCGGTGGCTGGCGTCTTCAGTCGGGAAGTGTGGCGTCCACACCCGCTGCTGCCCCGGTGGTCGCGCAGGTTCAGGGTGGGCGGCTTCGTGCTGGTCGCGCTGGCCGTGGCGGCGGATTTCGTCACCGGGCCCGGCATCACGTTCGCCCCGGTCCTCGCCGCTGTTCCGGTGCTGGCGGGCACGGGAACCCGTCGGCCCACCCGCCCGTTGCTGGCCGGGGCGCTCGCCACCGCCTTCGTCGCCGGGCTGACGCTGTACGACGCCGAGGTGCCCGCGGTCGTGATGGTGACGGCGGCGGTCACGGTGGTCGTGGTCACCTTCTTCACCTGTGCCAACGTCGCGGTGGTGGCCGCCCAGGAGCGGGAGCTGGTCAGGGTCCGCACGGTCGCCGAGGCGGCGCAGCGGGCGCTGCTGCGCCTGGTGCCGCGACGCATGGGGCCGCTGGTGGTCGCGGTGCGCTACGTGGCGGCCGAGGCCGAGGCGCGGATCGGTGGGGATCTCTACGAGGTGATGCGGACCCCGTTCGGGGTGCGGCTGTTCGTGGGTGACGTGTGCGGCAAGGGGCTGGGCGCGGTGGAGACCGCCGCCGACGTGCTCGGGGTGTTCCGGGAGGCCGCGCGGGCCGAACCGGATCTGACGGAAGTCGCCCGGCGGCTGGACTCCGCGCTGGCCCGCCGTCCGGCGAGCGAGGAGTTCGTGACGGCGGTGCTGGTCGGGATCCCGGACACGCCGGGCCCGGCGGTGGTGGTCAACTGCGGGCATCCGCCGCCGCTGCTCTGCCACGCGGGGGAGGTCAGCGAGGTGCGGCCGCCCGTCGACGCGCCGCCGCTGGCGCTGCTGGGCCTGGTCGGCGGGGGCTACCGCGCCCGGTCGCTGGCCTTCGAGCGCGGCGACCTGCTGCTGCTCTACACGGACGGCGTGGCCGAGGCCCGGAACGCGGCCGACCGGTTCTACCCGCTCGCCCAGCGCCTGGCCCTCCTGCCGCACGCTGAGCCGGAGGCCCTGCTGGACGAGTTGCTGGTGGACGTCCGGGCGTACGTCGGCTCCGGGTTGACGGACGACGCGGCACTGCTCGCGATCCGCCGGGAACGGTGACCTCAGCACCGCACACAAACACTCGCAAATGCACAGAAAGCGGACATCGGGGTGGGGTGTCCAGTGACGGTGCCCACAGCTGTTTCGAGCCCACTACCGGCGATAGTGGACTTCTCCCGGCGCCCCGTCAGCTCCTCGCACCGTGCGGACGGTGCTCCTCGCGCCCGGCGCCACCGTTCTGGGTGTTCGCGCAGGTCGGGTGGCAGGTTTCGGCGTTCGGGCGAGTTTTCGAGCTGGGTGGTTTGGTCCGTTTTGTCCCGGGTAGCGGCATGCCCGGCCGACGCCCGCGCGCCCCGCGACCTACGACCGACCATCGTTTCAGCACCCCTTGGAGCCCACCCCAAGGCCCGCTAACAATGGCCAGGTCGCCAGATGCGGCAGCGGGAACCACACCCCGCAGTCGCACCTCCCGAACGGCACCCGCACCACGCGACGTGCCCGGCGCACGGCCCCGACCCGCGAAGCCCCTGTCCGGCCCGCGGAACCCACGTCGACAAGCCGGCGCCCAACCGATTGAGGTCGAACTCCCACATGCCCGTGATCACCACCCGCATGCGCAAGTCCGCCGCCCTGCTCCTCACCGCCACCGGCATCGCCACCCTCGGCGCCACCCTGGCCCCCACCGCCGCCTCCGCGGCCACCCCCCAGCAGATCGCCGCCAGCATCGTCCCGGCGAACCAGCTGGCCTCCTTCAGCCAGATCGTCTCCCACGAGAGCGGCTGGAACACCAGCGCCACCAACCCCTCCTCCGGCGCCTACGGCCTCGGCCAGGCCCTGCCCGCCAGCAAGATGGCCTCCGCCGGCGCCGACTGGAAGACCAACCCCACCACCCAGATCAAGTGGGCCTACGACTACATGAACTCCCGCTACGGCAGCCCCAACGCCGCCTGGGCCTACTGGCAGACCCACCACAACTACTGATCCCCGCGGATCAGCGCCCGAAGGGGCCCGGAGAGCGCCGCGCGCCCCGGGCCCCTTCGGCCGTCCCGGGCCGGTCAGTCGAGGTCGACGGCGATCACCGCGCGCTGCAGCGTGCCGAGCGGCATCGCCGCGGTGTTCTGGTCCACGTCGTCGGTCATCACGATGTTCATGTGCTGCGACAGCGGCGGTGCGCTCCACGAGCCGGTGAGCCGTTGCAGCAGCTGCGGGTTGAGCTGGTCCTCCTCCCAGAGGAGGTAGTTGTTCGCGATGTCCGGCGGGATCACCCCCAACGCCGCCTCCAGCTGCGCGAACACCGCGGCGGGGATGGTCACGGAAGGGTCGATGATGCCCTGCAGGACGAAGAACTTCCCGGCGTCCGACCCCGGGTCGGCGGCGAGCGCGGCCTGGTCGAGTGAGAGCGTGGTGTCGAACAGCGGCTGCGGGCTGGACCCGGTGAGGATCTCCTCGACGTACTGTTCCCAGCTGGGGCTCGCGTCCGAGTAGCTGCCCCGATCCGAGGAGACCGAGGACGGCCAGGCCCAGGGCTGCTGGACCGTGCCGGCGCTGTCGATCAGGACGACGTGCTTGCCGGCCGCGAGGTAGTCGTCGTAGGTCGACTGCGGCGACAGCTGCGGCTGGGTGGCGATGGCGCCGGTGCCGATCAGCCCGGCGAGGTCGGTGGCCGCCTCGGCGTCGTCGGCGCTCGCCTCGGCCGAGGGCGCGGCCGTCGAGAGCTGGATGACCACGATCTCCCGCGGGTGGGCGTCGATCCACCGGGCGATCGCGTCGGCCTCGCCCGTCTGGCCGTCGGCGTCGAAGAACAGGGCGCCCGTCGGACCGCCGTGGTAGGTGTACCAGGCGCCGTCCTGCTTGCACAGCCGCAGGTCGAGGTAGCGCGAGCCGGCGTTCAGCTGGTCCACGATCGAGCCGCTCTGCGAGCGCGACATGCTCGCCGCCACGGCCGGGGCGATCGCGGAGACGCCGTAGTTCTGCCCGGACGTGCACAGCCCCGAGCCGTCGTGGATGCTCCAGCTGCCGGCGTCATGGCTGCCGGGCATGGCGATGTTGTCCAGTGGCCGGGCGCCGATGGCCGGTTGCAGCTGGGACATCCAGTCGGCCAGGTCGAGGCCGGCCGTCGTGACTCCCGTGGGCGTGGTCGTCGCCACCGCCGGGGTGCCGGTGGCCCAGATCAGCCCGGCCGCCAGCAGTCCGGCGGTCGCCCCCGCCCACGCGCGGGTGCCGCTGCTTCTCGCCTTCAATGCCGTTCCTTCCGTCGGGGTGGTCGCAGTGCCTCCCGGCATCCGCTGACGTGCCGCCGCTGGCAGAGCGAACTCACGTGTAAGGAAAGGAACTTGAGTCGAGGCGGCGGCACGGACTGACACGTTCTTAGCCGTCTGGCGGTAACACGTCAATCCTTTGCGCGGGGCCGTGTCGGGGAGGTGGGACGATGGACTCGAGGTGTCCGCTCGGCCGGGAGCGGGAGGAGAGTCGCATGACCGTTCCAGGCCTCCGAGTGGCGGTGGTCGGTTCCGGGCCGGCCGGCCTCTACACGGCCGAGGCGGTGATCAGGCAGGCCACGGCGGACGGCATCGACGTCGCGGTGGACGTGCTCGATCGCCTGCCCACCCCGTACGGTCTGGTGCGCTACGGCGTCGCCCCCGACCACCCGTCGATCCGGTCGATCGCCGACTACCTGAAGCGGGTGCTCGAACACCCGCGGGTCCGTTTCCTCGGCGGCCTGTGCTTCGGCCGGGACGTCACCCGCGACACGCTCCTCGCCTGCTACGACGCGGTGGTGTACGCGACCGGCGCGGCGCGTGACCGGCGGCTGCGGGTACCCGGCGAGGAGCTTCCGGGGAGCGCCGCGGCCGCCGACTTCGTCCGCTGGTACTGCGGACACCCGGACTCCGACCCCGCGATGTTCCACCTGGACGCCACGGCGGTGGCGGTGATCGGAGCCGGCAACGTCGCGCTCGACGTGGCCCGGGTCCTGGCCAAGCCCGCGACCGAGTTCGGTGCCACCGACATGCCGGAGCCGGTGCTCGCCGCGTTCGCCGCCAGCAGGGTCGAGCAGATCCACATCATCGGCCGCCGCGGGCCCGCGCAAGCCAGGTTCACCACCAAGGAACTGCGCGAACTCGGTGAGTTGCCGGGGGCCGACATCACCGTCGACGTGGCTCAGGCCGACCTCGACGGGTTCGACGCGGAGCCGGACCGTCGGGTGCGCGGCAACCTGGCGGTGATCAGCGACTGGGCCGGCCGGCCGGCCCGGGGCTGCCCGCGGCGGGTGGCGGTGCGGTTCTGGCAGCGGCCGGTGGAGATCCTCGGCACCGACCGGGTGACGGCCCTGCGGGTCGAGCGGACCAGGCCGGACGGCTCGGGGCAGGTCACCGGCACCGGCGAGTACGCGGAGTTCCCGGTGCAGCTGGTCCTGCGCTCGGTCGGCTACGAGTCCGTGCCGCTGCCCGGCGTGCCCTTCGACGAGCGGCATGCCATCGTGCCCAACGCCGAAGGCCGGGTGCTGGACACCGACGGCACCCCGCGGCCGGGCGAGTACGTCGCCGGCTGGCTCAAGCGCGGGGCCACCGGCGTGATCGGCACCAACAAGTCCGACGCCGCGCAGACGGTCCGCGCACTCCTCGCCGACCGGGGGGCCGGCGTGCACCGCGCGGACCCCGCGGCGCCCCCACTACCGGACCTGCTGGCCGACCGCGGGGTGCGGCCGGTGAGCTACCAGGACTGGCTCGGCATCGACGAACGGGAGCACGAGAACGCCGCCGCCCTCGGCCGGGGCGAGCGCGTGAAACTGTCCGGCTGGGACGAGCTGAACCGGGCCAGCGGCCGTCAAGGGGCGAGGACGGCCAGGTCGAGCCGGTGAAGCCGGGCCGGGTCGGCGATCACCTCGTACTCGGTGATCCGCTCGCCCTCGATCCTGAAGGTGAGCGCGATGACCAGCCGGCCGTGTGCGGCCACCACGGCCCCCACGGCTCCGTCCACCAACGCCGGTGCCGCGAACCGCGCCCGCCGCCCGAAGACCATGGTCCCCGCCGCCACCGCCCGCGCACCGCTGACCACGGTCGCCGCACCCGCCGGCAGCGCCGCACGGTCAGCCCGGCGGACCACGTCGGGTGCCAACACCGCGAGGACCGCGTCCAGATCGCCGTTGCGCGAGGCGGTGAGGAAGGCCTCGACCACCTGCCGGTGCCGGGCGAGTTCGGCGCCGGGCGCGGTCGCGCCGCCGCGCGCCTTGCGCCGCGCGCGGCTGGCGAGCTTCTTGGCGGTGTCCGGCGAGCGTTCCACGATCTCGGCGATCTGGTCGAACGGCACGGTGAACATGTCGTGCAAGACGAAGGCGATCCGCTCGGCCGGGGCCAGGGTGTCCAGCACCACGAGCAGCGCGAGCCCGACCGAGTCGGCCAGCAGTGCCTCCTCCTCGGGGCCGTCCTCGGCATCCGCGGCCCGGTCGGGCATCCGCTGGCCGACCAGTTCCTCCCGACGTGAGGCGCGGGAGCGCAGCATGTCGAGGCAGATCCGGGAGACCACCGTCCGCAGCCAGCCGGCCAGGTTCTCGACCCCGCCGACGTCGGTGCGGCTGAGCCGCAGCCAGGCCTCCTGGACGGCGTCGTCCGCGTCGCTGAGCGAGCCGAGCAGCCGGTAGGCGACCGATCGCAGCTGGCTGCGCTGGGTCTCGAAGCGTTCCGCCAGCCGGTCCTGCTCGTCCATCGGTCACCTTTCGCCCTCGGGGTCCGTCGACTCTATGACGCACCCGGCCGGGCCGAGGTGACCGCGGTCCGACGACGAGGAGACACCCATCATGAGCACGACGCCGCACACCACCCTCGACCAGCCCCTGCTGCGGCCGGTGGACCTCGGAGACCTCCGGCTGCCCAACCGGGTGGTGATGGCCCCGCTCACCCGGGCCCGGGCGGCCAACCCCGGGCTGGTGCCGACGGAGCTGCACGCCGCCTACTACGCCCAGCGCGCCAGTGCCGGGCTGATCGTCACCGAGGCGACCTGGGTCGGCGAACAGGCGATCGGCTTCGTCGACGTCCCCGGCATCTACCACGAGGAGCAGGTCGCCGGCTGGCGGCGGGTCACCGACGCGGTCCACGCCCTCGGCGGGCGCATCGTGCTGCAGCTCTGGCACACCGGCGCCGCCTCGCACCCCGATCACCTCGGCGGACGGCGGCCCGCCGGCCCGTCAGCGGTCAATCCGCACCTGAAGTCCTTCACCCGCGGCGGATTCCAGGAGACCGTCACGCCCCGGGAGATGAGCACGGCCGAGATCGCGGCCACGGTCGCCGACTACCGCGCGGCCGCGGCGAACGCCCGGCGCGCGGGGTTCGACGGGGTCGAGGTCGCCGCCCACGGCTCGTACCTGATCGCGCAGTTCCTCCACCCGCGGCTCAACCGCCGCACCGACGGCTACGGCGGCGACCGCGCCGGTCGCCGGCGCCTGCTGCTGGAGATCGTCGACGCGGTCGCCGAGCCGTGGGACGGCCGGCGGGTCGGGGTGCGGCTGGCGCCGTACCTGGCCCTGGGGGACCGTTTCCCGGTCGACGAGGGGACGCTCGCCGACCACGAGGCGCTCGCGGTGGAGCTCAACGAGCACCCGGTGGCCTACCTGCACCTGCGCGGACCGGACGGTGCCCCCGGATTCGAGGAGATCGCCCGCTACCGGCGGCTGTTCCACGGCCCGCTGATCGCGAACAACGGTTTCGACCGCGAGTCCGCGAACGCCGCCATCGAGGCCGGAACCTCCGACGCGGTCTCCTTCGCCACCCACTTCATCGCCAACCCCGACCTGGTCACCCGCTTCGCCCAGGGCCGCGAACTGGCCGCCGGCGACCCGGGCACGTACTACGGGGGCGGGGCGGTCGGGTACATCGACTACCCCGCGAGCACCGACTCGTCCCGTTCCTCGGCCGTCACGGCCGCGTCCACCTCGTCCGGCTCCAGCGCCAGGCCCACGGCGAAGTAGTGGATCGCCAGGCTGAAGGCGATCACGATCAGCAGGTCCCACCAGTTGGGCAGCGCCCCGGTACCGCCGTAGCGGCCGTAGCGGCTGATCAGCACCAGGCCGGCCAGCCAGGGCCACACCCAGCCGGCGGACCGCCCGTGCAGTGGCCGTCGCCCGCCTGGCGGCAGCCCGAGCCGGGTGAGCGTGAGGACGGCCAGGCCGAGCAGCACGGTGATGCCGAGCTTCCAGTCCGCCTCGTACCCGGACCAGTAGAAGATCAGGTTGGCGGAGACGAAGGCCGCCGGTGCCAGCACCCGCCAGCCGGGCAGCCGGTACGGGCGCGGGCGGCCGCCGTCCCGCAGCCGCAGGGCGTGCAGGGCCACCGGGGCGAACGCGTACATGATCGCCGCCGCCGAGGTGATCAGGCTGACCAGCGCCTGCCAGCTGGGGAACGGCAGGAAGGCGATCTCGCCGACCACGACTGCCAGCAGGATCGAGACCACCGGGGCGCCGCGCCGGCTGATCCGGGCGACCGGTCCGGGCAGCACCCGCTCGTGCGCCATGGCGTAGGAGAGCCGGGAGGCCCCGGCCAGGTAGACCAGACCGGTGCTGGCGGGGGAGATCACGGCGTCGACGTAGAGGATGGTCGCCAGCCAGCCGGCCCCCAGCAGGGTGGCCAGGGTGGCGTACGGGCCGAAGTCCCCCCTGCCGACCGGCGCCGCCCAGCCGTGCGCCAGGGCCGCGGGGTTCAGCGCCGCGATGAACGCGACCTCCAGCAGGAGGTAGATCGCGGTGCCGGTCGCCATGGCGGCGATCACCGCGCGGGAGACGTCCCGCTGGGGGTCGCGCGCCTCGCCGGCGAGCTGGATCGCCTGCTCGAAGCCCAGGTAGGCGAAGACCACGCCGGCGGGCAGCGCCGCGAAGACGCCGTGCGCGCCGTGCGGGGCGAAGCCGCCGCCCGCGGTGAAGTTGGAGCCGTGGAAGGCCAGCGACAGCAGGGTCCCGACGGTCAGCAACGGCACGGCCGTCTTGACCACGACGGTGACCGAGTTGGCCGCCGACAGGAACCCCACCCCGATCACGTTGACGGCCGCGAAGAGCAGCATGAAGCCGGTCGCGACCACCAGACCCGCGCCGGTGAGGGTGCCGTCCGGGCGGAGCAGCACGACCTGGTCGTGGATCCAGCCGATCCGGTCCAGGTAGGAGAGGGTGGCCTCGACCTCGATCGGCGAGATCGCGACCGAGCGGATCCAGGCCATCCAGCCGGCGGTGAAGCCGGCCAGCGGGCCGAAGGCGAAGAACGGGAACCGTGCGGTGCCGCCGGCGATCGGGTAGGCGGCACCCAGCTCCGCGTGGACCAGCGCCAGCAGGCCGAGCATCAGAGCGCCCAGCACCCAGGAGAGCAGCGAGGCGGGGCCGGCGATGACGGCGGCGGTCAGCGCGCCCAGCAGCCAGCCGGAACCGATGATCGACCCGAGCGAGACGAACATCAGGCCCCAGAAGCCCACCGCCCGATGCAGCCGGCCGCCCTGGGCGCTCCCGCTCGCGGTCGTGTCGGTCCTGGTCATGTGTGTGCCCGAGCCGGCCTCATGGCTAGTCCAGTGACTTCGAGAGCCCGGCGGCGGAGCGGCAGTAGCCGGCCAGCTCCGGGTTGGTGATCTTGGCGCAGAGTCGGCCGGCCGCGCCCGCGTCGGTGTAGTTGACCGTGTAGTAGCTGACCATGCCCTCGGCGCAGGCCTTGCGCTGCCAGGCCTCGCCGGCGCTGGCGCACTGCTGGGCCACCCAGTCCTCGCGGTCCAGGTTGTACTTCATGGTCCGCGAGCCGACGCCGCGGCTGCAGTCGGTGGCCCCGCCGTCCTGCTTGGCGCTCAGGCACCAGGTGAGCGCCTGGGCGTAGACCTCCGGGTGGTCGGGGTAGTCGTGCGAGCTCAGGAAGAAGGTCGGCGCGTAGAAGTAGCAGGCGGACTGGAAGAGCGCCGGCTGCTCCGGGCACGGGTACTGCGGCTGGGCGGCGAGCTTGTCCGCGGGCAGCTGTGCCTTGGCGTTCTCGTCCTCCTCGTCCGGGCCGAAGAGCTGCATGAACAGGCCCTCGGAGCACTCGATCCGGCGGGTCTCGGTGGTGAACTTGTTGCACAGGTCGCGGGCGGCCGGCACGTTCTGCTTGGTCACGAACATCGTCCCGTGGCCGACGCCGTGCACGCACGGGCCGGCCATCTTCGGCTGGCAGAGCGTGAGCAGGTCCTTGCCGGGATCCGTGGAGGCGGCCAGCATCTCCTCGACCGCGCCGTGCAGGTAGCCCTCCGCACAGGTGTCGTGCGGGAAGGACAGCACCTTGGCGAAGTCGTGGTTGTAGCGCTTGACCGCCGCGTGGCCCAGCTCGTGCGCGATCGGATGGCAGAACCGCACGGTGTAGGGCTTGGCCTTGGTGATCCGGTCCAGGTCGGCCAGTGCCACTCCGGGGTCGGTGGCGTCCATCTCGGCCATCAGCTTGTTGCGCAGGGTGCTGCGGGTCCACACCGCCGGGTCGCCGGTCGGCGTCGCGGCGCCCTTGGCCGGGCGCGGCCCGGCGGCGGCCCGGACGGGGGCCGGGCCGCCGCCGGGCGTCCAGTCGGTGACGGCCGCCGAGCCGAGTCCGAGCACGCCCAACAACGCGGCGGCGACGACGGCGAAGAGGCGCGGGTGCATGGCGGCTCGGTTCCCCCGTTCAGCGGGCGGCGGCGGACCGTCCCATCCTGATCCGCCGCCGGAGCCACCCGCTCGCCGGGCTGAGCCGTCCGGGCGCCCGGCGGCTGTGGCACGATGCGGGGGACACGCCGGTCATTCACCTGTTGGGAGTACTCATGGACGCCGCTGAGCTGGCCTTCCGCACCGCCACCGCGCAGGACACGGTGGCCCTGGTCGAACTCGTCGAGTCGGCCTACCGCGGCGAGGCGAGCAAGGCCGGCTGGACCACCGAGGCCGACCTGCTGGACGGCCAGCGCACCGACCACGAGGCGGTCGCCGAGCTGCTGGCCGCGCCGGAGAGCCGGGTGCTGCTGGCCGAACGGGCCGGCCGGCTTCTGGCCTGCTGCCAGCTGGACCGGCGCGGCACGAGCGCCTACTTCGGGATGTTCTCGGTCCGGCCCGACCAGCAGGGCGGCGGCGTGGGCCGCGCGGTGCTGGCCGAGGCCGAGCGCTACGCACGGGCGCAGTGGCAGGCCACCGAGCTGACCATGACCGTGATCGTCCAGCGCGCCGAGCTGATCGCCTGGTACGAGCGGCGCGGTTTCCGCCGGACCGGGGAGCTCTCGCCGTTCCCGTACGGCGACGAGCGCTTCGGCGTCCCCAAGCGGCCTGACCTGGCCTTCGAGAAGCTGGTCAAGGCGCTCTGAGGCCGGCTCGGGCCGGTCTTCGTCAGCCGACCGGCAGCGGCTCGGCGACCGGGGTGAAAGGGCGACCTTCCAGGGTCCAGTGCGGGTCCGGGACGATCTCCAGCGCCGCGTAGACGTGCGCGGCCACATCGGTGTGGTGCAGCGGCTCGACCCGCGCGCCCGCCGGCAGGCCCGGCCCGCAGGCGGCGATCCAGGCGGTGCGCTCCAGCACGCTGCGCCCGCCGTGCCCACCCTGGTCCAGGTGCCCGTGGTCGGTGACCACGATCACCGTCCACTCCTCCTCGGCGTACGTCGCGCGGCCGCGGACCGCCGCCAGCAGCCGGCCGAGCCGCTCGTCGGCGTTCCGGATCGACTGCCGGTACTCCTCGCCGCAGCCCAGGAAGTGTCCGGTCTCGTCCACCGCGCCCAGGTACACGAAGGTGGCCTGCGGGTCGTCGTCGCCGGTCAGCACGGACACCGCTTCGGCGGTCACCCGCTCGTCGCAGACCTCCCAGGCCTCCGGAGTGTCCTCCAGCGGGGCTATGTAGGAGAGCCGGCCGGGCGCGGTGAACAGCGGCCCGCCCTGGCGGGCCAGGAAGAGCGGCTCCCAGCCGCCGACCGCGAAGGTGCGCCGGCGGTGGGTGGTGGCCAGCCGGGTGGTGAAGTCGGGGAAGACCTCCAGCCGGTTGCCGCCGAAGTGGTTGCCGTACACGCCGTGCTTGGCCACGCCGACGCCGGTGACGATGGTGGTCCAGCACGGGCCCGACATGGTCGGCGTGGCGTCGTCGACCTCGACCGGCGCGAGGAACCCGGCCGCGGCGACCGCGTCGAGGTGCGGGGTCGCCAGCTCCGGCAGCAGGTCGAGGCGGACGCCGTCGATGCCGATGACCAGGACGCGGCGCGAGCCGGCGGGCCAGAGAGACACAGGAAGACTCCGATCGGTCGGGGGCGGGGGCCTGCCCGGCACCCTAACCGGCCGTCGAGTCGTCAGAAGCCGGGTCCCGGGTCGGTTCCCGGAACGGCCGGGGTGGCGCGGGGCACTGTTCGCCCGGCGGTCACGAAGTGTTCGCCCACCGCTGCCCGGCCGTTTCCCGCTCCGGCGCGAGCCCGAGCGCGGCGAAATTCGCTCGACACCTCGAGCCGACGGCGGCAGCATCGGCTCCCATGAGCGACGGGGAGACTGCGAGGCGCATCCGGCTGGTCGAGTTGCCGGTGACGGCCCTGCGGGCGCGGGGGGGGGGGGGGGGGGGGGGGGGGGGGGGGGGGGGGGGGGCGGGGGGGGGAGGGGGGGGGGGGGGGGGGTGGGGTCTGGTGGGTTAGGGCCCGGCGGCGGGGGGCGGCCGGGGGGGCGGCCGGCGCCGGCCGCCTCGCCGGCCTCCAGCTGGACGAGTACTTCGTGACCGACGAGGCGCGCTGGCTCTGGCGGCTGCGGCTCGCCGAGATCGCCGTGGACCCGGCGTGCGCGCGCTGGGTCGCGCACGCCGCCGTCGTCGAGCCGGACGGGCCGGTGGTCGGCTACGCCGGTTTCCACGGTCCACCGGACGCGTCCGGGATGGTCGAGGTCGGCTACGCGGTCGCGCCCGCCCACCGCCGCCGGGGTCACGCCCGCGCCATGCTGGCCGCCCTGCTCCGCCGGGCCGCCGCCGAGCCCGCGGTACGGACCGTCCGGGCCAGCGTCTCGCCGTGGAACGCGGCCTCGCTGGCCGTGGTGGCGGCCTTCGGTTTCGCCCGGGTCGGCGAGCAGTGGGACGAGGAGGACGGCCTGGAGTACGTCTTCGAGCTTCCGGCGCCCGCGACCTGACGGCCGGGTGGTCCACGGCCGGCCGTCGTGCCCGCCGGCCGTCGTGCCAGCTGTCGGGGGCCGCGGGGGCGGGTCACCTCGACGGCGTTCGCGGGATCGTCCCGGGCGCCGCCGCGGGCACCCGCCGGAGGGTGCGGATCCGCTCGTCCGCCGCCTCGGGAAGGCCCGGGGCGAGCCGGGCCCGGGCCGTCACCCGCCTGGGTGAACGTCGGCGGTGGCCCCGCGCCGGCGGGCCGTGGCAACACGCCGACGGGCGGGCGAGGGTGCCGAGTGGGATGCCTCCGGTCGGGTAAGTGTTGGACAGATCGAGGGGCCGGTCGGGTCCCGGAGCCGTGAGGGGTGAGGTCATGACCGACAACGCCGCGGAGTTCGCCGTCGACTCACTGGACCCGGAGGAGCCGGAGCCGGTGCCGGTCGAGGAGCCCCCGTCACGCGACGAGTTGCCGCTGGACGCGGCGGCCGACGAGGGGGACGCCGTCGAGCAGAGCCGCGAGGTGCCGGTGGACGAGGACGAGTACCGCTGAACCGCGGCTGAAACGGTCGCGCCGGCCGCCCGGGTCCGAGACGGACCCGGGCGGCCGGCGCGTCGAGCGGCGCTCCGGAACTCAGAGCCGCAGCGAGACCGGGTAGGTCCGCAGCCAGCTGTCCATCCACAGCAGGGTCTCGGTCGCGTTCCGGACGCCCTGCGGGTCGCTGCCCGGCGCGACGGCCTCGGCGACCGCGGCCCGGTTCGCCAGCGCGAGCGAGGGCGACTTGGGGTCGGCGGCGAGGGCCGCCAGGTCCCGGTTGAGGGCCACCGGGTAGGTCGGGTCCGAGGTGCTCGGGTAGGGGCTCTTCACCCGCTCCACGATCTCCTTCGGCAGCACCTCCCGGGCCGCCGCGCGCAGCAGGCTCTTCTCCCGGCCGTCGAAGTTCTTCATCGACCACGGCGCGTTGAAGACGTACTGCACCAGCCGGTGGTCGCAGAACGGCACCCGGACCTCCAGCCCGCTGGCCATGCTCATCCGGTCCTTGCGGTCCAGCAGCAGGCAGACGAAGCGGGTCAGGTGCAGGTAGCAGATCTCCCGCATCCGGCGCTCGGCCGGGTCGGCGCCGGGCAGGCGCGGGACCTCGCCGAGCGCCGTGCGGTAGCTGTCGGCGATGTACCCGGGCAGGTCGAGCCGGGTCAGCAGGTCGGGGTCGAGGAGCCCTTCGCGCGGCAACCGGCTGGGCCCGGCGAGCAGGTCGGCGGCGGCCAGCCAGGGGAAGGTGTCGGCCGCGATCGCCTTCGGGTCGTGGAACCAGGGGTAGCCGCCGAACACCTCGTCCGCCGACTCGCCCGAGAGCGCCACCGTGGAGTGCTTGCGGATCTCCCGGAACAGCAGGTACAGCGAGACGTCCAGGTCACCGAAGACCGAGGGCAGGTCGCGCGCCCGCAGCACGGCCGCGCGGTGCGCGGGGTCGGTCAGCGCGGCGGTGTCCAGTACGATGTCCTGGTGGTCGGCGGCGACGTGATCGGCCAGCAGGTGGGCGAACGGGCTGTCCAGGGTGGCCCGTAACGCGTCCGGCCGGAAGTTCTCGCTCTGGCCGACGAAGTCGACCGAGAACGAGCGGACCGGCCCGGCACCGGCGGCGGCCAGCCCCTCGGCGGCCAGCGCGGTGACCGTGCTGGAGTCCAGGCCGCCGGAGAGCAACGTGCAGAGCGGCACGTCGGCGATCAGTTGCCGGCGCACGATGTCGCGCAGCAGCTCGCGCACCGTGGTGATGGTGGTGTCCAGGTCGTCGGTGTGCTCCCGGGCCTCCAACCGCCAGTAGCGGTGGACGGTCAGGCCCTGCCGGCGGATCCGCAGGTAGTGGCCGGGCCGGACCTCGTACATGCCCTGGTAGACCGCGTGACCCGGGGTCTTCACCATGGTCAGCGTCTCGCGCAGGCCGTCCGTGCCGACCACCGGCTCGACCGACGGGTGGGCCAGGATCGCCTTGGGTTCGGAGCCGAACAGCACCCCGTCCGGAGTGGGGAAGTAGTACAGCGGCTTGACGCCCATCCGGTCGCGGACCAGCAGCAGTTCCTCGCGGCGGGCGTCCCAGAGCGCGAAGGCGAACATGCCGTTGAGGCGCTCCACGAACCGCTCGCCCCACCGCAGGTAGGCGTGCAGCACCACCTCGGTGTCGCTGGCGGTGTGGAACCGGTGACCGTGGTCCTCCAGTTCGGCCCGCAGTTCCTGGTAGTTGTAGACCTCGCCGCTGTAGCTGAGCGAGGCGAGCAGTCGGCCGTCCTCCTCGACCGTCATCGGCTGGGCGCCGCCGTCGATGTCGATCACGGCGAGCCGCCGGTGGCCGAGCGCCGCGTGGGGCGTGAGGTGCACTCCACCCGCGTCGGGGCCGCGGCAGGCCATGGTCGCGGTCATCCCGTCCAGTGTCCGCCGTTGCTCGGTCAGGTCCCGTTCGAAGGCCACCCATCCGGTGATCCCGCACATCCGCACTGACTCCCTCGGTGATCCGCCCGTCTCCGGGCAGGCAGGAGCGGCTCCCACCGCGGTACGAATGTCGGGGCCGGGTGGTGCGCCGCTTCGTTCCGTGTGCAGATCGTGACGCTACGCCCGCGGCGGGCCGGGCGCCAGGAGAGCGGGGCAACCGAATGGCGCCGGAAATCGGGTGGCCGGCCACCGTTGACGGATCGGCCCGGTGTGCCGGGGGCACCGGGGCGCCGACCGCGTGCAGCGGGCGCGGGCCCGGCGGGTCCGGCGTAGCGTGGGTGGCGGAGGGGGGTGACTTCTGTCCTCGAACCGTTTGGTGGAGGCCGTCATGAGACTGCGGGACGAACTTCCCGTCGACCACAAGCTGGCCCAGGTCTACCGCTTCGGTGCCGGTTTCGGTGGTCTGTTGCTGCTGATCTGGGGTGCGTTCGGCCTGGCCGGGTCACCGGGCTTCCTTTCCACGCACGGCAGGAGCCTGGTGGGGCTGTCCAGCAACGGCACGCTCAGCGTGCTGTCCATCATCGTCGGCGGCCTGCTCATGATCGGCGCCGCGATCGGCGGCAACGTCGCCTCGAACATCAACATGGGCGCCGGGCTGGTCTTCTTCGTCGCCGGTTTCGTGGGCCTGTGCGCCCTCGGCAGCAGTTGGAACATCCTGGCCTTCCGGATGACCAACGTGATCTTCAGCTTCGTCTTCGGGCTGGTGATCGCCACCTTCGGGATGTACGGCAGGGTCAGCGGCCGGTTGCCGCACGACAACCCGTACTGGCAGCAGCGCCACTCCCAGGTGGACGGCTCCGAGGAGATCCAGAACCGCTGGCACGTCCCCGGTTTCAAGACCGTGCTGAAGCCGAAGCCGTCCGGCCACTGAGCGAGTTCCGTCAGGTCGTCCGCATTCCGTAAGGACCGCGGGGCCGACAGCGGGTCCGAGCCCTCGTAGGGTGCCCGTGGAGCGGGAACGCCGCCCCACGGGCACCGGACGAAGGGCTCTGTCATGACCGAGAGCGCGCAGATCGGGGTGATCGGAGGCTCCGGCCTCTACGCCCTGCTCGACGACGTCACCGAGATCACCGTCGGCACCCCCTACGGGCCGCCGAGCGACTCGCTCTTCCTGGGCGAGATCGCCGGCCGGCGGGTGGCGTTCCTGCCCCGGCACGGGCGCGGCCACCGGATCCCGCCGCAGCGGATCAACTACCGGGCCAACCTGTGGGCGCTGCACGCGCTCGGGGTGCGCCAGGTGGTCGCGCCGTGCGCGGTGGGCGGTCTGCGGACGGAGTACGGGCCGGGCACGCTGCTGATTCCCGACCAGTTCGTCGACCGCACCTCGGGCCGGGAGCAGACCTTCTACGACGGGCTGCCGCTGCCGGACGGCACGGTCCCCGAGGTGGTGCACGTCTCCACCGCCGACCCGTACTGCGCGGACGGCCGGGCCGCCGTGCTCACCGCGGCCCGCAGTCAGGACTGGGAGCCGGTGGACGGCGGCACCCTGGTGGTGGTCGAGGGCCCGCGCTTCTCCACCCGGGCCGAGTCGCGCTGGTTCACCCGCAACGGCTGGTCGGTGGTCGGCATGACCGGCCACCCGGAGGCCGTGCTCGCCCGCGAGCTGGGGCTCTGCTACACCTCGCTGGCACTGGTGACCGACCTGGACGCGGGCGTCGAGACCGGCCAGGGGGTCACCCACGCCGAGGTGCTGGAGGTGTTCGCGCGCAACGTGGAACGGCTGCGCGGGGTGCTCTTCAAGGCGGTGGAGAGCCTGCCGGCGGCTCGGGACTGTGCCTGCGCGCACGCCCTGGACGGCCTGGCCACCGGACTGCCGGGCGTCCCCGGCGCCTGAGCCACCGGCCCGTCCGGCGCGCCCGGCCCCAGCGCGAGAAGTACCGTGACCACCGCGACCAGGGCGGGCGGCAACAGCCGGTCGCGCGGGGCCGAGGCGGTGCGCAGGACCCGCGGGTCAGACCGCCGACCGCGCCTGCAGGTGGACGGCCTCCTCCCACTGGCGATGAAGGGCTTCCATGCCCGGCAGCGCGGGATCGGTGACGAAGTGTGCGGACGAGCGTCCCCGGTAGGTGAGCAGGAGGACCGAGGCCGGTGCACCGGCGGGCAGTGTGGTGAGGCTGTCCACCGCGTGCACCGGGTCGCCCCGGAACTGCAGGGGGTGGCGCAGAACGTGGCTTGAGCACAGGACACCGCCCGTGCGGGTGGTGCGCACGGACCGCATGGCGTTGTGGAGGAACCGCCGCGGCATCGCGCGTTGCAGGCGGCGGATGGCTTCGCGGCCGGATGCGGTCTTGATCCGGGCGGTGGCGCGGACGGCTGCCCGCAGGCTCCCCTCGACGGACACTTCGCGTCCCGGCCCGGCCAGGCGGGCACCGAAGACGTAGTTGCCGAGGGCATCGGCCTCGGCGGGACGGCGAAGGTTGACCGCGACCATCAACGGCAGACCGTCCGGGGCGATCCGGGGCGCGTGCTCCGCGGCCCAGGCCGCGACGGCGCGGGTGAGCGAGGCGATGTAGGCGTCGTTGGCGCTTCCCCCGTACGGACGCGACGCCGAGCGCAGCAGCCCGGTCGGCACCGAGGCCCAGTGGAAGGCCCTCCTCCCCGAGCAGGGATGTTCGGGCATCGGCCAGTCGGCGCGGGCGGAGAGGCGGGCCAGACCGACCGCCGCGGCGGCCACGTCCAGTGGCGCGGCCCGGCGGAAGTCCCCGAGAGCGCGGACGACGCCGGAGGAGTGCGCGGCGGGCACCGGCTGGGCGCTGAACAGAGCCTCCAGGGCGTACACCACACCACCCATGTCCTGCACGCCGTGGTTGACGCGGTACACGAGTGCGTACCGGTCCGGTTCGTGACCGTGCAACAGCGTCATGTCCCACTGCGGGCCGTCGGGAGGGAACGGGTCGTCGTCGAGGTCACGAACCGCGTCCTTCACCGATCCGCCGAGGGGCAGCCGCCGAACGCGCAGGCGATCCGTGACGACGGGTGCCGACTGCTCCCAGCGGACGGCGGTCCCCGAACCGACGATGGTCGCGGAGAGCGCGGGTACCGAGGCGAGGCGCTCCGTGACGTGCGTCCGCAGGTCCGCCAACCGTGGGGGAGCGCCCGTGAAATGGAGAACGGCTCCGATGCGGAACGTTGGACCACTGGCCATGGCCAGATCAATCGGAGACGGTCGACGATCCCAGACAGACATGTTCACCTCCCAGTCACGCCGATGCGTGGGTAAGGCCGTCAACGGCCGTGTGGTGCGATCCACCGAGGGTCAGGAGTCCTTTCCGCCGCTGGCGGTTCGGTGCGCCGCCGGCGGCGGCCGGGTGTCTCCCCGCCTGGTTGGACGCTGATCCCGAACGGCGGAGCGGGTCGCGGAGCGACGGCGCGGTACGTCCCGGGACGGGTGCGGCCCCAGAGCCGGGGGACCGGGTCGACCGCGAGCGAGGCCGTCCCCTCGGAAGCTGGCAGGGGGTGGGACAAGCAGGGGGTGGGACAGGACCGAGTGCCGGCGCCTCCTCAGCATGAGGCTCCCGCGCGCGTCGACGGCAGGGCGTGCGGCCCCGCGCGCGGCAGCACGGAGCACCGCGAGACCTCGCCCTGGGGCGGCCGGAAGGCGGAGCGCGCCGCCCTTCGATCCGCCCGCTTCCGCCCCCGCGCGCATCACGTCGCCCGGGCCACCGCCGTGGCCGGTCCGCGGCCGACAGCCTGGCTGTTGACGGTGACGCCGGGCAGCGGGTCGGCGAGCCCGGCGTCGGGCCTCGACACGTCAGGAGCCCTCTCGGATGCGGCTGGCCGCGTCCGGCCACGGCCGTGGTTCGGCAGCGTCGTCCGCGAACATCACCGCCTCCTCCCACCAGCCGGTGCCGGACAGCCACGCCTCCAACCAGGCGGCCAGCGACGGCGAATCCTCGAACCACGCGTCCGCCCAGTCCTCGGGCCCGGCGTTCGGTTCGAAGAGCAGCACGGGGGCCCCGGGGCGCAGGCAGTCGACGGCCGCGTACATCGCGCAGCCCCAGTCCAGGATCGGGAGCACCCCGCGTGGCCAGTGTGCTGACGGACCGCCCTCCTGCCCCGGGCCGTACTCCGCCCGGTAGGCCGACGTGGCCGTCCGACCCTCGCCGGTCAGGGGGAACAGGCAGTAGTCCGGGCCGAAGCCACCGTTCGCCACCTCGGTGTAGAGGCGCCTGAGCAGGACGGGCAGCGTGAATCCCAGCCGCCGCTCCGCTCCGGCGACGTCATCGGGGCCGGCCGCGGGCGGGAGCGTCCGGGATCGGCTTCGGGCGTGCGCCGCGACTCGACGGAGCAACTCGTCGTGGTTGGTCATGCCGGGGATCGTCGCAGCCGGCTCCGACAGGGAACGCGGACGGGCGGCGCACGCCGACGCGGTGTCGGAGTACGCCGCCCTCGGGCGGGACGAGCCGCGGGAGGCGGCCCGTGCGGACATGACGGTTACTTCGGGTCGCGGTTGAACTTCGAGGTCGACCAGACGTAGCCGAGCACCGCGAGACCCAGGCACCAGACGACCGCGAGCCACCCGTTGTCGCCGATCCCGCTGCCGAGCAGCAGCCCGCGCAGGGTTTCGATGGCGGGTGTGAACGGCTGGTACTCGGCGATCGGCTGGAACCAGCCGGGCATCGAGTGGACCGGGACGAAGGCGCTGGAGAGGAGTGGCAGCAGGATCAGCGGCATCGCGTTGTTGCTGGCGGCCTCGGGGTTCGGGCTGACCAGGCCCATCCCGACCGCGATCCAGGTGAGCGCCGTGGCGAAGAGCACGAGCAGGCCCAACGCCGCCAGCCACTTCAGGACGTCGGCATCCCTGGACCGGAAGCCGATGGCCACGGCGACGGCGCCCACCAGGACCACGCTCGTGATCGACTGCAGCACGCTGCCGACGACGTGCCCGACGAGGACCGAAGGGCGGTGGATCGCCATCGTGCGGAAGCGGGCGATGATGCCCTCGGTCATGTCGTTGGAGACGGACACCGCGGTTCCGACCACGGTGCTGCCGATGGTCATCAGCAGCAGGCCCGGGACGACGTACGCGACGTACGCGGAGCGGTTCGGACCGCCGCCGCCGATGCCCGAGCTCATCGTGTCGCCGAAGACGTAGACGAAGAGCAACAGCAGCATGATCGGGGTGAGCAGCAGGTTCAGGGTGAGGGAGGGGTAGCGCCGCGCGTGCAGGAGGTTGCGCCGCAGCATCGTGGACGAGTCGCGCACGGCGAGGGAGAGGGAGCTCATCGGACGGTCTCCTCGGACTGGTCGGGGACGCCGGTGCCGCCGGTCAGGGCGAAGAACACGTCGTCGAGGTCGGGGGTGTGCACGGTCAGCTCGTCCGCCTCGACGCCGGCCGAGTCCAGTCGGTCGAGGATCGAGCGCAGCTCGCGCTGGCTGCCGTCGCTGGGGAGTTGGAGGGTGAGGGACTCGTCGTCGCGGGTGACCCCGCGCAGGGCGAGGGCGGCGGACCGGTACGCGGCCGGGTCGGCGAAGCGGAGGCGGACGTGCCCGCCGGGGACGAGCCGCTTGAGTTGCTCGGCGGTGCCCTCGGCGGCGATCCTGCCGTCGTTGAGCACCGCGATGCGGTCGGCGAGCTCGTCGGCCTCCTCCAGGTACTGCGTGGTGAGGAAGACGGTGACGCCGTCGGAGACGAGCTCGCGGATGATCTGCCACATGTTGTGGCGGCTGCGCGGGTCGAGGCCGGTGGTCGGCTCGTCGAGGAAGATGATCCGCGGGTTGCCGACCAGGGTCATCGCGATGTCGAGGCGGCGCTTCATGCCGCCGGAGTAGGTGGAGGCGGGCTTCTTCGCGGCCTCGACCAGGTCGAAGCGTGCCAGCAGCTCGGCGGCGGTGCGGCGGCCCTCGCGCCTGGGGAGGTGGTGCAGGTCCGCCATGAGGAGCATGTTCTCCTCGCCGGTGATCAGGTTGTCGACGGCGGAGAACTGACCGGTGACGCCGATCGCCGCGCGTACCGCCTGCGGGTCGGCGGCCAGGTCGTGGCCGCCGACGCGGATCTCGCCGGAGCCGGGGTCGGCGGAGACGAGAGTGGAGAGGATCTTGACGACGGTGGTCTTGCCGGCGCCGTTCGGGCCGAGCAGGGCGAAGACGGTGCCTGCCGGGATGCGCAGGTCGATCCCGTCGAGGACGTGTTTGTCGCCGTAGGACTTGCGCAGGCCGACGGTGGAGATGGCGGCGGGCGGCTCCTGGCCGTCGCTCTGCCTGGGCGTGGGCATGACAAAAGAGCGCATGGGCCCTCCCGTTCGAAGGCTGAAGTGGCAGGGGGTCGGGCGAGTTGGGACTGGTGCCGGGTGCGGGGGCGCTCAGGCCCTGGCGCGGAGGACGTCGATGTTGCCGTTCCGGGTGCGGGCGCGGACCTCGACGGTGTCCTCGGTCTGCTCCGGGGTCTCGGAGGCGGTGAGCGTGTTGCGCACCTGGCCGGAGCCGGAGCTGACGTCGAGCCAGGCGGCCGTGCCCTCGCGGATGCCGACCTCGATGGCGCCGTAGGAGGTCTCCAGCTGGACGGTGCCGCGGGCGACGTCGGCGACGCGCAGCGTCCCGTGGGCGGTGGTGGCGGTGACCGAGGCCTCGGCGCGCGCGATGTCGATGTCGCCGTGGGCGCCGCTCACCCGCAGGTCGCCGGCCGCGGCGCCGACGGTCGTGGTGCCGTGCGAGTTCTTCAGGACGGCGGGGCCGTTGACGAGGCCCACGCGCAGGCTGCCGGAGCTGGTGGTGATCTCGGCCGCGCCCTCGACCCGGTCGACGGTGATCGAGCCGTGCGACGCGGTCAGCTTCAGCGGGCCGGTCGTGTCGAGGCGGACGTCACCGGAGGAGGTCTTCACGCGGACCTCGCCGAGCCGGCCCTCGCCGAGCACCTGGGTCCAGGCGCCGGTCAGGTCGACGCTCGAGCCCGTGGGCAGTTCGACCGTCACGTCGACGGTGCCGGTGCGGCCGAGGCCGAGCAGATTGGACTTGGGCGTCCTGACGGTCAGTACGCCGCTCGCGTACGTGACCTCGGTCTGGCCGGCCGACCGCACGTCCCGGTCCTTCTCCGGGTCGCGGGGTCGCACCTCGACGACGGTGTCGAGGCGGTCACCCGCGACGAACTGGATGGAACCGGCCTCCACGTGCGCCGTGGCCGAGATCGGTTCGGGGGTGTCGAAAGAAGGCATGGCTGTCCCGTCCTCTTGGGTCTTCAGGGCGTCCCCGCTGGTGGGACGTGGTGTGGGTGAAGTGGTGGGGCTGGGCGCGGCTAGCGCACCCAGCCCGTGATGCTCTGTCCGATGCTCTGCGTCTTCCCCGTGGCGCGCGGCCGGGCGCCGCCGTCGACCGCGGCCGACACGGCCCGCACCAGCCACGCGTTGACCGACAGGCCCTCGCGGCTCGCGGCCTCCTCGGCGCGCGCCTTGAGGTGGGCCGGCAGGCGCAGATTGACGCGGGCGGTGCCGCCCTCGTCGCCGTCGGCCGGGGCCGCGGTCCTGAGCGGCTCGAGGGGCGCGGCCGGCTTCGCGGTGGTGCCACCGTCGGCGGGCGGCGGTGTCACCACGAAGTCGGGGTCCAGCCCACGCAGCCGTACGTCGACCGAGCCGGGGGCGAGCTCGCGGGTGATCTCGTCCATCGCGGCGGAGAGCACGTTGAGCATGGTCAGCCGGGTCGCCGACTCCAGGGGGGCGATGAGCCGCTCAGCCAGCTCGCGGGCATCTTCCCCACCGGCTTCGGCGGCCACCGTCAGTTCGCGGCGGAGGGTGTCGACATACGGGGTGAGGTCCATGACGTCATCATGGCACCACTATGGCGCCATGTGCAAGCCCGGATGGCACCTTGTGCGGGATGGACTCGGGGATGGCTGTCCGACCTGCGGAAACGCGGAGAGGGCACCCTGAGTCGTGGTGGCGTCAGGCGCATCTTGGTGCACGTGATGGCGCCGGGTGGTGCCAGGTGGTGCCACTTGGTGTCATCTGGTGTCATGTGGCGCCATCCGGTGTCGCCGGGTGGCCCTCCGCGCCTCGCACGCGGCCGCCGGGCCGAGGGGCGCCGGTCGTGACGGTGTCGGGTCGGCCGGTCGGCTACTGGTGAGCGGTGATTCCGGTGAGGATGAGGTCGATGCCGGCGAGGAACTCCGCCCGGTCGTCGTGCTTGCGCAGTTGTCCGGCGACGTTCCGGGTGAACGCGTACTCGTCGGGGTCGAGTTCTGCCCATGCGGTCGCCGTGGCGTCGAGGAACTCGGTCCGGTCCGTGTCCGGCTGGATCGTCCGAGCGTTGGCAGCGTTCTGGCCCGCCACTCCGAGGATGTAGTTCATCAGCGCGGACGCCGCGGTGAACTGGGCGGCTTCGGGCACTCGGAGCGCCTGGACCTGGCGTCCGATGCGTTCGAAGATCCGCAGCATCGGCGACTGTCCCGGCACGTGGGTGAGGTGCGTGCCGACCCACGGGTGGGTGTCGATCGCGTCGAACATGCCGAGGGCGAGGGTGCGAATCACTTCCCGCGGCGTCGCGTCGGCGTCGTCGACGGCGAGGGCGGTGGCGATGACGGCGTCGGTGGCGGCACCGAGGAGTTCGGTCCGGCCCGCGACGTGCCAGTAGATCGCCCCGGGGCCGGTCGTGAGGCGCTCGGCCAACGCGCGGAACGTGAGTCCGCCCTCGCCCACCGTGTCGAGGAGTTCGACCGCGGCCTCGACGATGCGCTCCCGGGAGAGCGGTTCATGCCGTCTTTCCGAACGACGCGTCCTGGTTGCCATGCCTTCATCCTAGCCACTCTGGAACATCGTTCCAGCTTGACAGTGGCTGGAACGCCGTTCCATCCTGGGGTCGCTGGAACGGCGTTCCAGGGATGACCTGCCGGGTGTCCGCCCAGCGGTCCGCGATCAGGAAGGAAGCACCATGACCACTCCGGTCACGATCATCGGCGCGGGGCTCGGAGGGCTGACGCTCGCCCGCGTCCTCCACGTCCACGGCATCCCGGCGACGGTCTACGAAGCGGAGACCTCGCCGACGGCTCGCGCCCAGGGCGGCCTGCTCGACATCCACGAGGACAACGGGCAGCCCGCGCTCAGGGCGGCCGGGCTGTTCGAGGAGTTCCTCGGCATCATCCACAAGGGCGCCGAGGCGTCGCGGGTACTCGACAGGGACGGAAGGGTCCTGCTGGACGAGCCCGACGACGGTACCGGTGGGCGTCCGGAGGTGCCCCGCGGCGCCCTCCGGCGGATTCTGCTCGACTCGCTGCCCGCCGACACGATCCGGTGGGGGCACAAGGTCACCGCGGTCCGGCCCCTCGGCGGCGGCCGGCACCAGGTGACGTTCGCGGACGGAGCGACCGTGACGACCGACCTGCTGGTCGGCGCGGACGGGGCGTGGTCGCGGATCCGTCCACTGCTGTCCGACGCCGAGCCCGAGTACGTCGGCACGGCCCTGATCGAGACCTACCTGTTCGACGGCGACACCCGCCACCCGGCCAGTGCCCGGGCCGTCGGCGACGGTTCGCTCTTCGCGCTCGCCCCCGGCAGGGGGATCTCCGCCCACCGTGAGCCGGACGGGGTCCTGCACGCCTACGTGACGCTCAACAAACCGCGGGAGTGGATGGACGCCATCGACTTCACCGACGCCGACGCGGTCAGGGCCCGCGTCGCCGCGGAGTTCCACGGCTGGGCACCGGAGCTCACCGCCCTGATCACGGACGGCGAGACCGCCCCGGTCCCGCGCACCGTCAACGCCCTGCCGATCGAACACCGCTGGGACCGGGTGCCCGGCGTGACGCTGCTCGGCGACGCCGCCCACCTGATGTTCCCGTCCGGCGAGGGAGCCAATCTCGCCATGTACGACGGCGCCGAACTCGGCAACGCCCTGGCCGCGCACCCGGACGACATCGAGGCCGCGCTCACCGCGTACGAGGAGGCCCTGTTCCCGCGCAGTGCCTCCGCTGCCGCCGGGGCTGCCCACATCCACGAGCTCTGCCTCGGCGACAACGCCCCGCACAGCCTCGTCGGCTTCTTCACCAGCCACGGACAGGCCGGGTGAACCGCGGCCGCTCCGGCGCGGGCCCGTCAACCGGAAGCCGCCCGCGCCCCTGACCCTGCCGCTCGGACCGGTTCGACGGGCACCGGCAGCACGCCGACCCATCACCCCCGCCGTGCCGGATGGCCGCGCTCACGTCGGAGTCCCGGGGCGCGCCGGCGTTCGGCGGGGACGGCGGCGGTCGCCCAGCTGGCGCCCACCGTAGGTCTGTGGCGGGACCAGGGCTTACCGAAGTGCTACGGCCGGGGGCGGGGGACGCGTCGCGCGCCGCCGCGGTGGCAGGGTGACGGGTGTGTCCGGTACCCGATCCCCCTGGCCGTGCGCCGCCCTGCTGGCCGCGCTCACCGCCGCGCTCGCCCTCACCTTCACCCGTGGCGGCACGCTCGGCCACCGCGATCCGCTCTACGGCTGGTACGCGGTCGACCTGGCGCTCTTCGCCGCCGCCGTCCTGGCGCTGCGCCGGGCGCCGGGGCGGCACGTCACCGCGCTGGTGCTGGCGGGCGGCGTCGCGGTGGCCCTGAGCGGCCTGCTGGTTCCGCCGCGGACCAGCGACGACGCCTACCGCTACCTGTGGGACGGCCGGGTGCAGGCGGCCGGGATCTCGCCGTACGCCTACCCGCCGGACGCGCCGCGACTGGCCGGACTGCGGGCCGAGGCGCCCGCGCTGTTCCCGCCGCACGGACCGTGCGTCGGCTGGGACGAGCGGATCGCCGCGCCCGGCTTCTGCAGTCACGTCAACCGGCCGAACGTGGTGACCATCTACCCGCCGGTCGCCGAGGTCTGGTTCCTCGGCCTGCACCTGGTCGAGCACGGCCACGGGGTGCGGGCCGCACAGGCCGGCGGTGCGCTGCTGGCGGTCGCCACCACGGCGTTGCTGCTGTTGGTGCTGCCGGCGGAGCGCCGGCGCCGGGCGGCGCTCTGGGCCTGGTTCCCCGGCACCGCGGTGTGGGCCGTCAACGACGCCCATGTGGACACCCTCGGTGCGCTGTTGACGGTGGCCGGGCTGGCCCTGGCGGTGCGCGGACGGCGGGTCGCGGCGGGCGCCGCGCTGGGCGGCGCGGCGGCGGTGAAGCTGATCCCGGCGCTGGCCTGGCCGGGTGCGCTCTCCGGGGTGCTGGCCCGCCGGCCGCGCTGGCGCGACCTGCTGCTGCCGGGCGCGGCGGTCGCCGTCTTCGTCCTGAGCTACCTGCCCTACCTCCTGCTCTCCGGGCGCAAGGTGGTCGGCTTCCTGCCCGGTTACCTGCGTCAGGAGGGCTACGACCAGGGCGACGTGCAGCGGTTCGGGCTGTTGCGGCTGGTGCTGCCGGACTCGGCGGCGGCGGTCGGCGCGGTGCTGGCGGTGCTGGTCGCCGTGCTCTGGGTGCTGCGGTACGGCGATCCGGCCCGGCCGTGGCGCGGGGCGCTGCTGGTCACCGGGACCGCACTGCTCGCCCTCACGCCCGGTTACCCCTGGTACGGGCTGCTGCTGGTGGCGCTGGTCGCGTTGGACGGCCGCTGGGAGTGGCTGGCCGTGCCGGCCGCCGCCGAGGTGGTGTACCTGGCCGGCACCAGGACCGAGCAGCCGGCCTACGCGGCGGCGCTGGTCCTGGTGCTGGTCGGGGCGGCGGTGCGGTGGCGGCTCACCCGGCG
The DNA here is from genome assembly GCF_044547075.1 of Kitasatospora sp. NPDC052896. Classification (NCBI taxonomy): domain Bacteria; kingdom Bacillati; phylum Actinomycetota; class Actinomycetes; order Kitasatosporales; family Streptomycetaceae; genus Kitasatospora; species Kitasatospora sp. NPDC052896. The sequence continues at coordinate 173,005 of NZ_JBITZU010000003.1, forward strand.
GGGGTGTCCTCCAGCCGGAAGCCGACCTTGACGGTCACCTGGTAGTGCTCGATCTGGCCCTCCGCCACGTGGCCGCGGACCTGCGTCACCTCGAACCAGTCGATGTGGCGCAGGGTCTGGCACGCACGGGCCAGCGCGTTGCGGATCGCGGCGTCGGTGCCCTCGTGCGAGGAGCCGACGATCTCGGTGACCCGGTAGGTGTGCTCGGTCATGGCGGCCTCCGTGACGGTGGCGGGTTCCCTCCCTCCACCGTGCGGCATCGGCCACCGGCCCGCGCGCCGGGCGCGGCCCGTCGCGGGGCTCGGCGGTGCGGGGCTCGGCGGTGCGGGGCGGCTCAGCGGTGCAGTGCGAGGAAGCAGCGCCCCCGCACGCTCCAGCGCTCGCCCGCGGTCAGCCCGACCTCGGCCGCGCAGCGGGCCGCCGCGCTCGCCCCGAGCCGGGCCCAGGCGAAGGGCGGCCCGCACCGGCCGGTGGCGTCCTCCACCCGGACGGTGACCCGCTCGTCCACCGCGCCCGGCTCGACCTCGGCCAGCAGCACTCCGCCGGGCGCCAGCAGCTCGGCGGTCCGGGCGAGCAGCGCGGCGGGGTCGCCGCCGATCCCGAGGTTGCCGTCGGCCAGCAGTGCGGTGCCCCAGCGGCCCTCGCCCGGCAGCCGGTCGAAGACCGACCGGCAGAGCGCGGCGCCGCCCAGCCCCCGGGTCCGGGCGACGGCCGCGCCGGTCAGGTCGACGCCGAGCGCGGGCAGTCCGAGCGCGAGCAGTTCGGTGACCAGGCGGCCGGGCCCGCAGCCGATGTCCAGGACCGGGCGGCCCGCCACCAGGCAGCGCAGCAGCAGGCCGCGGTCGGCGGCGTCCGGCGGTGCGCACCAGCGGTCCACGTCCAGCCGGTGCCGGCCGCCGTCGGCGCGGCGCAGCCAGAGCGGGCCGCGGCCACTGCGCATCGCCTCGGCGAACGGGTCGTCGATCCACGGGCGCGGGCCGACGGTCGGTTGACCGATGATCGGTCGGCTGACGGTGGGCGGCGTCATCAGGCCACCTCGCCGGTCCGGGCCAGCGCTCGCCAGCAGGCGGCGAACCGGCCGTCCGGGGCCAGCGCGGCGACCTCGGCCGCGTCCGCCGCGGTGTCCACGTCGGTCAGCTCGGGCAGCCGGCGCACCGACAGCCCGGCCCTGGCCAGCCGTTCGAGCAGCACCGCACCGGTGTCCGGGGTGGACATCGGGACCCCGACCAGCAGCCGGCGCGCCAGCGCGGGCTCGGGGCGGGCCAGGCCCAGCGCCCAGAAGCCGCCGTCGCGGGCCGGGCCGTACCAGGCGTCGGCTCCGGCCCGGGCAGCGGCGGAGAGCGGCGCGGCGAGCGTCTCGGCGCGCAGCTGCGGGGTGTCCATGCCGACCAGCAGGGCCGGGGCGGTCGAGGGCGCGTGCCCGAAGGCGGCGGCCAGCCGGACGTCCAGCCCGCCCGCCGCCTGTGGCACCACCCGCCAGCCGGGCGGCAGCCAGCGGCCCGGCTCGCCGTCCAGCACCAGCACTCGCTGCCCGGCCGGGACGGTACCGAGGGTGGCCAGGGTGTCCGCCAGCGCCGCCTCGGCCAGCTCGGCGGCCTGCCCGGCGGTGTACGCCGGGCTGAGCCGGGTCTTCACCCGGCCCGGCACCGGCGCCTTGGCGATCACCAGCAGGGTGGGCGGGGGAGCGGCCAGCACCGTCCGCATGTCCCGGACGGCCTGCCGGGTGCCGCGCAGCGTCCCGGTCACCTTGGAGCGGCCGGCCCGCGGCCGGTAGTCGACGTCCACCTCGGCGATCGCCAGCCCGGCCGCACTCGCGCTGAGCACCATCTCCAACGGATAGCCCGAGCGCCGGTCGCCCAGGCCCAGGGCGAGCAGCCGTTCGCGCCGGGCCGCCCGCATCGGGCCCAGGTCGTGCAGCGCGGCGCCGGTCCGGGCACGCAGCCGGCGGGCCAGCTCGGCGTTGGCCAGCCGGGCGTGCAGTGGCCAGGCGCCACGGACGGTCGGGCGCCGCCGGCCGAGCACCAGGTCGGCCGCGCCGGAGCGGACCGGGTCGACCACGCGCGGGAGTTGGGCCGGATCCAGCGAGCCGTCGCAGTCCAGGAAGCAGACCAGCTCGGCGCCGGCCGCCAGCAGACCGGCGTGGCAGGCGGCGCCGAAGCCGCGGCGTGGCTCGGCGACCACGGTGGCGCCCAGCGAGCGGGCCAGCTCGGCCGAGCCGTCCCGTGAGCCGTTGTCCACCACGATGGCCCGCCAGCCGGCGGGGATCCGGTCGAGCACCCAGGGCAGCGCGGCCGCCTCGTCGAGGCAGGGCAGCACCACGTCGACCGGAGGAAGGGGAGTTGGTGAGGTCACGACCTCCACGCTAGGCAGCCGGAGCGTGCTCGCCGGGCCAGCGGCACCTTACGGAACTCCTACGGTCCGGCCGGCTCCCCGCTCAGGCGCCCATCGGCCGGCCGGCTCCTTACGGAAGTCGTACGGTCCGCCCCGGACCCGGCTCCGAGGGGCGCGGGTTTCCTATCCTCGAAGGGTGACAGTGACTCCCCCCACCGCTCCGGCCGCGACCCCGCCCGCCGCCCGGGTCCTGGTGGTCGACGACGATCCGACCGTCGCCGAGGTGGTGACCGACTACCTGCTGCGGGCCGGCTACGCCGTGGACCGCGCCGCGGACGGCCGTGCTGCCCTGGACCGGGTCGCCGTGGGGCGCCCCGATCTGGTGGTGCTCGACCTGATGCTGCCCGAGCTGGACGGTCTGGAGGTGTGCCGGCGGCTGCGCGCCGAGCCGGCCGGGCCCGCGGTGGTGATGCTCACCGCCAAGGGTGAGGAGTCCGAGCGGATCCTCGGCCTGGAGCTGGGCGCCGACGACTACGTCACCAAGCCGTTCAGCCCGCGCGAGCTGGTGCTGCGGATCCAGGCGGTGCTGCGCCGGCAGACCGCCCCGGCGGCCGTCGCCGACGCCGCCGCACCGCTGACGGCGGGCGACCTGCGGCTCGACCCGCAGGCCCGCCGGGCCTTCCGTGGTGAGCGTGAACTATCGCTCACGGTGCGGGAGTTCGACCTACTGAGCTTCTTCGTCAAGAACCCCGGCACGGCCTTCGGGCGGGACGAGCTGATGCGCCGGGTCTGGGGCTGGGACTTCGGTGACCTGTCCACCGTCACGGTGCACGTGCGGCGGCTGCGCGAGAAGGTCGAGGACGACCCGGCCGCGCCGGTGCTGATCAGCACGGTCTGGGGGGTGGGCTACCGGTTCGATCCGGCGGGCCCGGTGGCCGGTGCGTCCGGCCCGGTGGCCGGCGCGGGAGGTGCGTCCGCGTGAAGGACCTGCTGGTGATGGCGCTGATCGCGGCGGCGGGCGCGGGCGCGGCCGGGCTGCTCGGCTGGCCCGCGGTGCGCTGGCTGCGCCGTCGGTCGGTGGCGCTCTCGCTGTTCGCGGTCGCCGTGGTGACCGTGCTGGCGATGGCCGCGGGCACCCTGGCGGTCGCCCAGGCGATGTTCCTCTCCGGGCACGACCTCGGCGTGGTGATAGCGGTGCTCTGCATGGCAGCCGTGGTCTCGTTGGCGACGGCCGCCGTGCTGGGACGTCAAGTGGTCGCCGGTAGCCGGGCGTTGGCCCGGGCCGCGCGGACCGTCGGCAGTGACTCCGGCTTCACCGCGCCAACCGGGCCGCTGGGCTCGGAACTCGCCGAGCTGAGCGCCGAACTCGCCGCCACCAGTGCCCGGTTGGCCCAGTCGCGGGAGCGCGAGCAGGCGTTGGAGTCGTCCCGGCGCGAGCTGATCGCCTGGATCTCGCACGACCTGCGCACCCCGCTGGCGGGGCTGCGCGCGATGGCCGAGGCGCTGGAGGACGGCGTGGCTCCCGAGCCCGCCCGCTACCACGCCCGGATCCGCACCGAGGTGGACCGGCTGACCGGCATGGTGGACGACCTGTTCGAACTCTCCCGGATCCAGGCCGGCGCGCTGACCCTCTCGCTCTCCCGGGTCTCGGTCTACGACCTGGTCGGCGACGCGATCGCCGGAGCCTACCCGCTGGCCCGTGAGCGCGGGGTGCGGCTGAGCGGCGAGCAGGTGGCGCCGGAGCCGGTCGAGGTGGACGGCCGGGAGATCACCCGGGTACTCGGCAACCTGCTGATCAACGCGATCCGCTCGACCCCCACGGACGGTGTGGTCGCGGTGGCGGCCCGGCGCGAGCGCGGCGAGGTGGTGCTGTCGGTCACCGACGGCTGCGGCGGGATCCCGGAGCAGGACCTCGCCCGGGTCTTCGAGACCGGCTGGCGCGGCGGCACCGCCCGTACCCCGCGGGCCGCCCGCCACGCGGCCGGGCGCCCACCCGGCGCGGCCGTCCAGCACCACGGGGACACCGGCGCCGGCCTGGGCCTGGCGATCGTCCGCGGCATCGTCGAGGCGCACGCCGGCCGCGCCTCGGTGCGCAACGTCCGCGGCGGCTGCTGCTTCGAGATCGCCCTCCCGGCGGCGGGCCCGTTCAGCACGGTCTGACGCCCGGAGCCCGGCTGCCGGGGCGGTCTCGGCTCCCGCCGACGGTCAGTCGAGACGGGAGACCTGGTAGTGGCTGACGTACCAGCCGTCCGCCGTGCGCTTCACCACGACACCGAGATGGACGCCCACCGTGGGTCGGTCGGTGAACGAGAAGTCGACGCTCAGGTAGCCGAGCACGAGGTCGTCGGCGAGCCGCCTGGTTTCGCGGATCCGGTACGCGGCCGTCATCCCCGCTGGCTGGGAGGCGTAGTAGTCGACGACACCTTGCCGTCCGACGCTGTAGGGGCGCAGCCCCTGGAAGATCGCGTCCTCGGTGAAACACGCGGCGACGTGCTGCGGTTCGTGCGCGTCGACGGCCGCTCTCCACCGGTCGAGGACGCCACGCAGGATCGCCTCGCTGTCCGTCGTGTTCCGGCTCATCAGGGTTCCTCCGCCGGTGTCGGGGCGGCGCCCCCGGGCCCGCGCCCGGTTGCCGGGCGAGGGGGGCAGCGGCGTGCCGCGGGGTGTCGGGTGGGGGACGGTGGGTCCGCGGGGCGTGGGCGCGTCCTCAGCGCCCGGCACTCCGGCCGCCGTCGACGTGCAGGATCTCCCCGGTGACGAACGGGGCGTTCTCGAGGTAGACGATCGCTCCGACGACGTCGTCGACCTCGCCCACCCGGCCGAGCGGGTGCGACGCGGCAAGGGCCTGGTAGGCCTCCGCCGGATGCATCGGGGTGCGGATGACGCCGAGCGCGACGGTGTTGACCCGGATGCCGCGGGCCGCGTACTCGATCGCCAGCTCCCTGGTGACCGCGTTGAGGCCGCCCTTGGTCAAGGACGCGAGCGCCGAGGGTTCCTTCGAGTCGGCGTGGTCGACCAGGCTGGTGGAGATGTTCACCAGGTGGCCGCTCCCCCGGGAGAGCATGGCCGCGACGGCGCTGCGCGAGACCTCGAAGAAGCCGCGCAGGTTCACGCCGGTCACGGTGTCGTAGTCCTCGTCGGTGTAGTCGGTGAACGGTTTGGCGATGAACACCCCGGCGTTGTTGATCAGCGTGTCGACCCGGCCGAACCTCGTCAGAGCCGCGCCGACGACACGGTCGCCGACGCCCGGCTCGGCTATGTCGCCGGGCACGGTGAGCACTTCGGGATCCTCGGACTCGCCGATCGAGCGGGACGTGGCCACCACCGCGTAGCCGAGCTTCCGGTAGGCGGTGACCAGGCCCGCGCCGATGCCCTGGGAGGCACCGGTGATGACGGCGACCTTCTGCGTACTGCTCATGGTTGGACATCGCTTTCTTCCGTCTCCCGCCGCTTCGCGCGACGCGGATCGCTCGGGAGGGCATCCGACCTCGCCGCCGGTCCTGGCGCCGAGGGCCGGTCGCGCGCCCGTCAGCCGCCGATCGCGGCGGGCACACCGGTGGTCGAGCGGAGTCGGCTGACCTCCAGGACCGCGGCGGCGAAGGCCGCCGGGGCCTCCTGCGGGAGGTTGTGGCCGGCGTGGGGGATCACGTGGTGGACGCGCGGTCCGGTGAAGTGTGCCGCGGACGCGGTCCCGTCGGTCCACGGCAGGCTCCCGTCGGCCTTGCCGTCGAGCGTGACGGCGGGGACGGTGATGGGAGGCTGTTTCAGCAGACGCTCCTCGAGCTCGTCGTAGCGCGGGTCGCCGGGGGCCGCGAGGCGCCGGACGCGGTAGCAGTTCAGCACGACGGCGACGTAGTCCGGGTTGTCGAAGAGAGCGGCCGCCCGGTCGAGGTCGGCTTCGGTGTACCGCCATTCGGGCGAGTTCCGCGTCCAGACGACACGGGCGAGCTCCTTGGTGTACTTCGCCAGCCCGGCCGCGCCGCGCTGGGTGAGGAAGTAGTAGTAGTACCAGTGCGCGGCCTCGACCTGCGGAGGGTCCGTCGGCAGGTCGATGACCGCGGGGTCGAGGTCCTGGATGAGGTAGCTGTTCACCGAGACGAGTCCGGCGCAGCGCTCGGGCCACAGCGCGGCGGCGACACACAGACCGCGGCCGCCCCAGTCGTATCCGCCGAAGACGGCACGTCGGATGTTCAGGGCGTCCATGAAGGCGATGACGTCCGAGCCCAGGGCGGCCTGCTGACCGGACCGAACGGTGTCCTTGGCGAGGAACCGCGTGGGCCCGTGGCCGCGGAGGTAGGGGACGTAGCAGCGGAAGCCCTTGCGGACCAGTTCGGGGACGACCTCCTGGTAGGCGTCAGGACTGTAGGGCCAGCCGTGGCAGAGGATGACGGGGTGGCCGTTGGCCGGGCCGACTGCGTGGTAGGCGAGGTCGAGCAGGTCCGTGCGGACGTGGCGGACCGGCCCGAGCCCGACGATCGGCCATGAGGTACCGGTCGCAGCGGGCTCCGCCCCGCCCGCCGTGGAGTCGGCGGAGGCCGCCGAGAGGCCGGCTATCGAGAACGACGCCGCGCCCACCGTGAGCACTTTGGAAAAGGTTCGCCTGTCGACCACTTCGAATCCCTCCTGCGGAGGTGCGACCTCAAGCGCGGAGAACGTGCGCGAGGAACTACGGCCCGTCGGGATCGTGCGCACCGGCCGCGCCGGACCGGCAAGTGAATGCTAGGAGGAACGAATCCGGTCCGCCACGCAGGGCCCGCACCCGGTGACGCAGGGTGTCGCCCCGGCGCGTCGCGTCGGTGTCCGCTGGCCCCGCGGGCCCTTCCGGCTCTTCTCCGCGTGGTCACGCGTCGGCGGCGCGCCGACCGGCGGCCACGGTGCCGCGAACGACCGGGCCCCGCCCTGGCCGGCACCCGGGCGGCCACCGGCGCGGGGCTTCCGGTGAACCACCCGGTTGGATCTTGTTCCGGGGCCCCGGTCACCGTAGCGTGCGTCGGGGTGCCCGGGGTGGGTGCCCGGGGGTGGGTGTCCGGGTGCGCGACCGCGGTCGCCGGAGAGCGGGGTGTGGCATGGCCAGAGCGATGCTGAAGGGGCTGGAGGTCGAGTACCGGACGACGGGTCGTCGGACCGACCCGGCGCTGTTGCTGATCGCCGGACTGGGATCGCAACTGACTTTCTGGGAGGACGAGTTCTGCGAGCTGCTGGCCGATCACGGGCTGTGGGTGGTGCGTTACGACAACCGCGACACCGGCTTGACCAGCACCGTCGATGAGGCGGGACCGCAATCGCCCTACGGTCTGGATGAGTTGGCGGATGATGCGGCAGGCCTGCTGGACGTGCTCGGGGTGACCGCCGCGCACGTGGCCGGGTTCTCGATGGGTGGGATGATCGCCCAGCGGCTGACCATCGACCACCCCGCCCGGGTCCTGAGCCTCTGCTCGATCAGCTCGCTGCCCGGCGACGGGGTGAGCGGCCAGGCCCGGCCGGGGGTGATCAGCACGCTCTTCCCGCCGGCCGAGCCGGGGCGGGAGAGTGCGGTCGAGGCCGGGGTGTTCTTCTGGGGCGCGGTCGCCTCGCCGGACTATCCGACCGACCCGGTGCTGCGGCGCGCGCGGGTGGCGGCCGCCGTCGACCGCGCCCACCGGCCGGACGGTCTGCTGCGTCAGCTGCTCGCGCTGCGCAACGCCACCGACCGGACGGCGGCGCTGGGCGCGGTCACCGTGCCGACCCTGGTGGTGCACGGCGAGGCCGACCCGCTGATCGAGGTGAGCGGTGGCCGGGCCACCGCGGCGGCCGTCCCCGGTGCCCGGCTGTGGTCGGCGCCGGGGATGGGCCACGAGCTGCCGCGTCAGCTGTGGCCCGCGCTGGTCGCCGAGATCGTCGCCAATGCGCGGATTTGACGTCCTGTCCGTCATGCCGGTCAACTCCCGCAACGAAGTGGCGCGTTGGCGAACTCGGCCATTCCGGCGGCGAACGGGACGGCCGGGTGCCAGCCCAGCTCCGTGCGCAGCCGGGCCGAGTCGGCGGTGATGTGCCGGACGTCGCCGAGCCGGTACTCGCCGGTCACCACCGGTGCCGGGCCGCCGGAGCCGGCCGCCAGCGCCTCGGCCATCTCGCCGACCGTGTGCACGCTGCCGCTGCCGGTGTTGTAGACCCGGACGCTGCCGGCCGGGCGCCCGCCGACCGCGGTGAGCGCCAGCTCGTTGGCCGCCGCCACGTCGTCGACGTGCACGAAGTCGCGGCGCTGGCGGCCGTCCTCGAAGACCCGGGGTGGGCGGCCGGCGGCCAGCGCCGAGCGGAACAGTGCGGCGACCCCCGCGTACGGCGTGTCGCGCGGCATCCGTGGCCCGTACACGTTGTGGTAGCGCAGCGCGACGAGCCGTCCGCCGGTCGCGCGGGCCCAGGCGGCGGCCAGCTGCTCCTGGGCGAGCTTGGTCACCGCGTAGACGTTGCGCGGGTCGGGCGGGGCGTCCTCGCCGACCAGGCCGGGTGTCAACGGCGCGCCGCAGCGTGGGCAGGGCGGCTCGAAGCGGCCGGCGGCCAGCTCCGCCGGGTCGCGCGGGCCCGGGGACACCCGGCCGTGCGCCGCGCAGTCGTACCGGCCCTCGCCGTACACCACCATCGAGCCGGCCAGCACCAGCGCGCCCACCCCGGCCCGGGCCATCGCCGCCAGCAGCACGGCGGTACCCAGTTCGTTGCAGCTCACGTAGTCGGGCGCGTCGTCCAGGTCCAGGCCGAGGCCGACCATCGCGGCCTGGTGGCAGACCGCGTCCACCCCGTGCAGCGCCCGCTCGACGGTGGCGCGGTCGCGGACGTCCCCCTCGACGAACTCGACCTCGCCCGGTAGCACCACCCCCGCCCGCCCCTCGGGGTGGACGGCGGGCAGCAGGGCGTCCAGCACCCGGACCCGGTGTCCGGCCCGCACCAGGCGGGTGGCGATGGCCGAGCCGATGAATCCGGCGCCGCCGGTGAGCAGAATGTCCATGCCCTCGACGCTAGCCGCCGCGGACCAGGCCGGACCGGCTCGGCGACGGTCCGTCAGCGGACGGTAAGAACCTCGAGCGGCTCGCAGAAGAAACAAGATTCACTCGAACGAGTGAGGTGTCGGCCAGGCATGCTGACTCCGTGCCCGTTTTCCCTACCGTGTCCTCGGCAGATCGACAACACGAACCCAGGGGCGGGGAGTCATGAGCATGGACGGCACGGACGGACCAGCGGCGGCCCGGGCGGCCCGGACGGACGGCCTGACCCGCCGTCGCCTGCTCGCCGGCTCCGCCGCGCTGGGCGGGGCCGGCTGGCTGCTGCGCGGCCTGATCGGGCCGGACTCGGCCGAGGCGGTCACCCCGGCGCCGCCCGCGTTCCCGGCCGGAATCGACCTCTACCAGCGGGTCTTCGAGAACTGGGCCGGTGAGATCCGCACCGACCAGCTCTGGACCTGTGCCCCGGGTACCCCCGACGACGTGGTCACCCTGGCCAACTGGGCGCACGCGCAGGGCTGGCGGCTGCGCGCGCAGGGCTTCCGGCACACCTGGGCGCCGCTCGCCGTCGCCGACGGTACCCCGGCCTCGACCGCCGTGCTGCTGCTGGACACCACCCAGCACCTCACCGCGCTGAGCGACGCCACCGCGCCGGGCGGCCTGCCCGCGGTCCGCGCCCAGGCCGGCGCCGCCATGGACCAGCTGCTCGACTTCCTGGCCGCCCGCGGCCTCGGCTGGACCGCCTGCCCCGCCCCCGGCGACGTCACGGTCGGCGGCGTGCTGGCGATCGGCGGCCACGGCACCGCCGTCCCGGCCACCGGCGAGCAGCCGCCGCCGGGCCACGCGTACGGCTCGGTCAGCAACCTGGTCACCAGCCTGACCGCGGTGGTCTGGGACGCTCCGGCCGGCCGCTACGCGCTGCGCACCTTCGACCGCGCCGAGGCGGACAGCGCCGCGTTCCTGGTCCACCTCGGCCGGGCCTTCGTCACCGAGGCCGTGCTCCGCGCCGGCCCGGACCAGAAGCTGCGCTGCCTGAGCCGGCTCGACATCCCGGCCGGCGAGCTGTTCGCCCCGCCCGGGGCAGGCGGTGGATCCCGTCGGTTCGCCGACTTCCTCGACCAGGACGGCCGACTCGAGGCGATCTGGTTCGCCTACACCGAGTACCCGTGGCTGAAGAGCTGGAGCGTGGCCCCACAGCGCCCGTTCTCCTCGCTGGAGGTCGAGCAGCCCTACAACTACCCCTTCTCCGACAGCATTCCGCAGCCGGTAGCCGACCTGGCCGGCCAACTGGTCAGCGGGTCCTGGGCATTGGCCCCGGTCTTCGGTCAACTCCAGTACCTGGTAGCCCAGCTGGGACTGACCGGTGACCTCACCTCGGTGTTGCTCTCCGGCGGGCTGCTGCGCGACCTGCTGAGCCTGGACGCGGTCACCCACCTGCTGGCCGGCGGCCTGCGCTCGGACCTCTGGGGCGCCTCGCGCAACCTGCTGCACTACGTTCGCCCGACCACGCTGCGGATGACCGCCAACGGCTACGCCGTGCTGGCCCGCCGGGCCGACGTCCAGTGGGTGGTCAGCCAGCTGGCGGTCGGCTACCAGAAGCTGCTCGGGCAGTAGCAGGCGCGCGGCCAGTTCCCGGTGAACGGCGCGGTGGAGATCCGGGTGACCGGCCTGGACGATCCGGCCGCCTGTGGCGTCCCCGGGGCCCAACCGGCCCTGCTCTCGCCGGTCCGGCCACGGGCCGACCACCCCGAGTGGGACACCGCCGTCTGGTTCGACGTGCTCACCCTGCCCGGCACCCCCGGTCTGCACGCCTTCGGCCGCGACCTGGAACGGTTCCTGCTGGCCACCTTCGACGGCAGTCGGGCCGGACTGCGGGCCGAGTGGTCCAAGGGCTGGGCCTACACCGCCGACGCGACCTGGGCCGACCCGGACGTGATCGGCCGGGTGATCCCGGCGAGCTACCGGGGTGGCGGCGGACCCGGCTGGGACGAGGCGGTCGCCGTGCTGGACCGCTACGACCCGCACCGGATCTTCGGCTCGCCGCTGCTGGACACCCTGCTGCGCTGACCCGGATCCGTCCCATCGCTCTCGCCAGGGCGGCCGGAACGGGGGAGAGTGAGGGAAAGGCATCCGGCCGGCGTGCCCACCCGGGCGGCGACGCGGGCCGGGCCACCCCGGGAGGAGCCTGCCGTGTCCGAGCAGAGCGCCGTGTCCGAGCGGAGCGCACCGTGGCGCCGCGCCGGCCCGTCCTGGCCGCCGGCGGCGTCCGGCTCGGGCCGGCTGATCACCGGGGCGTACGCGCTGCTGGTGCTGGCCGTGGCGATCGACCTGCTCACCGGACCGGGCAGCACCACCTCCCCGGTGCTGGCCGCCGTCCCGGTGCTGGCCGGCGCGCGGACCCGCAACGTCCGGGTGCCGCTGCTGGCCGGCGCGCTGGCCACCATCGGGGTCGGCCTGCTGGCGCTGGCCAACCCGGACGTCGCGCTCCCCGTGCACGTCGCCGCGCTGGTCGCGGTCGTCGCCGTCACGTTGGCCAGCATCGCCAACGTGGTGGTGGTCGGCGCCCGGGAGCGCGAGCTGCTCCAGGTCCGGACCGTCGCCGAGGCGGCCCAACGCGCCCTGCTACGCCCTCCGCCGGACCGGCTGGGCCCGCTGCGGATCGCCGTCCGGTACGCGGCGGCCGCCGCCGAGGCGCGGATCGGCGGTGACCTCTACTCGGTGCTGGACACCCCGTACGGCGCCCGGATCCTGCTCGGCGACGTCCAGGGCAAGGGCCTGGCGGCCGTGGAGACCGCGGCCGACGTGCTCGGGGTCTTCCGCGAGGCGGCCCGCAGCGAGCCCGACCTGGCCGTCGTCGCCGAGCGGCTGGACTCCGCGTTGGCCCGCCGGCCGGCCAACGAGCGCTTCGTGACCGCCGTGCTGCTCAACCTGCCGACCGGGTCGGGGCCCGGCACGCTGGTCAACTGCGGCCACCCGCCGCCACTGCTGCGCCGGGCGCACCGGGTCGAGGAACTGGCACCGCCGGAACCCGCCCCACCGCTGGCGCTGCGCGCCCTCACCGGCGGGCACTACCAAGCCCGCCCGGTCGAGCTGGACCCCGGCGACCTGCTGCTGCTCTACACCGACGGGATCTCCGAGGCCCGGGACGCCGCCGGCCGGTTCTACCCGCTGGCCGCCCGGCTCGCCGCCGCGCCGCAGCGCGAGGCCGGCGCGGTCCTGGACCACCTGCTGGCCGACGTGGCGGCCTACGCCCCCGGCGGGCTGACCGACGACGCCGCCCTGCTCGCGGTGGGCCGGCCGAGCTGAGCCGCCGTGCCGCCGGCGGACCCCGTGCGGGTCCCGCGCCGGCCTGCGGCGACAATGTCCGCCATGACTGCCCACAGCGAGAAGCACCCCGACGATCCGGTCGAGGCCGTCGGTACCCCTCCCGCCCCCGGCAACGGCGCGCACGACCTCGCCGAGCTGCTGCGCCACCGGTTGGACCGGATCGAGCGGCTGCTGGCCCCCGAGCCGGCCGCCACCGACGGCGAGCCGCCGCGGCCCGCCTGGCGGGCGGAGACCGAGGGCGAGCAGCGCTGGGCGGTGACCGCGGCGATCCTGTGCGCCATCGGACTGCAGCTCTTCCTGCCCGAGCGGCTCACCATCCACCCGCACTGGATACTGCCGGCGCTGGAGGGCGGGCTGCTGGTCGCGTTGGTCGTGCTGAACCCGCACCCCCGGATCGACCACGGCACCCGCCAGCTGCGGGCGCTCAGCCTGACCCTGGTCGCGGCGATCAGCCTGGCCAACGGGTGGTCGGCGGTGCGGCTGGTGCACGATCTGGTGAAGGGCACCGGCGGCTCCAACGCGGTCGCCCTGCTGAGCACCGGCGGCGCGATCTGGGCGACCAACGTGATCGCCTTCGCGCTCTGGTACTGGGAGTGGGACCGCGGCGGCCCGGCCTCCCGGGCCCGCGGCACGCACGACTACCCCGACTTCCTCTTCCCGCAGATGCAGCAGCCGGACCTCGCCCCGGCCAACTGGGAGCCGGGCTTCCTGGACTACCTCTATGTCGCGTTCACCAACGCGACCGCCTTCAGCCCGACCGACACCATGCCGCTCTCCCGCTGGGCCAAGCTGCTCATGCTGGTGCAGTCGGTGGTCTCGCTGCTGACCGTGGTGCTGGTGGTCGCCCGGGCGGTCAACATCCTGCAGTGACCGTGCCTGCCAGGGTTGGACGGAACATCGAGGGGTAGGTGACAGAAGCGGCACGGACAACCGTGCCGGGCTGCCCTCGCCTGAAGCAGCCGGGCGGGCGGTATCCCCTTCCCGGGGCCGTGGTCCATCGTTCCGACCGGCCCGCGGGAGGTGTCCCGCCCTGCCAGGAGATGACCACCGTGTCCGTCCAGGCTGCCGTCACACCCACCACAGAAGCCGTCGCCCTCGCCGACCTACCGCCGCGCCCCTCGCGCGAGCGGATGCGCGCGATGGGGAAGGCCGAGGCCCGCGAGCTGGGTGACGCGCTCTTCCGCCGGCTCGCCGAACTGCCCCCGGAGTGCACCGCGCACAGCTACGTCCGCGGCACCCTCATCGAGTTGAACATGCCGCTGGTGCGCTTCGTGGCGGCCCGGTTCCAGCACCGCTCGGAGGACCGTGAGGACATCGTGCAGATCGGCACGGTCGGGCTGATCAAGGCGGTGGACGGCTACGACCCCAGCCGTGGCGTCGAGTTCGTCACCTACGCGATCCCGACCATCTCGGGCGAGATCAAGCGGTACTTCCGCGACACCTCGTGGCCGGTCCGAGTGCCGCGCAGTGTCCAGGAGTTGTACCTCGCGGTGGTCCACGGCGCGGACCGGCTGGAGCAGGAGCTGGGCCACGCCCCGCTGGCCGCCGAGATAGCGGCCGAACTCGGCCTGGAAGTCGACGAAGTGACGGAAGGTCAGCAGGCCGCGCGGATCTGCCGGACCGAGTCGTTGGACGCGCTGCGCGCGGACGACGACCCGGCCGGCGGTTCGCTGCTGGACCGGATCGGCGAGGACGACGGGCAGTTGGCGCTGGTCGAGTTCCGTGCGGCGGTCCGGCCACTGCTCGCCGAACTGCCCGAGCGTGAACGGACCGTCCTGCTGCTGCGCTTCTGGGGCGACCGCACGCAGAGCCAGATCGCCGAGCGGATCGGGGTCTCCCAGATGCACGTCTCGCGGCTGCTCTCGGCCACCCTGACCCGGTTGCGCGAGCGGCTGGAGGACCGCGCCGCGGACCGCTGACCGGACGGGGCGGTACCGGCCGGGGTGGTACCGGCAGGGTCGGGCCGTCGCCGGCCGGCGCGTGCTGGCCCACCACCGGCGGGCGGCCTAGGCTGGAGCCCCCGGTCCGTCCACGGGCCCGCACGGAAGGCGGCGGCTGGCGATGACCGCTGAGCCGACCGGCACCGAGCCGCCGGAAGCCACCATCGACCGCATGCGGTCCGAGATCACCGGCCTCCGGCAGGCCATGCGGACCCGGGCCGTGATCGAGCAGGCCAAGGGCCTGCTCGTGGCGCGGCTGCGGTGCACCCCGGAACAGGCCTTCGACTGGCTGGTGCGACGCTCGCAGGACAGCAACCGCAAGCTGGTCGACCTCGCCGCCGAACTGCTCGGCCGGGCCGCGCCGCCGACCGGCGCGGACGACGCCGGCGCCCCGGTGGCCGCCCGCGCACCCGCCAACGCACCCGCCCCGGACGCCGCCCCGCCGCCCGTCCCGCCCACCGCGCCGCGCCGCCCCGCTCCGGCCGCGCTCACCACGGAGCTGGCCCGCAAGTACCACCTGGCGGCCGCGGCCCTCGGCGCGGCCCGGACCCCCGACGAGCTGGCCCGCGCGCTGCACGAGGTCGGACTGGCCCCGCTGGCCGCCGGCGCGGTGGCGCTCACGGTGCTGGAGCCGGACGGCGCGCTGCGCCTGGTCGGCAGCCACGGGGTGCCGACCCACCAGCTCAGCCAGTGGCAGCGGATCCCGCCGCACACCGCGGTGCCCAGCGTGCGGGCGGCCCGCGGCGGCTCCCCGGTCTGGGCCGAGCAGGCGGCGGACCCCGGGCACGCGACCTCCACGGTGCCCGGCCGGTCCGTCTGCGCGCTGCCGCTGGAGATCGGCGGTCGCACCATCGGCTCGCTGGCCGTCGGCTGGCCGGAGCAGCGCGGTCCGGACCGGGCGACCACCCGCTACCTCGCGGCGCTGGCCCGGCTCTGCGCGGGAGAGCTGCCCCGGGTGCTGCCGGACCGGGCCGGGGAGAGCCCGGGCGAGCCGTGGTTCCGCGCCGTGCTGGACGCCCTGCTCGACCCGGTGCTGATCCTGGAGAGCGTCCGAGCGCTCGACGGCGGGCCGGTGGACCTGCGGGTGCGACACGCCAACGCGGCCACCGTCGACCTGGCCGGCCGCACCGCCGCCGACCTGGTGGGCGGCCGGTTCACCGAGCTGTACCCGGGCCTGGTGGCGGCCGGTGTGCTGGCTCGGCTGCTGGCCGTGGTCACCGGCGGCGAGCCCTACCAGGAGCAGGTGGAGCCGTTCGTGGAGCTGGTCGGGGGCGCGCCGCGGGCCGCCAGCCTGACCCTGCGGGCCACCCCGTTCCTGGACGGCGTGCTGGTCAGCTGGCGCGCACACGACGAACTGGCCCGGCGGAAGACCCAGCTGGAGCAGGCGCAGCGGCTGGCCGGGCTCGGCACCTGGCACTGGCAGTCGGGCTCGACCGAGATCGTCTGCTCCGCCGAGTGCTGCCGGCTGTTCGGCCGGGAGGCCGTCGGAGCCGTCGGTGTCGTCGAGACCGTCGGAGTCGTCGACGCCGCGGACGCCGTCGACCGGCTGCCGGTGGCCGCCGTCGAGGCGGCCGTCCTCCCCGCCGACCTGCCGGCCGTCCACGGGTCGACCGCGCGACTGCTGGCCGGTGAGTCGCCCGCCACGCTGGAGTTCCGGATCCGCCGCCCGGACGACTCGGTCCGCGCGCTGAGGGTGATGGCCGAGGCGGTCGGCGCCGGTGAGCGGGCGGTGGTGGCGGTCCGCGGCGTGGTGCAGGACGTCACCGCCTGGCGGCGGACCGAGCGCGCGCTCAGCTCCACCCGGGTCCAGCTGGCCGAGCAGCGCCGGCAGACCGTGGTCGAGCACCGCACGGTGCGGTCGTTGCAGCACGCGCTGCTGGACGCCCCGCGCGGCCCGGCCGTCGCCGGCCTCGAGGTCGCCGCCCGCTACCTGCCCGCCGAGCGGGAGGCCCACGTCGGCGGCGACTGGTACGACGCGCTGACGCTCCCCGACGGCAGCGTGCTGATCGTGGTCGGCGACGTCTCCGGCCACGGCCTGCCCGCCGCCGCCGGCATGGCGCAGCTGCGCTACGCGTTGCGCGGCCTCGCCTTCACCGGGGTCGGCCCGGAGGTGCTGCTGGGGCGGCTCAACCGGATGCTCTTCCACCAGGGCAGCGACTACATCGCCACCGTGGTCTGCGGCCGGCTCGACCCGGCGACCCGGGTGTTCGGCTGGGCCCGGGCCGGGCACCCGCCGCCGGTGCTGCTGCGCGCGGGCGCCGCCCGGCTGCCCGAGGTCCCCGCCGGCATCGTGCTCGGTGCCGTGCCGAACGCCCGGTACACCCGCGCGGAGCTGCCGCTGACGTCCGGCGAGGCGGTGCTGCTGTACACCGACGGTCTGGTCGAGCGACCCGGCGAGGATCCCGACTCCGGACTGGACCGGCTGCTGCGCGCCGCCGAGGAGTACCGGGCGGCCGGCCTGGAGGGCTGCCTGGATCACGTGCTGCGCAGGTTGGGCGCGCCCAATCCGCGGGACGACACCTGCCTGCTGGGTTTCCGTCTCGGGTGATTGGTTGAGGAATGAATGGTTGACCGGCGCGGGGGCGGCCGGGTAGAAAGTCGGCGCCGGCATGTTTGCGTCAGCCCCGACCGGGCAGACGCGGCGCCGGTAACCAGCCGAGGAGCGTCCACATGCACATGGACGACATCGTGCAGCAGTCGACCGGCCCCGCGCTGACCGCGACGGTCCGGCCGTGGGCCCGTGGTGTGGTGATCGCACCGATGGGCGAGCTCGACCACGACACGGCCGGAATCCTGGCCGCCGTCTTGGAGGAGGTGCTGGAAGTCCCCGAACCCTGGCTGCTGGTCGACTGCGGCCGGTTGGCGTTCTGCGACTCCACCGGCCTCAGCCTGCTGCTCCGGGCCCGGCTCGCCGCCGAGCGGGCCGGAGGCCGGCTCGACCTGGCGGCGCCCGGGCCGACGCTTCGCTGGCTGCTGTCGCTCACCGGCACCACGGAACTCTTCTCGATCCACCGCACCCCAGCCGACGCGCGGTCGGCCGGAACCCCGGGCCCCGGGGCAAGGAGACGTGATGAACCACTGGGACCGTCTGACCACCCGGCTCCGGTTCGCCCTGCGCAGCCGGCTGTGGACGCTGCTGCGCGGTAGCCGGCTCACCGAGGCGGTGCTGCTCGGGCTGCTGTCGCTGGCGGTACTGGCCGCCGGGCTCAGCCTGGCCCCGGCCCCGCTGTTCTGGCTCTTCGGAGCGGTCTGGGTGGTCGGTCTCGCCCTGCTCTGCGTCGCCGCCGGCCCCCGCGGGACCCCGGCGCCCCGATCCTCCGACGGCGAGTCCTAGGACCGTCCGGCCACCCGTCGGCGGGCGCACGATAGCCGCCCCCCGGCCGTCTGTCGAGGCCGCGCCGGGCGTGCCACAGTGGGAGGGACGGGACACCGGGGCGGCCGTGTCCCGTGCCGATCCGGCCACGGTGAGGAGCGGCGGATGAGCGAGCCGGCGGAGCGGTGGCGGGCGGGGACGGCGAGACCGGACGGGCTGGACGAGGCGGCGCTGCGGCGGTTGCTCGCGGGGCTGACCGCGGTGCGTGACGGCGACTTCTCGATCCGGTTGGCCGCCGGTGCGGACGGCCTGTTGAGCGAGATCGCCGGCGTCTTCAACGGGATGGTGGACCAGCTGTCGCTGATCGCCGCCGAGGTGACCCGGGTCTCCCGGGAGGTCGGCGGCGAGGGCCGGCTCGGCGGGCAGGCCCGGGTGCCGGGCGCGAGCGGCGTCTGGGCGGAGCTGACCAGCGGCGTCAACGCGATGGCCGGCAACCTGACTGACCAGGTGCGCAACATCGCGCAGGTGACCACGGCGGTGGCCCGGGGTGACCTCTCGCAGAAGATCGACGTGGACGCGCGTGGCGAGATCCTGGAGCTGAAGAACACCGTCAACACGATGGTCGACCAGCTGGGCGCGTTCGCCGGCGAGGTGACCCGGGTGGCCCGCGAGGTGGGCACCGACGGCCGGCTCGGCGGCCAGGCCCAGGTGCCCGGGGTGGGCGGCACCTGGCGCGACCTCACCGACTCGGTCAACTTCATGGCCGGCAACCTCACCGCGCAGGTCCGCTCGATCGCCCAGGTGGCGACCGCCGTCGCGCTCGGTGACCTCTCGCAGAAGATCCGGGTGGACGCGCGGGGCGAGATCCGCGAGCTGAAGGAGACCATCAACACGATGGTCGACCAGTTGGGCGCGTTCGCGGACGAGGTGACCCGGGTGGCCCGTGAAGTGGGCACCGAGGGCCGGCTGGGCGGCCAGGCGACCGTCCGCGGTGTCTCGGGCACCTGGAAGGACCTCACCGAGAACGTCAACTTCATGGCGGACAACCTGACCAACCAGGTGCGCAACATCGCCCAGGTGACCACCGCGGTGGCCCGCGGCGACCTGACGCGCAAGATCGACGTGGACGCGCGCGGCGAGATCCTGGAGCTCAAGACCACCATCAACACCATGGTCGACCAGTTGGGCGCGTTCGCCGCCGAGGTGACCCGGGTGGCCCGTGAGGTGGGCAGCGAGGGCCGGCTGGGCGGCCAGGCCGAGGTCGGGGGCGTCTCCGGCACCTGGAAGCGGCTCACCGAGAACGTCAACGAACTGGCCGGCAACCTCACCCGCCAGGTCCGCGCGATCGCCGAGGTGACCGGTGCCGTCGCCGAGGGCGACCTCACCCGCTCGATCACCGTGCAGGCGCCCGGCGAGCTCGGCGAGCTCAAGGACAACATCAACTCGATGGTCGAGTCGCTGCGGCAGACCACCCGGGCGAACCAGGAACAGGACTGGCTCAAGACCAACCTCGCCCGGTTCTCCGAACTGGTCCAGGGCCGGCGGGAGCTGGCCGCCGTGGCCGAGCTGGTGATGGCCGAGCTGGCCCCGCTGGTGGCGGCCCAGTACGGCGCGTTCTACCTCGCCCAGGAGGGTCCGGACGGCACCGAGCTGGTCGCCATCGGCAGCTACGGCTCGCCGGACGACCCCGCCGCCGGGCCGCGCCGGTTCCGACTCGGCCAGTCCCTGGTCGGCCAGGCCGCGCGCGGCCGGCGCACCGTCCTGGTCGAGCACGTGCCGGCCGGCTACGCCACCATCGCCTCCGGCGCCGGTGCCACCGACCCCAGCGCACTGATCCTGCTGCCGGTGCTGATGGAGGACCAGTTGCTGGGCGTCGTCGAACTCGCCGCGGTGCGCCCGTTCACCGCGATCCACCGCGACTTCCTGGAGCGGCTCACCGCCACCATCGGGGTCCACGTCAGCTCACTGCTCGCCAACGCCCGCACCGACGAGCTGCTGGAGGAGTCGCAGCGGCTGACCGGCGAACTGCGTGCCCGCTCACGTGAACTGCAGGCCAGGCAGGAGGAACTGCAGTCCTCCAACGCCGAGTTGGAGGAGAAGGCGAAACTGCTGGCCGAGCGCAACCGGGACATCGAGGCGAAGAACCTGGAGATCGAGCATGCCCGCCAGGAGCTGGAGACCCGGGCCCAGCAACTCTCGCTCACCTCGATGTACAAGTCCGAGTTCCTCGCCAACATGAGCCACGAGCTGCGCACCCCGCTCAACAGCCTGCTCATCCTGGCCCAGTTGCTGGCACAGAACCCGACCCACAACCTGACGCCGAAGCAGGTCGAGTACGCCGGCGTGATCCACTCGGCCGGCTCCGACCTGCTCCAGTTGATCAACGACATCCTGGACCTGTCCAAGGTCGAGGCGGGCAAGATGGACGTCAGTCCGGAGCGCTTCCCGCTGCACGAGCTGCTGGAGTACGTCGAGTTGACGTTCCGCCCGCTCACCGGGCAGAAGAGCCTGGAGTTCCGGGTCAGCACCGCGCCCGACGTGCCCTCCGAACTGGTCACCGACGAGGCCCGGTTGCGTCAGGTGCTGCGCAACCTGCTGTCCAACGCGGTGAAGTTCACCGAGGTCGGCCGGGTGGAGCTGCTGGTCGAGCGGGCCACCGCGGGCGAACTCCCGCCGCAGCTGGGGGAGTCGGCCGACGTGCTGGCCTTCCGGATCACCGACAGCGGCATCGGCATCGCGGACGAACACCTGGAGACCATCTTCGGCGCCTTCCGGCAGGCCGACGGAACCACCAACCGACGCTACGGCGGCACCGGCCTCGGCCTCTCGATCAGCCGCGAGATCGCCAGGCTGCTCGGCGGCGCCATCGTCGCCCGCAGCCGGGTCGGCGAGGGCAGCTGCTTCACCCTCTACCTGCCCGCGGGCGAGCCGCCCGCCCGTCCCGGCGCCCCCGCCCAGCTGCCGGCACCCGCCGCCGGCCGGGTGGTCGAGCCGGACCGCACGCTGGCCGGCCGGGTGGTGCTGGTGGTCGACGACGACGCGCGCAACGCCTTCGCGCTGGCCGGCGTGCTGGAACAGCACGGCCTGCGGGTGCTGCACGCCGACAACGGCCAGGCCTGCCTGGACCTGCTGCGGGCCCGCGAGGACGTGGAACTCGTCCTGATGGACCTGATGATGCCCGAGCTCGACGGCTACGCCGCCACCACGGCGATCCGCGCGATGCCGCAGTACAGCACGCTGCCGATCATCGCGCTGACCGCGAAGGCGATGCCCGGCGACCACGCCAAGAGCCTGTCGGCCGGCGCCGACGACCACGTCACCAAGCCGGTCGACACCGGTGACCTGCTCGGCCGGATCCGACACTTCCTGGCGCGTTAGCCGCCCGGGTGGCCGGGCAGACGCCCGCGTGGACCGAGGAGGCTGAGATGGAACACGACCGCGACATCCTGCAGGAGCTGACCGCGGACCACGACGACATCCGGGTGCTGTTCAGCCGGATGATCGGCCTGCGAATCGGTGACCCGCGGCGCAAGGCGCTGGTGGACGAGGTGACCGGCGAGCTCGTCCGGCACGCGATCGCCGAGGAGTCCTGCCTCTACCCGCTGGTCCGCCAACTGCCCGACGGCGAGGTGGTGGCCGGCCAGGAGCTGAGGGACCACGCCGTCGTCGAGACGCTGCTGCGCCATCTGCAGTGGCGCACCGCCACCACCGCGGGCTTCGACCGCCTGGTGGCCCAGCTGGTGGAGCTGGTCACCGGCCACCTGGGCCACGAGGAGGCGCGGATCTTCCCCGCCCTGCGCGCCGTGATCCCCGGGTCCGAGCTGCGCCGGCTCGGCGAGCAGGTGCGCGAGGTGAAGCGGCACGCCCGCACCAGCCCGCGTCCGGGCGCGTCCGCGACCATCCCACCCGACAACCTGCTGCCGCCCGAGCGCGGCCCGGTGGCGCGGCTGCACGACCTCCTCGTGTCCCACCGGGGCACCCGGTGAGCGCCGAGGAGCAAACCCGCCGCCTGCTGCGCGAGCACGGCCGGACCTTCGCCGCGGAGGCCGGTGTCACCCTGCGCGACACGCCCGCCCCGCTCTACCAGCTGCTGGTGCTGGCCATGCTCTGCTCCACCCGGATCAAGGCGGGGATCGCCGTGGCCGCCGCCCGCGAGCTCTTCCGGGCCGGGCTGCGCACCCCGCGCGCGATGGCGGACGCCGAGTGGCAGGACGTCGTGGACGCGCTCGGCCGGGCCCACTACCGCCGCTACGACGAGAGCAGCGCGACCGCGCTGCACGCCGGTGCCGAGCTGGTACTGGAGCGCTGGCACGGTGATCTGCGGCGGCTGCGGGCCGAGGCCGGTGGCGAGACCTCCGGGATCCACCGGCTGCTCCAGGAGGTGCCGCGGATCGGCCCGGTCGGCGCGGACATCTTCTGCCGCGAGGCCCAGGCGGTCTGGCCCGGGCTGTACCCGTTCTTCGACCGCGCGGCGCGCGAACAGGCCGCCGCCGAGGGCCTGCCGAAGAGCGCCGAGGAACTCGGTCGGCTGGTCCGGCCCGCCGACGCCGCCCGACTCGCCGCGGCCCTGGTCCGGGTCCGTCTGGGCGCGGACGACTCCTCGAGCGAGGCCGCATGACCGGTGTCCGGCCCCTGACCGCCCGGCGCCTCGCGGCGGGACCGGGCAGGATGGTGGCGGTGCACCGGGCGGTGGGGGACCGGGTGGCGAAGATCCGGGCAGCTTGTTCGGAGGCGCTGTGAACCGCGAGGAGCCGTGATGGCAGAGGACGGCGTGGGAACGACCGGGGTCGGCGAGGGCCGGCTCAGCGTGGCGGTGCGCGGAGCACCGGGCAGCCGGGTGCTGGTGCTGCACGGCGAACTCGACCACGACACGGCGGACGTGTTGCGCGAGGCGCTGGACGGCTGTCTGGCCGCCGCCCCGGCGCGGATCCTGCTCGACTTCGCGGACCTGCGGTTCTGCGACTCCACCGGCCTGAACGTGCTGCTGCGGGCCCGGCTCGCGGCCCGGGAGTCCGGCCGGGAGGTGGAGCTGTGCGGGCTCGGCCCGCAGGTGGCCCGGCTCTTCGAGATCACCGGTGCCGGCGGGGTCTTCCGGGTTCATCCGAGCGTGGCGCAGGCGCTGTCGTCGGACGGCTGACCGGATGGGTGGCATGGCGATGAGTGGCGAGCGCGGGTCGATGTCCCGACCCTTCGGCGACCGCGGATCGTCGGACGGCGCGCCGGCCGAGCGCACGCGCCGGCTGCCGCTGCCCGGCCCGGTGGCCGGCACGGTCGGGCGGTGCCGCGACTTCGCCTGGAAGGCGCTGGTCGACTGGGACTGGCTGCCGGCCTTCGACAGCCGGCGGCAGACCGTGGCCGACGACGTGCTGTTGGTGGTCTCCGAGCTGGTGGCCAACGCCTGCCAGCACGCGGGCGGGCCGAGCGAGCTGGTCCTGTACTGCGACGCCGAGCGGCTGCGGGTCGAGGTGGCCGACCCCAGCCCGCTCCCGCCGGTGCCGCGCCCACCGGGCGATCCGGTCGGCCCGGGCGGGCACGGGCTGCGTGTGGTGGCACTGCTGGCCCGTGACTGGGGGGTGCTGTCGGCCGACGATGGCAAGCGGGTCTGGGCGGAGATCGCGGCGCCGGACCCGCGCTGATGCCCCCGGCCCGTTCCGCGCGGGCCCGGCCGGTCACCGGTCCGCTCCCGGAGCGGTCACAGGATCCGGATGATGATCAGGCTGCTGTCGTCGTCGGTGTCGCCGGAGGCCTGGGAGAGCAGCCGGTCGGCCTGCTCGTCGAGTTCCGCCGAGGCCAGCCGTTCGGCCCTCGCCCGCAGGTCGGCCAGCGAGCGGTTGAGGTCGTCGTGCCGGCGCTCGATCAGGCCGTCGGTGTAGAGCACCAGGGTGTCGTCGGCGCGCAGCTCGGTGCTGCTCTCCTGGTACCGCGCCGAGGGCAGCGCGCCGAGCAGGACGTTGCGTTCGGGTTCCAGGAACTCGGCCCGGCCGTCCCGGATCAGGAGCGGGGGCAGATGGCCGGCACTGGACCAGGTCAGCAGGCGGGTCTCCGGGTCGTAGCGGGCGCAGACGCCGGTGGCGGTGGGGTGGCCGACGGTGCCCAGGGTGAGTTCGTTGAGCCACTGCAGCAGCCGGCCCGGGCGCTGCCCGGTGAGTGCCAGGCCGCGCAGCGCGTTGCGCAGGGCGACCATGCCGGTGGCCGCTTCGATGCCGTGCCCGGCGACGTCGCCCACCGCGACCATCACCCGGCCGTCGGACAGCGGCAGCACGTCGTACCAGTCCCCGCCCACCCGGTACTCCTGGGCGGCCGGACGGTAACGGGCGGCGACCTGCAGACCGGGCAGCTTCCGCAGGTCGGGCACCTCGGGCACGATCGCCCGCTGGAGCTGCAGGGCCAGCCGGTGCCGGACCGCGGCCTGCTCCCGGACGGTGGTGAGCTGGTCGAAGGTGGCGGCCAGCGCGAGCTCGGTGTGGTACTGGGCGGAGACGTCCTGGAAGATCCCGGTGATGCCGGTCAGCGTGCCGTGGGTGAGCAACGGCTCGGCGACGACCCGGACGTGCCGCTGGCCACCCCCCGCCCGGGGGGTGCGGACCACCAGTTTGAACGACTCCCGCCGGGTGGTGAGCGCCTGCAGCGCGGCCCTGAACCCGGCGGCGTCCACCGGGTCGAGCAGCGCCTGCAGCCGGGCGAGCGGGAGCGGGACGGCGGTCGGCGGCAGACCGAAGAATGCGAAGGACTGTTCGCTCCAGCGGGCCGTCCCGGTGGTGAGGTCGTCCTCGAACGCGCCGATGTTGCCCAGGCCGCCGGCGATCCGCAGCACCGAGAAGCTGTGGTCCAGGCTGCCGGAGTGCCAGAGCACCACGGTGTGTGCCGGGTCGACCGGCAGCACCCGGACGTTGACCAGCGCGCCGGGTTCACCGGGATGGGTCTCGGCGGGTAGCCGGGCGGCCCGCTGCGGGGCGCCGGAGGCCTGGGCGCGGCGGATCAGCTCGGCGATCCCGGCGGACGAGTGGGGCAGGAACCGCGCCAGCGGCCGGGGGACGGATGGTTCCGCCGCGGTGCCGATCCGGCGGGCCGCCGCGTTGGCGTGTTCCACTCGCAGGGTCGGCTCCTGCTCCAGCTGTCTGACGATCAGAGCGGGTTGGGCGAGCAGGTCGAGCAGGGTGGCGATCACCGGTCGGTCGCTGGGACGGGCCGGGGCCATCCGGTCGGTGTGCGGCTGGACGGCCAGCAGCCGGGCGGCGACCTCGGTCAGCTCGGCCAGCCGATCACGAACCGGCTCCGGAAGCTCGGTGGCGGCGGGCCAGACGGCCAGCGCGACGCCGACCGGTTTGCCCGCGTGCCACAGCGGCAGGACGGCCCGGGCGGCGTCCACGGCCGGCCCGGGCAGCCGCTCGGGGTCCGGCGGTCCGGCGGGCAGCCAGAGCGGCGCGCCCTCCAGGACGGCCCGGCGCAGCGGGTTGGGCCACTGCGGCGGCAGCCACTGCCAGTGCGTGCGTTCCAGGACGCTGAAGCCGGTGCCGCCGACCAGCTCCAGGCGGTCCGCGTCGGTCAGCCGCCAGAGCAGCAGCCCGCACACGCCGAGCGGGCGCAGCAGCTCGTCCAGCAGCGTGGCGGCGACCTCGTCCAGGCTCTCCCGGGTGGCGGCCGTCTCGGCGGCACGGCGCAGCGGGCGGGCCCGTGCCAGCTCCTCCGGGGCCGCCGCCGGGTCCTCCGGGCCCATCGGCGGGATCCTGCCGGTGGGCTGGTTGAGCAGGTCGGCGGCCAGGTCGGCGGGCCGCTGCCCGATGGATTCGGCGAGCGAGACCAGATGGCTGGTGGCCTCGGTCGGCTCGATGCCCAGCCGGGCGACCAGCACCCCGGCGGCGAGGTCCAGCAGATGGCACTCGGCGCGTTGCCGGCGCAGCTCGGCGACCTCGGCGGCCAGCTCCGAGGCGGCACCGGTCGAGGGCTCGGGCCCGGACTCCGGCTTGGGCCCGGACGGTTCGACTTCTGTCATGTCCACTCCGTGGCGCATGCTCCCGCGGCGATTTTACCGGTGTTCGTCCGGAGGAGGACCCGGGTAGGCGCGAAGCATGGACGACATGGATCCCGACGACCTCCCGGAGCTGTGCGACAAGTGCGGGACGGTGATCACCGAGGACGACGAGCTCTACGCCCTGGTACCCGACTCCTCGGCGCTGCACGAGGACGATCCCCGGTTGGACGGCAAACGGGTGCTGACCGCGTGCTCGATCGACCACCTGGGAGATCTGGTGGAGGAGTACCGTCGCCGCCCCTACCTCGACGAGGAGCAGTGGGCCGGCAAGGTCTGCCGGGTCCTGGAGGAGCAGGACGGCGAGGTGAGCCTGGAAACGCTCGCGCTGGCCACCGGTCTCTCCGAGCAGCAGGTCGACCGCGGGGTGGCCTGGCACAACGCCCGTGCCCGCGCCTGGCAGGAGCGCTACGGCGACGGCTGTGCGGACGACCGGGAGGAGCACGCCTGAGCACCACGCGGGAACGGGGTCGACCTGGCGGTCCCCGCTGACACGGCCCGTGGACGCCGATCGAGGCGGGAGCGGTGGGATCGAGGCGGGAGCGGTGGACGGGCGGACGGTCACCTCCGGGCCGAGCCTGCGCACCGACCTGGTCAATGCCGGCGCGTCCTGGGTGGACCGCGAGGTCGAGGTCTGCGAGAACGGTCCGAACGTGCTGATCTCCAGCCGCGAGCCGGCCGATCTGCCGGCCTTCAACCGCGTGCTCGTCGAGCGGTTCGCCCACCGATCCGGCGATCCGGCCACGCCGGGTGACCGCACGAGCACACGTCGACGCCCCGGCCCGGTTCGGTGTCGGGCCAGGCACGGGGCAACCGGTCGGTCAGCCGGTACCGAGCCGGCGGCGCAGCTCGTCCGGGAAGTCCTGGTAACTGGCCACGACGTCGTCCAGGTCGACCCACTTCGGGAGGTCCTGGGCGTCCTGCCGGTCGACCAGGAAGCCCGCCGTCTGCTCGACGGCCCGCCGCTCCTTGTCGGCGCCGATGCCCAGCTCGTCCAGGACGGCCGGATCGGCCCGGAACCAGGACGCGGCATCCCGGCCGCCCGCGGTCAGCCGGACCAGGTACTCGTGGTCGCCGACCGGCTCGACGCTGATGCGTTCCATGCCCGGCGGTTGCCCGATGGGGCGAGGCCTCAAACCCCGCGAGGCCCGGCCACCGACGGCGAGCGGCCGGCGCCGCCGTGGCGGGGCACCGGCCGCTCGCGGTGACGTCACCGCTTGAACGCGTCCTTGACCTTCTCGCCGGCCTGCTTCATGTCGCCGCTGATCTGCTCGGCCTTGCCCTCCGCGGCCAGAGCGGGATCGCCGATGGCCTCACCGGTCTTCTTCTTCATCTTGCCCTTGGCGTGTTCCGCCATGTTCCGGACCTTGTCCCCACCGCTCATGGTGTCCTCCTCGTTCCGTCCTGGGACTCCTTCTCGCGTATACCCGGCGTCTGCCCGGGATCCGGCGGCGGACACCCGGATCGGTCGTCCCGAAACGGTGCGGCGGACTGCGATGGGTTAACCGCCGGACCGGACCGGAGACGATCGGTTCCGATCGCCACCCGGCTCCGATCGGCTACCCCGCCGTAGGGATCGAACGGCGGTACGTGGGAATACGCCAGAGTGACAGCCGTTCCGGAAGGAGAGAAGCGATGCTGCTGCTCGGACTGCTTCTGCTCGCGGCGGCCGGCGCCTTCACGGGCCTGCTCATCGCGGGGAACCTCAACGCCGGCCCCGACTACAGCGTCACGCTGTTCGGGAACCATCTCGCCACCATGAGCAGCTTCGCGATCTTCCTCGCCGGGCTCGCCCTCGCGCTGATCTTCGCCCTCGGCTATCTGCTGGCCACCGGATCGGTCCGCCGCCACGCGCGCCGCCAGGTGGCTGCCGATGCGACCCGAGGTGGTCCTCCCGTCGGACGCGAGCAACGACCGCGGCACCGGCTGATCCACCGTCCCGGCCACTGAGGAGCCCGCTCGCTCCCTGACCAGGGGCGCGGTGGCTCCGGAGCCGGGCCGGCCGGCGGGATCGGCCCGATGGAGACCGGAACCTGGCTGTGGTGCTGCTCCTCCCGCTACCTGCCGAGCGCGCCGGCGAGCTGCCTCTTGTTCATCTTCGAGCGGCCCTTGATGTTGCGCTGCCGTGCCTCGTTGTACAGCTGGTCGTACGTGGGCCCCTGGGCGCCCTGGTGCGAACGCAGGCCACCGCGCCGGCCGGACGAGATGTCGTCCACGGAGGTGCGGCTGGCGGTCTTGGACTCGCCGTGCCGGGCGCGTTCCTTGTTGACCGTGCGGGCGGCGATCTCCTCGGCCCGGTCCTCCTGCGCGCCGCGTTCCAGCAGGCTCTCCTTGATGTGCTCGTACTGACGTTCCCGCTTGGGACTGGCCCCTCGTGGCATGGTGGCCACTCCTTCCGAATCGGTCGGTCGGGTGTTCCCGGCGGTGCGCCTACCCCTCCGCCCGCCGGGAAACCCGGCGCCGACCGGGGGCGTGCCCGCGACACCGGTCGGGCAGGTCGGGCAGGTCCGGGGTGGCGGCCGGTCCGTACGGGACGCTGGAGAGGTCCCGGGCGGACCGGGGCGAGGACTACCGAGGAGGTCCGGTCGAGATGGCCGATCCCACTGATGCCGTGCCGCCGCCGCAGGTCTGGCCGACCGTGCGGGCCCGTGACGCGCAGGCGCTGATCCGGTTCCTGGTGGACGCGTTCGGGTTCGAACAGACCGTTGTGTACGTGGACGACGGCGTGGTCGTCCACGCGGAGCTGAGCTGGCCGCCCGGAGGCGGCATCATGCTCGGCGCGGCCCGGGGGGGCGACCCCGGACACGGCTGGCCGGTCGCCCCGGGCACCGCCGGGATGTACGCGGTGACCGACCAGCCGGACGCGCTGTGCGCCCGGGCCAGGGCCGCCGGTGCCGAGATCGTCAGCGAGCCGCACGACACCGACTACGGCTCGCGCGACTTCACCGCCCGCGACCTCGAGGGCAACCACTGGTCCTTCGGCAGCTACCGCGGCGCGCCGCGCAAGATCCACTGAGCGCTCCGTCCGCTCGGCCCGGTCCGCCGATCACCGTCAACCCGCTGCCGCGAAGATCACCCGGCCCGGTGGAAATACCGCGAGGGCCGGGTGAGCTGTGCTGGGTGGGAGGTGTGGTGCCATGGGCGACGAGCAGGCGTACCGGACGGAACACGACTCGATGGGGGAGGTGCGGGTCCCCGCCACGGCCAAGTGGCAGGCGCAGACGCAGCGAGCGGTGGAGAACTTCCCGGTCTCCGGGCAGCGGCTGAGCCGGGCGCACATCGCCGCGCTGGCCCGGATCAAGGCCGCGGCGGCCAAGGTCAACGCCGAGCTGGGGATCCTGGACGGCCGGGTCGCCGAGGCGGTGGTCGGTGCCGCCGAGGAGGTCGCCGAGGGCCGCTGGGACGACGACTTCCCGTTGGACGTCTTCCAGACCGGCTCCGGCACGTCCTCGAACATGAACGCCAACGAGGTGATCGCGACCCTGGCCGGCGAGCGGCTGGGCCGTCCGGTCCATCCGAACGACCAGGTCAACGCCAGCCAGTCGTCCAACGACGTGTTTCCGTCCTCGATCCACATCGCGGCCACCGCGGCGGTCACCGCGGACCTGTTGCCCGCCCTGGAGCACCTCGCGGTGGCGCTGGAGGCCAAGTCCGCGGAGTTCGCACAGGTGGTCAAGGCCGGCCGGACGCACCTGATGGACGCCACGCCGGTCACCCTCGGCCAGGAGTTCGGCGGCTACGCGGCCCAGGTCCGCTACGGCGAGGAGCGGCTGCGGGCCACCCTGCCCCGGGTCGCCGAGCTGCCACTGGGCGGCACGGCGGTCGGCACCGGCATCAACACCCCGCCCGGCTTCTCGGCCGCGGTGATCGCCGAGCTGGCCCGGAGCACCGGCCTGCCGCTGCGCGAGGCCCGCAACCACTTCGAGGCCCAGGGCGCCCGGGACGCGCTGGTCGAGCTCAGCGGTCAGCTGCGGACCATCGCGGTCGGGCTGACCAAGATCGTCAATGATCTGCGCTGGATGGCCTCCGGCCCGCGCACCGGGCTGGGCGAGATCAACCTGCCCGACCTGCAACCCGGCTCCTCGATCATGCCGGGCAAGGTCAACCCGGTGATACCCGAGGTGGTGGCGATGGTCGCCGCCCAGGTGGTCGGCAACGACGCGACGGTGGCGATGGCCGGGGCGAGCGGCAACTTCGAGCTCAACGTGATGCTGCCGGTGATCGCCCGCAACCTGCTGGAGTCGGTCCAGTTGCTCGGCAACGCCGCCCGGCTGCTGGCCGACCGCACGGTGAGCGGCATCACCGCCAACGCCGAGCGGGCCCGGGAGTACGCCGAGTCCTCGCCGTCCGTGGTCACCCCGCTCAACCGCTACATCGGCTACGAGGAGGCCGCCAAGGTCGCCAAGCAGTCGCTCGCGGACGGCCGGACGATCCGTCAGGTGGTCCTGGACCGCGGCTACGTGGAGCGCGGCCTGTTGACCGAGGCCCAGCTGGACGAGGCGCTGGACGTGCTGCGGATGACCCGGCCGTAGCGACGCCGCCCCGCCAGCCCGCTCCGGCCCCGCCGCCGCGGCGCCTCCGTCGCTGGTCCGTGCGGTGCGGACGCGGTGCGGGTACGGTCGAGTCGACGGGCACGGCCGGGGCAGGGCAGGCACAGGAGGCGCAGCGATGACCGAGGTAGCACCGGCGGCCGGCGCGGCGGTGCGCTGCGTGCCGGCGGTTCCCAGCTGGGTGAGCCTGATGGCCGGCGACCTCGAAGGCGCCCAGGCCTTCTACGGGCCGCTGCTCGGCTGGTCCTTCGAACGCGGGCCGGACCGCTGGGGCCCGTACGTCCGCGCGGTGGTGGACGGCGTCGCGGTCGCCGGCCTGAGCACCTCCACCGGCCTGCAGCTCCCGGTGGCCTGGACCACCTACTTCGGTACCGAGGACGCCAACGAGGTCGCCGAACGGGTCCGGGCCCGCGGCGGCACGATGGCCATCGGCCCGCTCGGCTTCGACGCCGGCCGGCTGGCCATCGCGGCCGATCCGGCCGGTGCGCCGTTCGGCGTCTGGGAGGGCGGGTGCGACCACGGGCGCTCCTGGCTGAGCTCGTCGGGCGCGCCGGTCTGGATCGAGCTGCGCACCCGGGACGCCTTCGAGGCGGCCCTCTTCTACGGCGAGGTGTTCGCCTGGGACACCCGGGACCCGAAGGACCTGGAGGTGCGCTGGGAACACGACCGGGTGGTCCTGCGCACCCACGGCCGCAGCGTCGCCGCGCTCGCCACGGGGACCGACCCGGCCGCCCGCCCCAACTGGCAGGTGTTCTTCGCGGTCGCCGACACCGACGCCTCGGTCGACCAGGCCCGGCGGCTCGGCGCCGCGGAGACCGGTCCGGTCCTGGACACCCCCTACGGCCGGGTGGCCCACCTCGCCGACCCGCACGGCGGCCGCTTCGCCGTGATCAGCGTCCGCCCGTAACAGCGAGGCCGGCGGCGCGGGTGGGCTTCAGCGGGTGGGGGCGACGACGATGGTGACCGTGAGGTTCGCCGCTTCGGGGATGCACGCCAGGGCCTCGCCGCAGCTGGTGCGGGTGGTGGTGAGCCGGCAGGTGCCAGGGGTGAGGGCGAGGAAGTCGGCGGTGACCGTGCCGCAGCCCGTGCCGGGGTGGCAGCCGGTGCCGGCCGAGGGTGCGGTGCCGGGCGCGCCGAGCGGTCGCAGGTGCGCGGGGTCGGAACTCCGTGGTGGTGTCCAGTAGGTGCTGTGCAGGACGAGCTGGACGGTGTCGCCGGTCGGGACGGTGACCGGGGTGCCGGCGTCCTGTTCGGTCACCTGGACCACCGCTCCGCCCGGGCGTGCCGTCAGTGTCACCGCGGCGGCCGGGGCGGGGCCGGAGGAGAAAGCGGCCAGCGCCAGCGCCCCCGTGAAGCCCAGGACGGCGACGGGGGCGAGCAGCCGCGACAGCCGGTGCCGGCGCGGTGGGTCGGTGGTGAACCGCTGCGAGGTCAAGGCATCTCCTTCGCGGGCCGGCCGACGGGCGTCGGCCGCTGGGTCCGGATGGGACGCGGTGGAGCGCGTGCGGGTTCCGGAACGTCGGTGGAGACGCGAAGGGACTCGGGGGCGGCCCGCGGTCCGCCCCGAGGAGTCCCACCGGAAGTGACGTCGGACCAGCTCGAGTTGGGCGCGGCGGCGTCGGGCGGCTGCGTCGGGGAGACCTTCCGAGGCCGCAGGGCGGAACGATCCGCAGCTGGCCATCCGGTCCGACGGTCGGTCGACCAGGCCAACTGTGGAAGCACACAGGCGAGTTGTCGGGCAGTCATGGCACGCGGTGCGGTGCGCCGGTTGGCGCGCCGAAGCAGAACGGAGTTGGCGAACACCGGTGAACGGCCGCTGTTCCGCCCGTCGGGCGGTGGCCGCTGGAGTGGGGGCCAACCGCCCTTCGGGGAACGGGAGTCGGAGTGGATGCGGGCCCCTCCTGGGACCGCGCCATCGACATGGCCACCGTCGAGGCCGCCCGCGCCCTCGGAATCGACGCCGACACCGGCCGGCTCGCCCCCGGCCACCGCGCCGACCTGCTCGTCGTCGACGGGGACCCGCTCCGTGACCTGAGCGCGCTGCGCGCGGTGCGCCTGGTGGTGGCGGGAGGGCGTCCGTACGGCAACGGCTGGTGAGCCGGGCGGCCGTTCTGCCGGGCGGTGCCGGACGGACGGCAGAACGGCCGGTGCCGGACGGCCGGTATCAGCCCTCGGTCCAGCCGTGGTCCGTGCCGAACCGCACCAGCCCGGTCCGGATCCGCAGGATCTGCTCCCCGGTCAGCGACGGCGCCGCCGCCAGCAGGAGCTCGGTGACCTCCCGGGTGAACTCCGCCACGCTGAGCACGTCGCACAGCGCGTCGTCGCCCTCCGGATGGCGGGACTCCGGGTGTCGGGACGATGCCACCGCCGGCTTGCCCTCCGCTCCCTTGGCCAGTCGGACCGCGGACGCCTTCAGCCCGCGATCGCCGTCCTCCACCTCGAACTCGACCGCCAGCCCCGAGCGCAGCTGCACCTCGGGGATCAGCAGGTCGTTCACGTGCAGAAAGACGTCCTCACCACCGTGGTCAGGCGCGATGAAGCCGTAACCCCGCGAACTGTCGAATCGCACCACACGACCAGCAACCATGACAACCCCCAACAGAATCGGGCCCCTTGCCCGAAGAACCTGGCCCGATGGTAGCGGCCCCGGCGGTGGTCGGGGCGCGTGAGGCAGGCGGTCAGGGCTTGCGCGCCACGCCGGCCGCGGCCAGGCGCAGCACGGGGCTGGCGCTCAGCGGCGGGGTGTCGGCGTCGGGGCGCCACTCGGAGACGGTGACCACACCGGGGTCGACCAGCGCCAGGCCGTCGAGGAACGCGGCGACCTGGTCCATGGTGCGGAACCGGGCCCGGCCGACCCCCTGCCGCAGCACGGCCTCCGCCGCCGCGGCGT
Source organism: Kitasatospora sp. NPDC052896 (assembly GCF_044547075.1). Classification (NCBI taxonomy): domain Bacteria; kingdom Bacillati; phylum Actinomycetota; class Actinomycetes; order Kitasatosporales; family Streptomycetaceae; genus Kitasatospora; species Kitasatospora sp. NPDC052896. The sequence goes on from NZ_JBITZU010000003.1 coordinate 206,359, forward strand.
CGGCGTCCCCGGCGGCCAGCAGGTGGTGGACGAAGACGTGGCTGCCGGACGGCAGCGCGTCGACCAGCTCGCGGACGATCCGGGCCGGCTCCTCCTCGTCCAGCACGTAGTGCAGGATCCCGCAGAGCAGCAGCCCGACCGGCTGGTCGAAGTCGATGTGGTCACGCAGTCCCTGGTCCGCGAGCAGTTCGGCGGGTTCCCGCAGGTCGCCGGCGACCACCACGGTCTCCCGGTTGTCGGCCAGCAGCGCGCGGGCGTGCGCCAGTACCACCGGGTCGTTGTCGACGTAGACCACCCGGGTGGCCGGGGCGATGGCGTGCGCGATCTGGTGCACGTTGTCCGCGGTGGGCAGGCCCGAGCCGATGTCGACCAGCTGCCGCAGCCCCGCCTCGCCGACCAGGTGGCGCACCACGCGCCGCAGCACGGCCCGCTGCTCCCGCACACCGAGGTGCACCTCGGGCAGCGTCTGCTCGATCCGCCGGCCGATCTCGCGGTCGGAGGCGTAGTTGTCCTTGCCGTTCAGCAGGTAGTCGTAGACGCGGGCGATGTTCGGCGGCGGGTTCTCGAAGGCCGTGGGCTGCCAGTCGGCGGCCGGCTGCTGCTCGGGCACTGCGCTCTCCCCTCGTCGCGGCTGCCGCGGCGGGACGCGCGCCGCCGATCGTCCGCTCCGCGGAATGATGGCCGATCATGATGCGGCACGCAACGCCCGGCCGAGCCCTGGGAGGCCTCAGCCGAGCGCGCGGTCGAGGTTGAACGCGGCGCTGATCAGCGAGAGGTGGGTGAAGGCCTGGGGGAAGTTGCCCAGCTGTTCGCCGGTCGGGCCGATCTCCTCGGCGTAGAGGCCGAGGTGGTTGGCGTAGGTGAGCATCTTCTCGAAGGCCAGCCGGGCCTCCTCGAGGCGCCCGGCCCGGGCGAGCGCCTCGACGTACCAGAAGGAGCAGATCGAGAAGGTGCCCTCGGTGCCGCGGAGGCCGTCCGGGCTGGACGCCGGGTCGTAGCGGTAGACCAGGGAGTCGGAGACCAGGTCCGTGGTGAGTGCGTCCAGGGTGGTGAGCCACTTGGGGTCGGTGGGCGAGACGAACTTGGCCATCGGCATCATCAGCACCGAGGCGTCCAGCACGTCGCCGTCCAGACTCTGCACGAACGTCTGCCGCTCGGCCGACCAGCCGCGTCGCATGATCTGCCGGTAGATCGCGTCCCGGCTCTGCCGCCAGCGCGGGAGGTCGGCCGGCAGGCCGCGCCGGGTCGCCATCCGCATCGCCCGTTCCACCGCCACCCAGCACATCAGCCGCGAGTACACGAAGTTCCGGCGGCCCCCGCGGGTCTCCCAGACGCCCTCGTCGGGCTGGTCCCAGTGGTCGCAGAGCCACTCCACCACCGCACTGACCTCGTCCCACCGGTCGCTGCTGATCGGCTGCCCCCACTTGTCGTACAGGTAGACGGAGTCGATCAACGCTCCGTAGATGTCCAGCTGGAGCTGGCCGGTGGCGGCGTTCCCGACCCGGACCGGGGCGGACCCGAGGTAGCCCTCCAGGTGGGACAGCTCCTGCTCGGGCAGCTCGCAGCGCCCGTCGATGCCGTACATGATCTGCAGCGGGCCGGTGTCACCGGGGCTCCCCGTGCCCCGCTCGGAGAGGAAGCCCATGAACGCCTCGGCCTCCGAGGTGAAGCCCAGCCGGAGCATGGCGTAGACGCAGAAGGCCGCGTCGCGGACCCACACGTACCGGTAGTCCCAGTTGCGCTCGCCGCCGATCTGCTCGGGCAGGCTGGTGGTCGGCGCGGCGACGATCGCGCCGCTCGGGATGTAGGTGAGCAGCTTGAGCACCAGCGCGGACCGGTGCACCATCTCGCGCCACCGCCCGTGGTAGCGCGAGTCGGCCAGCCAGTGGCGCCAGAACCGGACGGTCGCCGCGAACTCGCGCTCCGCCTCGGCCTGCGGGCAGGCCCGGGGGAAGACGCCGTCGGTGATCTGGTCGAGGGCGAACACCACGGACTCGCCCTCCAGGAGCTTGAAGCTCGACCAGACGTCCACGTTGTCGCAGTCGAGCGGCGCCGTCGCGGTCAGGGCCAGCGTCATCGACCGCGACTCGAAGATCGCCTCGCGGCCCCGGAGGTACACCGAGTGCGGTTCGGCCCCGTAGCCGAAGCGGGGTGCCACCCGGGCCCGGAAGGGCAGGCTGCCGCGGACGCAGATCACCCGCCGGATCAGCCGGTGCCGGGCCTCCTCGCGCGACCCGTCGATGATCGGCATGAAGTCCTGGATCTCGGCCACCCCGTCGGCCGCGAAGAACCGGGTGATCAGCACGTTGGTGTCGGGGAAGTAGAACTGCCGGGTGCGGGTCGGCACCTCGGCGGCCAGTTCGAACGAACCGCCCCGCTCGGCGTCGAGGATCGACGCGAACACACTGGGTGAGTCGAAGCGCGGGCAGCAGTACCAGTCGATGGTGCCGTTGGTGCCCACGAGCGCGGCGGTACGAAGATCGCCGATCAGGCCGTGCTCGGAGATCGGCAGGTAGCGGGAGCCGTTCGCCCGCCCGGATCCGGCATTCTCGAACACCACACCGGCCTCCCTGACGCTGAGGTGGGCAGCAAGAGAGCATCGGCTTTCATGCTAAATCGCCGCGGGTGCCGCGTGCCTGCGGATCGGGTCCCGGCACCCCCCCCGGTACCGGGACCCAGCGGTTACGCTCCGGCACTCTCCCGGAGCCGTTCGGCCTGCCGTCGCAGCAGCTTCTTGTCGGGCTTGCCGGCGTCGGTCAGCGGCAGCGCGTCGAGGAAACCGACCTCGGACGGCTCGTGGACCGGCCCGCGCCGCTCGCGCACCAGGGCGCGCAGCTCGTCCGCGGTGATCCGACCGCCCGGTGCCGGGACGACCACGGCGTGTACCCGCTCCACCCGGTTCTCGTCCGGGACGCCGAAGACCGCGCTCTGCCGCACCTCGGGGTGGGAGTTGAGCAGGTCCTCCAGCTCGGAGGTGTACACGTGGCCGCCGCCGGTGTTGATCAGGTCCTTCAGCCGGTCGACGACGTACAGGTAGCCCTCCTCGTCCAGGTACCCGACGTCACCGGAGTGCAGCCAGCCGTCCCGGAGGACCGCGGCGGTCAGCTCGGGCTGCTTCCAGTAGCCCAGCATCAGGCTGTCGGACCGCACGCAGATCTCGCCGTGGCCGCCGGCGGGCAGCTCCCGGCCGGACTCGTCGCGGATCGCCACCTGGTACCCGGGCGCGATCCGGCCGACGGACCGCAACCGTTCCGGGCGGTTCGGATCGTGGTCCTCGGCGTCGAGGACGCTGACGATGCCGGCCTCGTGCTGCCCGTAGAGCTGGACCAGCACCGGTCCGAAGCGCCGGATCGCGTCGGTGAGCCGGGCGGGTGACGCCTGGCAGCCGCCGTAGGTGAGGCGACGCAGGCTGCTGGTGTCGGTCCGGTCCGCGTGCGGGTGGTCCATCAGCTGGTACAGCAGCGGTGGCATCAGGAAGACGTCGGTGATGCGCTCCCGCTCGATCGCGCCGAGCACGGCGGCCGGCTCGAAGTCGTCCAGCAGCACCGCGCTGCCGCCGGCCCGCAGGACCTTGTCGGTCAGCTGCCCGGCCGCGTGGGCGATGGTGGTGCACACCAGCAGTCGCGGCGGTTCCTCCTCACGGGGCAGGTCGGGGCCGAAGCGACGGACCTGTCCGTAGCCGACGCAGATGCCCTTGGAGTGGCCGGTGGTGCCGCCGGAGTGGCGGATGGTGCGCACGTCCTGCGGCCGGGCTCGCGAGGCGAACGGATCGGCCGGCTGCTCGGCGGCCAGCGCCAGCAGGTCCGTGCCGACCGTGGCGGGACCGCCGACCGGCGTGGGGCCGAGGACCAGGACGGTCGCGACCGGGACCTGACCGGTGAGCTCCGCGGCCCGGTCGGCGTGGCGGGGGTCGACGATCAGCGCATGGGTCTCGACGTCCCGGACCATGGTGGCCTGGGTCTCGGCCGGCAGCTTGTTGTAGAGCTGGTTGACCCGGCAGCCGATCAGGTTGGCGGCGTAGCGGGCGGCGATGGCCTCCGGCAGGTTGCCGCTCAGCAGGGTGACGGTCTGGCCGCGGTCGATGCCCCGGGCTCGCATGGCCCGCGCCAACTGGTGGGTGAGATCGCGCAGTTCGCCGGCGGTGACCGAACGCCCCTGGTACGTGAGGACGTTCCGCTCGGGATGGGCCGCCAGGGTGTCGAGGATCTGCGCTACCTCGGTCCGGAAGGGCGGGGTGGTCGTGGTGGCGGGCATGGGTGCTTCGGTGCCTCGGTCTCAGTGATGGGCCAACAGCTGGGCTTCCTCGGTCTGCTGATGCTCCGTCAGCAGCGAGTGGGCCAGGACGCTGTAGAGCGTGTCGTTGGGGCCGTCGGCGATCCGCAGCCCACGGATGTCGCGCAGTCGCTTCTCCATCGGGGTGTGCCGGGTGTAGCCCTCGCTGCCGTGCAGCTGGAGGGCGAGGTCCACGGCGCGGTAGGCGGCGTCGGTGGCCAGCGCCTTGGCGGCCGAGCAGGCGGCGACGTCGATGTCGCCCCGGTCGATGCGCTCCAGCAGCGAGAAGCACCAGGCGGTGGCGGCCTCGACCTCGGCCGCGGCGGTGCCCAGCCGGGCTGCGACCGAGGGGATCGCGGCCAGCGGCATCCGGCCCACGCTCCGGCTGCTGGTACGGGCCATCGACTCCTGGATCGCGGCCGCCGCGGCACCGAGGCAGACCAGCGACATCATCAGACGCCAGGCGGAGAAGTGCGAGTCGAAGATCAGGCGGCCGTCGCCGGGCTCGCCGAGCAGGAAGTCCTTGTCCAGCCGGGTGTCGACGAAGTGCAGGTGGCCGAAGCTCCAACCCCGCATGCCCAGCGGGTCGGTGGTCTCGGTGAGCACGCCCTTGGTGTCCATCGGCACCCACACCGCGGAGAGCGGGACGGTACGCAGGTCGATCACGCCGACGTCCCGCCGGTCGACGAGCTTGCAGAACACGACAAACCCGTAGGCCTCCTCGACCCGGCTGATCAGGCCCTTCGTGCCCGACAGGACGAAGTGGTCGCCGTGGTCGACCAGCAGGGTGCGAAAGCCCCGCAGGTCCGAGCCCGAGTGCGGCTCGCTGGACGCGACACCAACCAACTTCCCTGCCGCCACGGCCTGTTCATGGGTCTGCTGGGAGAGCGCCGGCGAGCCGTAGCGCAGCGGCATCGCGGCGTGACCGGTGCTGAAGATCTCGCGCGCGTCGCAGTCCCGCTGGCCCGCGAGGAACATGGCCATGCCCTGGGCCACCCGTCCGGCCGGTCCCCGCCCCTCGGGGGACGCGACATCGATGCCGGTCAGCCCGGCCGCCGAGGCCCGGGCGCGCAGCGCCAGCCAGTCGGGCCGGCTGTCGTTCTCGCGGACCGGCGAGGGCAGGTGGGTGTCCAGAAAGGCCGTGAGTCGGGACCGCAGGTCCTCGAGCTCGGGGTGACGGTTCAGAACCGGGTCGATACCGGTGGCAGACATGCGGAGGATTCCTCGAACTTGTCGATGAGAGAGGGGAGTTGTTGCTGGCGGTGACGAGCGTCAGAGCACCGGCGGCTGGGTGCGCACCGCGTCGTTGAGCTTGGCCTTGTCGTGCCGCTCGCCCTTCTTCAGGTGCTTGATCACCAGCAGGCAGGGCAGGCCGAAGGTGCCGCCGGCGAACTCGCGCGGACGGTTGGCCGGGACGGCGACCGTCCACGGCGGGACCTCGCCGCGGCTGAGCTCCTCGCCGGTGGCGGCGTCGATGACCGGGATGGTGTCGGTCAGCAGCGCCCCGGCGCCGAGCAGCGCGCCCTCGCCAACTCGCGCACCGCTGTAGACCATTGAGCGGGCGCCGATGAAGGCGTCGTCCTCGATCACCACCGGCTTGGCCATCGGCGGCTCGATCATGCCGCCGAGCCCGACCCCGCCCGACAGGTGCACGTTCCGGCCGATCTGGGCGCACGAGCCGATGCCGACCCAGGAGTCCACCAGGGTGCCCTCGCCGACGTACGAGCCGATGCCGATGTGGCTGGGCATCACCACGGCGCCCGGCTCCTGGTAGCTGCCCCGCCGGATCACCGCACCCGGCGAGACCTGGACGCCGGAGGTGTCGATCCCGGTCTTCAGCGGGATCTTGTCGGCGCACTCGAACGGGCCGAACCGCGAGTTCACCGGCTGGGCCTGCTTGTAGAGCAGCAGGATCGCGTTCTTCAGCCACTCGTGGACCACGACCTCGCCGGCCACGAGCTCGGCCACCCGCGCGCGGCCGGTGTCCAGCAGGCCGATCGCCGCGTCGACTGCGGCCACCGCCTCGGCGGAGTGCAGCGCGACCCCGTCCCGCCGCTCCCAGAGGTCCTCGATCTCGCTTCGCAAAACCGTCATGTCGGCAGCACGACTGCCCATCGTTCTCCACGCTTCCCAAGTTGGCTGGAAGGCCCTTCCGGTGACGACCGGGGCCCCTGGCCGGACGGCTCGCACGAACTCCCGTGGTGCGGTCTCCGGCTGTGGCGTGCGACGCCCGTCGCCCCCCGAGGGCGTCGGCACGCGACAGGCACGACGGGTTATCGCCCGGTCACGACCTGCCAGGACACAGCCTTGCATACCTGCGATTCGTAGATCAAACCCGCCGATAGGCGTTGATATAGAGGTTGAAAAGTAAATTTTTGCCAACATCAAAGGTAGACTTATTGGTGGTCGGCCGCGCCGACCCGGACGTACGCGGCGGGTGCGCGCGGGGCGCCACGTGGGCACGTGTCTGTGGCGCCAGCCGAACCGACCGGTCGACCGGCTCGCCGGATCAGGACGGGGAGTCGCGGCGGGCGAGCAGGCGGTAGGCGTTGCCGAGCCCGGTGCGGGCGGCGAAGGGGGCGAGCAGGCGGTCGGCCAGGGCGGAGAGGAGGAGTAGGGGAGCGGCGGCGACGAGCAGGGTGGTCCGCAGGGCGCGGCGGAGGCGGCCCGGAGGGCGGGTGGCCAGCCAGGGGGCGTCCTCGCGGGGTGCGACGGCGTCGAGCAGGAGCCAGCAGGCGGCCAACAGGTCGACCGGGTCGTGCGGTTCGGCGTGCTGTTCCAGCAGTACGGTGAAGCCCAGGTCGGCCAGCCGCCGGCGGAGGTTGGCGACCGGTGCCAGGTTGAGGTGCTGGGGTTGCAGCCAGGGCAGCCACCACCGGCCCAGCAGTCGGGCGTAGCGGCACTCGGGGTCCGGGACCTCGATCAGCAGCAGGCCGCCCGGGCGCAGCACCTCACCGGCGGCGACCAGCTCCCGTCGGGGATCCGTGCTGTGCTCCAGGTAGTGGAACATGCTCACCACGTCGTACCGGCCGGCCAGTTGGGGCGCGAGCTCGGGGAACGGGCCGCGGAAGCCGCGGGTCACCCGGCCGTGCCGCTCGGCCAGGTCGACACCCTCGCTGAGATCCAGGCCGTCGAAGGTGGTGTCGGGAAAGACCTCGCGGGCGGTCTCGCAGAAGTGGCCGTGTCCGGTGCCGACGTCCAGCCAGCTGCCCGGCGCGCCGGAGAACGGGAGTACGGACCGGGCGCGGTTGCGGTAGACGCCGGTGCGGGTCCCGAAGGTCCCGCCGAGCCGTTGCTCGCCCAGGCCGTCGTAGAAGTCGCGGTAGTAGAACTCCAGGCCGGTGCCGTTCAGTTGGGGGTTCTGGAAGACGTGCCCGCAGTCCGCGCACTCGTCCAGGACGAACCGCCCGGGCTTGTGCTGCAGCAGGTCCGTGGTCCGCAGCCGTACCCGCAGCCGCGTCGAGCCGCACCACGGGCAGTCGGTGCGGCGCGGCGCGAAGAACCGGTCGGTGCCGCCGGCGAGTTCGGCCTGGTAGCCGGGACGCAGTTCGGCGACCCGTCGGGACCTGGCCGCTGCCCCGGTGCGGGATGCGGCCGCTTCTGGTGTGGTGGTCACGGGTTCCCCCTGTCCGTCGGTCGCAGCTGTTCGAGGTGGCCGGCGGCGGCTGCCGCACCGCCGGCCGCGTGGAAGGAGGCGGCGATCCGCCGGGCGGCGGACCGGTAGCCGGGGTCGTCGAGCACGGCGTCCACCGCCTGCCCGAGCCGGGCCGCGTCGGTGCGGCCGAACCGGACCCGGACGCCCGCGCCGGCGTCGGCCACCTGGCGGGCCACCACCGGCTGGTCGTCGCGGATCGGGGCGACCACCAGCGGGACGCCGTGCCACAGGGCCTCGCAGACCGTGTTGTGGCCGGCGTGGCAGACCACGGCGGCGGTGCGGGCCAGCAGCCGCAGCTGCGGTACGGCGGGCCGCACCAGAATGTCGGGATCGGGCACGGGCTCGCCCAGCACGCCGCCCGGGTCGACGAGCACCGCCTGCAGCCGGCCGGCGCGGGCCCGTAGCGCCTTCTGGCAGACCGTCAGAAACGCCGCCCCCGCGTCGGTGTTGGCCGTACCCAGGGTGACCAGCAGGGTCGCCCGGTCCGGGTCCAGCCACGCCCACGGGAAGGCCGGGTCCGCCGGACGGGCCGTGATCGACGGGCCGACGAAACGGATCGGGCCCGCCGGCACGGTGACCGGTCCGGTCAGCTCCGGGGTGCTGAAGGCGAGGACCAGCCGTGGTGAGAAACGCGGGTCGTTCGTCGCCGCCGGGTCGCCGATGCGCCGCCGCAGGTCGGCGAGCAGCCCGGAGACCCAGGCATCCACCAGGGGCATGCCGTCCAGCGCTCCGGTGAACTCCGCCGAGGTGGTCGCCGAGGTGGCCCAGGGCAGGCCGAGGCGCTCGGCGACCAGCGCGCCGGCGACCGCCTGCTGGTCCACCACCAGGACGTCGGGGCGGAAGCGTGCCACCGCCGCCACCACGCCGGGCGCCATCGCCTCGGCGAGCGGGGCCAGGAACTCCTCCCAGAGGAACTTCAACGCCGCCGGTCCGCGCAGCTCCGGCGGCCGGTACGGTGCTGCTCCGCGCACGACGGCGCACGGGAAGACCTCGGCGTCGGGACCCGCCAGTCGGCGGATCACCTCGGGGACCCCCGCCCAGGCCGTCGCGTGTCCCCGGGCGGCCAGCTCGGCGGCCACGCCCACGGCCGGGTTCACATGGCCGACCAGCGGCGGGACGACGAAGAGGAAACGGGTCACCGGGCGCCCCGCCACGGTACGAGCGCCGGGTCGGCGACCGGGCCGCGCAGCTCGACGCCCTGCTCCCGCAGCCAGGAGAGGGTGAGCTCGCGGACCGTGTCCGGTGCCTCGACCAGGACGGAGTGTTCCTGTCCCGGTACGAAGGCGCTCCGGCAGTCGGGCAACAGCCCGTCCAGCCAGGCGGCCTGATCGGCCAGGTCCGACTCGGTGCCGTACACGGCCAGCACCGGGCAGTGGATCGCGCGCAGCTCGGCCTCGGTGGGCAGTCGGCTGGCGGGGATGTCCCGGGCCAGCGAGGTGCCGGCCAGCAGCCGGCCGGCCGAGCGGGCGAGCCGGGCGGTGTGCGCGCCGCGCTGGGCGGCGACCCAGGCCAGCGTGGACTCCTCGGCCAGCTCGGCCTCGGCCCGGCGCAGGATGCCGTCCAGCTTGCCGGCCCAGGCCAGGGTGGCCGGCTCGGACTCGATCGCCAGGATGCTCAGGACCCGTTCCGGGTGCCTGGCGGCGAGGCCGAACGCCACCGTGCCGCCGAAGGAGTTGCCCAGCAGGTGCACCGGCGCGGCCACCTCCAACCGGTCCAGCAGGCCCATCAGGTCGTCGACGAACCGTTCCAGCCGGTAGCCGGTCGGCGGCCGCCCGGTGCGGCCGTGGCCGCGCTGGTCGTACATCACCACCGCCACCCCGGCGGCGGCGAGGGTGGGGGCCAGGGTGAAGTAGTAGCTGGCCAGGCTGTCGGTGAGCAGCCCGTGCAGCAGGACGGCGGTGGCGGCGGGCGGCCCGCCGTCGCGCGGGTCGAGCCGTTGCACGTGGCAGCGCAGGCCGTCGAGGTCCAGGAAGGCCACGGTCAGCTCCGCTCGGCGGTGCGCAGCCGGTCCACCACGTGGTCGACCAGCCGGCCCACCGTCAGGCCGATGATCTCGTCGAGCTCCATGCCCGCGAGGAACTCGGCGAAGTTGATCCGGTCGCCCCAACGCTCCTGGAGCTTGCCGGCCAGGGTCACCAGGTCGATGCTCTCCAGTTCGAGGTCCTCGGTGAACCGGGTCGCCATGGTGACCTCGGTGTCGTCGAGGCCGTACTCGTCGAGCACCGCGGCCAGCATGCCGGCGATCTCGCTGAGGACCTCCCGCTCGGTGGGCGGGTGCTGGTCCACGGTCTGCTCGGTGATGGTCACTTGAGAGCTGTCCCTTCGTACCTCATGGCGTCGCGGTCGTCGGTCTCGGCGCGGTCCGTGGTGTCCGTGGTCCAGGCCACGATGTAGTCGCGCTCCGGCAGGTCGGGCGGGCTGCCGACGCTGCGGCAGCGCACCTGGTGGCGGCGGGGTCCGGTGGGGCCGGGGACCGCGACCAGCAGGCTGGACGGGTCGGCGGCGATCACCGCGAAGTCGCGCGGGCGGCCCCGGAGCCCGGTGCCCTCGGCCTTGGCCGCCGCCTCCTTCGCCGCCCAGAACCGGGTGAACCAGAGCGGCTCCGAACCACCGTGCGCGGCACGGCAGGCCGCCAGCAGCTCCAGCTCGTCCGGGCCCAGCGCCACCGCCAGGGTCTCGGCGGGACGTTCGGTGACCTCCGCGAGGTCGATGCCGACGCCCGGCCCGTGGTCGGGGCCGGACGGGCGGACCAGGGCCACCGCCGCCTCGGCCTGGTGCGCGAGCGTGACGTCCAGCTCCGGGAGGGTCCGGCCGTGCAGCCCGGAGACCCGGGGGCGCCCGGTCGGGTCGTTGCGCACCTCGATCTCGGCGGGGAAGACCGGGCCCTCACCGTGGGCCCACAGCCACCGCCGCACCGCGTCCTTCACGGCGATCCGGCCCAGCAGCCAGGCCCGGCGACCGCGCGGCGGTTGTCGCTCGTAGCGGGCCCGCTCGGCGGAGCCCAGGTGGTTGCGCATGATCAGGTCGCGGGAGGCGAGGTCCGGCCAGCGCTCGTGCAGCAGGACCCAGCCGTCGGGTTGCGGCGCCGACAGGGTGTTCCGGTCGGCGAAGCGTTCGACCGGCCGGGTGTCGGGGTGGCTGTCGAAGCGGCGGTCCTGCCAGCCGTGCGCCTCCGCCCAGACGACGTCGCCGGAGCGCAGCTGCATGTCGGCTTCGAGGAGGGTGTCGGTGAGGGACGTGACGCGGATGTGGCAGTGCAGTTCGGTGCCGGGCCGGGGCTGCGGTCCGTGGAAGCGCAGTCGCCGGATGCCGACGGGGAAGACGACGCTGCGCTCGGCCCGGGTGGCCATGATCCAGTAGCCGAGCAGCTGGCCGACGTTGTCCAGCAGCGCGCCGGGGGCGGACGGTGCGGTGATCACGCCGCGGACGTGCGCCTCGCCGAGCGCGGTCAGTTCGGTCAGGCCCTGGAACGCCGGGCCGTGGAACATCCAGCGCTGCGCGTAGAGTTCGGCGGCGGTCAGCCCGGGAGCGTGCTCGCCCGCCGGATCCACCGGCCAGGGCGCCGGGGGTGTCGGGTGGCGGTCGGTCAACTCGACCACGCCTGAGGCGAATCCGCCGAAGGAGGTGGTCAGTCGACCGGGACCCGCCTCCTTCTGGGTGATCTCCACCTCCAGTGGTGTCGCGGCCGGTACCCACTGTCCGAACCGCAGGTCGTGCACGGCGCCGGCCACCCGCCCGGGCGCGCTGAGTTCGGCGGCGTCCATCAGGTGCCGGATGATCGTGGTGGCCGGAACGACCGGCCAACGGTCCACCGGATCGGGCCAGTTGGGCGGCTGTCGGAAGAAGCAGTGGTCGAGCAGGTACGGCATGGTGTCGAGGGAGATCCGCAGCCGGGTCGTGGACGGCCCGAACCGCTCACCCGTGCCGATCAGTTCGACCGCCGTGCGCTCGGTGTCGCGCAGCAGCGCGTCGAGCTCGGCCGCCATCGGGAAGCGATCGGCCAGCGCGGCCAGCGGGGTGGCGGGGAGCGGGCCCGACGAGGCCTGCCGGGTGCCGAGTTCGGGGCGGAGCGTGGCGAGGGTGGCGGGATCCAGCGAGACCAGCGGCGAGCCGAGGTCCAACGGCACGGCCCGGTGCGAACGTTCCTCCGGGGGCTGCCGCGGCCCCGCGGGCAGCAGTGCGCCGGCGTCCGGCTCGGCGCCGTCCGCCCACAGCGCCGCGGCGACCCGCCGGAGTTGGGCCAGCCCGTCGCGGTGCGGGGAGTTGGCCGCGACCGCCAGGTGCTCCCGGTCGTGCAGCGTGTCGCCCACCAGCGAGCTCAGCTGCCCGGTGCCCACCTGGACGAACGCCCGGAACCCGGCCGCGTACAGGGCCTCGACCAGTGGCCGGAACCGAACCGGCTCCAGCAGATGGCGCACGAAGAGCGCGCGCACCTCGGCCTCGGTCGCCGGGAACGGTGCGGCGGTCGTCCCGGACCAGACGGGCACGGTCGGCGGGTGCAACTCGAAGCGGTCGGCGGCCTGCCGGATCGGCTCCAGGTAGGGGCCCAACATCGGGGTGTGGAAGCCCGACTGGAAGGGCAGCAGCTGGCCCAGCACGCCGCGCGCGCGGAACCGGCGGACCAGTTCCGCGACGGGCCCTTCGGGGCCGCAGACGATGGACTGTTGCGGCGCGTTGTCGTGGGACAGCACGACCTCCGCCATGCCGTCGAGCGTCGCCAGCGCGTCGAGCACCTGGTCCGCCGAGGCGCCCAGGGCGGCGAAGGCCAGCCCGGGAACACGCAGCGCGTCCGGGTCGAAGGCGGCCAGGAAGGCGTCCACGGTGGCGCCGGAGTACAGGCCGGCGGTGATCATGGCGGTCCACTCGCCGACGCTGTGCCCGGCCACGCCGTCCGGCCGCAGCCCGAGCCGGCGCAGCGCCGCGTCGAGCAGCCGCCCGACGGCGACCACGCCGACGCCGTGCCGCCCGATGTCGTCCACCCGGGCGGCGAGGCCGGGACGCGGCAGGCCGAAGTGGTCCGCGACCTCGTCCACCCGAGGAGCGAACTCGCCCTCCAGGCCCGGGAAGAGGAACGCCAGCCGCCCGCCGCCGGCGCCCAGCAGCGGCTCCGGAGCGAACCACACGTCGCCGCGCCCGCGCCAGGCCCGCCCGCGGCCGACCGCGCGGCGGGCCAGCGCCAGCCGCTTCGCACTCGGATCGACGACCGCCACCCGACAGCGCGCCGCCGGCCCGCCGTGCTCCGGCAGGCCGGCGGCCAGCACCGCGCTGTCGTCGGCCGCCAGCAGCTCGGCCAGCCGCCCGGGGGTGTCGGCGGCCAGCCGCAGCACCCGCTCGGGTTCGGCCACCAGAGCCGTCGCGGTCGGCGGCGCGGGGGAGGGGCCGCTGCCGGTGGGCGCCTGCTCCAGCACCACATGGGCGTTGATGCCGCCGAAACCGAAGGCGTTCACCCCGGCCCGGCGCGGTTCGCCGTCGCGAGTCTCCCAGGGCCGCGCGGTGCCGACGGTGCGGAACCGGGTGCCGGCCAGCGCCGGGTGCGGGTCCTCGCAGTGCAGCGTGGGCAGCAGCACCCCGTGGTGCACCGCCAGCGCCGCCTTGACCAGACCGGCGACGCCGGCGGCCGGCATGGTGTGGCCGATCATCGACTTCACCGAGCCGAGCACCGCCCGTTCCTCTCCGGCCGTCGCCGGGCCGAACACCTCGGCCAGCGTGGCCAGTTCGGCCGCGTCCCCGGCCGGGGTGGCAGTGCCGTGCGCCTCCAGCAGGCCGAGCGCGCCGCGCGCCGTCGGGTCGAGCCCGGCCGCCCGCCAGGCCGCCCGCACCGCCCGGCTCTGACCGCCCGGGTCGGGGGTGGCGGGACCCGCCGTCCGCCCGTCGCTGGCCACGCCGGTGCCGCGGATCACCGCGTACACCCGGTCGCCGGCCCGCTCGGCGTCGGCGAGCCGCTTGAGCAGCACCACGCCGGTGCCCTCGCCGATCAGCAGGCCGTCGGCGCCCCGATGGAACGGACGGATCCGCTGGCTCGGCGAGAGCGCCCGCAGCTGCGCGAACACGCTCCACAGCGTGACGTCGTGACAGTGGTGCACGCCGCCCGCCAGCACCGCGTCGCAGCGCCCGGTCGCCAGCTCGCCGACCGCCTGGTCCACCGCGACCAGCGAGGACGCGCAGGCGGCGTCCACGGTGTACGCGGGGCCGCGCAGGTCGAGCCGGTTGGCCAGCCGGGAGGCGGCCAGGTTGGGCACCAGGCCGATCGCCGACTCCGGCTGGTCCGGGCCCAGTCGTTCGGCGAACGCCGTCCGCACCCGGTCGAGTTGACTTTCCGTCAGCTCAGGCAGTAGCTCGCCGATGGTGTGCGCCAACTGGTGTGCGCCGCGCACCCGTTGGTCGAGCCTGACCAGGCCGGGCGTCAGATAGCCACCCCGGCCCAGTACCACCCCGATCCGGTCCCGACTCGGCAGCCGGTGCGGGCCACCCGCGTCCGCGATGGCGGCGGACGCGACCTGGAGCGCGATCAGCTGGTCGGGCTCGGTGCCGGGGAGCGAGTTCGGCATGATGCCGAACCGGGTCGGCTGCACCTGGGCCAGCCCGTCCACGAAGCCGCCGCGCCGGCAGTAGAGCCGGTCCGGCACGGCCGGTCCGGAGGCGGCCCGCGGGTCGTAGTAGCCCGCGTCCCAGCGCCCCGCGGGCACCTCGGTGATCGCGTCCACCCCGCCGACCAGGTTCCGCCAGTAGCTCGCCAGGTCCGGGGCACCGGGCAGCAGCACCGCCATCCCCACCACGGCCACCGGCGGGAGTTCGGTTCCCGACATCGAGGTCATCGTGGTCACCAGCCGGACGCCGTGTAGACCACGGCCCGGGCCTCCCGCTCGCCCCAGGCCAGTTCGCGCAGCAACGCCAGGGTGCCCGCGCCCGGGTCGATCAGCCGCACGCCCCGGCGGGCGTAGTCCTCGGCCAGCTCCGGCGACACCATGCCGCCGTGCGCGCCGGACGGCGCCCACGGGCCCCAGTGCACGGTCAGTGCCCGGTGCCCGGTGCCGGCCGCCCAGCGGGCGCCCAGCTCCTCCAGGGCGTCGTTGGCCGCCGCGTAGTCGGCCTGGCCCCGATTGCCCAGCGCGGCGGCGATGCTGCCGAAGAGCACCGTGAACCGCGGCCCGCCGGGCAGCTCGGTCAGCGCGTCGAGCAGCGCCCGGGCACCGTCCGCCTTGGTGGCGAAGACCCGCCGGAAGGACTCCGGGTCCTTCTCGGCGAACACCCGGTCCTCGATCACACCAGCCGCGAAGACCACGCCGTCGAGGCGGCCGTGCTCGGCGTACACCTCCTTGACGGCCTGCCGCAGGGCGGCCGGATCGGCCGCGTCCACGGCCCGGTAGCGGGCCGCCGAGCCCAGCGCCGACAGCTCGTCGAGGGTCGCCGCGACCTCGCGCCCGGCCAGCAGGCGGGACGCGGCGGCGTCGATCTCCGGCAGCGGTACGCCCCGCCCGGCGAGCACGGCCCGCAGCGCGGACCGGTCGTGGGCGGTGGCCGTCACCGGGTCCTCGGGGCCGTCCGGCGGCGCGGTCCGGCCGAGCAGCTCCAGCCGGCAGCGGGCGGCCGTCGCGAGGGTCGCCGCGAACCGCGCGGTGATCCCGCGCGCCCCGCCGACCAGCAGGACCACGGCGTCCCGGTCCAGGCCCAGCGCGGCGGCCTCGGCCACCCCGTCGCCGGCCGGCCCGGCGCCCGTGCTGCCCAGCACGCCGAGGCCGGACTCCGTGAGCACCAGGCCCTGACGGCCGGCCGGGCCGTGCAGCACCACCGGCTCGCGGTCCTCGGCCAGCAGCTCGCCGACCAGGGCGTCGGTGGCCTGCGCCGGGTCATCGACCTCGACCAGCCGTACCGAGGCGTCCGGGTACTCGCGGGCCAGCGTGCGGAACAGTCCGCGCAGCCCGTCCGCCCGGCCGGCGGTGGACGGTGCCGCGGTCCGGGCGGCGAGCAGCCAGCGGGGCGTCCGGGCCAGGGCGGCCTGCAGCACCGGCACCCGGCCCGGCAGCACCGGCGTGCCGTGTGCGGCGAGCGGGTCCAGCAGCAGCACGCCGTCCAACGGGCCGTCCGCCGAGGAGAGTTCGTGTGTCGCGTCGCGGGCCAGCACGGACGCGCCGTGCTCGGCGAGCCGTGCCGCCAGGGCCGCGGCGACCCCGTGGCCGTCCTCGCCCAGCACGGCGAAACGCTTGCCCGCCAGCGACTCCGGTGTCCCGGCCGGCCTGCTCAGCGGTACGGTCGCGAAGCGCAGTCGCACCGGCTCGTGGCCGACGAGGGCCGGCGCGGCGGGCGCGGGCACGGATTCGGGCTTCGCGGTGGGCCCGGCCGACCCCAGCCGGGGGCTGAGCCAGCCGGCGATGGCGGCGGCGGTGCGGGTGCGGGCGAGCTGCTCCAGCTCCTGGTCGCCCAGCGCGGTGAGGCCGGCGTCGGGGTGGTCGGCGAGCCGTCGGACCAGCCGGCCGACGATCTCGGTGCGCTTGATGGAGTCGATGCTGAGGTCGGCTTCGAGGTCGAGGTCGGGCTCGATCATGTCGGCCGGGTAGCCGGTCCGTTCGCTGATCACCTCCACCACGGCGCGCAGCACGTCGTCCTCGCCGAGCGCGGGTGCGGGCGCGTCGGCTGTGACCGGCTGATCCGGCCGTGCCGGCAGCACGACGGGTTCCTGCGGCAGTGCCGCCGCCGGAAGCGGGACGGCCGGGAGCGGGACGGCCGGCACGGCAGCCGGAGCGCCAGCCGCACCGAAGTACGTCAGCAGGACGTCGCGTTGAGCCGCGATCAGCTCCCGGCTGCTGCTGAGGAACTCCGAGACCAGGGCGTCCGCGCTCGCCTGCCGGTCGTCTCGCTGTGGTTCCCGCGTTGTCACCAAGGCCTCCGGCACGGGTCGGGCCGGTGCGAGCGCACCGGGCAGTAGGTCTCCTGCGGCGGTGCGCACCAGCTGTCCGTCCACCGTCCAGCCGGGCCGGCGCGGTGCTCGGGCCCGGCCGGCGTCCACCGCGTCGCGTCCGCGCAGCAGCCGATCGGTCCGCACCGGCACGCCCGCGACGGCCAGTTCGGCCAGCGCGTCGAGGAAGCCGGGCAGGCCGGCGCGGCGTCGCTCGAGGGGGACCGCCCGGTGAGGCCGCTCCCCGAGCACCTCCGACACCAGCCGGGTCAGCACCGACCCGGGACCGGCCTCGACGAAGACCCGGGCACCCGCTTCGTACATCGCCTCGATCTGTGCCGTGAACCGCACGGGCGCGCCGATCTGCGCGGCGAGTTCGGCCCGGATCGCCGCCGGGTCCGCCGGGTAGGCGGTGGCCGTCCGGTTCGACCAGACCGGGAACTCCGGCGCCCGCACGGGCCGGCTCGCCAGTGCCGCGGCGAACCGCTCGCCCGCGCCCGCCACCAGCGGGCTGTGGAAGGCGCACGCGACCGGCAGCCGCTTCACCCCGTACCCGGCCTCGCGCAGCAGCCGCGTGGCGGCCGCCACCTCCTCGGTCGGGCCGGACACCACCGTCTGCCGTGGTGCGTTGTGGTTCGCCGTCACCACCCGTCCGGCCGAATCGGCCGCCGCCAGCGCCTGTTCGACCTCCTCGGCGGAGGCCGTCACGGCGGCCATCGAACCCGGGTCGGCGCCCTCGCCGACCGCGTCGAGGATGGCCCGCGCCCGCTCGGCGCTGAGCGCCGGCAGGTCCTCCGCCGCCAGCGCCCCCGCCGCGCACAACGCGACCAGCTCGCCGTAGCTGTGGCCGCCCGCGAGCTGAGGCCGCACCCCGGCCAGCGCCAGCAGCTCGTACGCCGCCAGGCCGGTGATGCCCAGGGCCGGCTGGGCCACCCTGGTGTCGGTCAGTGCGGCCCGCTGCTCCTCCCGAGCCTCGGGCGTGAAGGCGGCCGGTGGGTACAGCGCGTCGGCGTACGCCCGACCCAGCCGCAGCTGTCGCCGCACCCCCGGGAACACCGTGAAGAGTTCCGCGAACATGCCCGGGCGCTGGCTGCCCTGCCCGGGGAAGAGGAACGCGACCTCGCCACCGGCTACCTGCTCCGCCTCCGCCAGGTACAGCCCGGAGGCCGGCGCGTGCTCCTCGGCGATCGCCCGGTGCAGCAGGTCGGCCAGCTCCGGAACGCTCGACGCCACCACCGCGGCCTGGACCGGCCCGCGCCCCGTCTCCGCCCGCCGGGAGGCGGCCAGCGCCAGGTCGCGCAGCCGCCAGGGCGCGCCGTCCGCCTCCGCGAGCCGCAGCAGCTCCGCCACGCCGCGCAGTGCCCGGGCCCGGTCCGCGCCGCGGAAGGTGAACAGCTCGGCCGGCCACTCCAGCAGTCCGTGCACCGGTGGCGGGCCGTCGTAACCCTTCAGCACCACGTGGAAGTTGGTGCCGCCGAAGCCGAACGCGCTGACACCGGCGACGCGTTCGGCCGGTGGCGCGGCCCAGGGTTGGGCCCGGGTGTGGAACGCGAACGGGCTCTCGCCCGGCCGCCAGGCCGAGTTGGGCTGTTCCAGGTGCAGGGTCGGCGGCTTCACTCCGGTGTGCAGCGCCAGCGAGGCCTTGATCAGGCCGGCCAGCCCCGCCGCGCACTTGGTGTGCCCGATCTGCGACTTGACCGACCCCAACGCACAACTCCCGGGCGTGGCCCCACCCTCCGCGAACACCGCGCTCAGTGTGGACAGTTCGGTCTGGTCGCCGACCACCGTCCCGGTGCCGTGCGCCTCCACCAGACCCACCTCGGCCGGCCTGACGCCCGCGCCGCGGTAGGCCCGCTCCAGCGCCGCCCGCTGCCCCTCGGGCCGGGGGGCCGTCAGACCCAGCGAACGTCCGTCGCTCGCGCTGCCGATGCCCTGGACCACCGCGTACACCCGGTCGCCGTCGCGTTCCGCGTCCACCAGCCGCTTCAGCACCAGGCAGGCCACCCCCTCGCCGAGCGCGATGCCGTCCGCCGACGCGTCGAACGGGCGGGACCGGCCGGTGGGGGAGAGCGCGTGCACCGAGGCGAAGAGCAGGTAGTCGTTGATCCCGTTGTGCAGGTCCGCGCCGCCGCACAGGGCCAGGTCGCTGGTACCCGCGACCAACTCCTTGCAGGCCACGTCCAGGGCGGCCAGCGAGGACGCGCACGCGGCGTCCACGGTGAAGTTGGCGCCGCCCAGGTCCAGCCGGTTGGCGATCCGCCCCGAGATGACGTTGGCCAGCATGCCGGGGAAGGAGTCCTCGGTGAGCTTCGGCAGTTGGGCCGCGATCGCCTCCGGCACCTCACCCAGGTAGGCCGGCAGCACCGCGCCCAGCACCCCCGCGTTCGACAGGTCGCTGCCCGCCTCCGCGCCGAACACCACACTGGTGCGGGAACGGTCGAAGGCCCGGCCGCCCTCGCCCCCGCCACCGTCGTACCCCGCGTCCAGCAGGGCCCGGCGCGCCGCCTCCAGGGCCAGCAGCTGCACCGGTTCGATGCTGCCCAGCGCGGACGGTGGGATGCCGTAGCCCAGCGGATCGAACGGGATGCGCGGTAGGAAGCCGCCCCACTTGGACGGGGTGGTACCGGGCTCGCCGTCCGCCGAGTGGTACAGCGCCGGGTCCCACCGCTCGGGCGGCACCTCGGTCACCGCGTCCACCCCGGCCACCACGTTCGCCCAGAACGCGGGCAGGTCGGGGGCCTGCGGGAACATGCCCGCCATGCCGATCACGGCGATCTCCAGCGGCGCCGGTGCCGGCTCCCCGGCCGCGAGGTCGGTGCGGCCCAGCCGCTCCGCGAGCTCCGCGGCCCGCCTGTCCAGGAAGTCGGCCGCGCCGATGCTCACGGCGGCGTGCAGTTCGGCCAGCGTGGTGGTGGCCGAACGCAGCACGGCGACCTGACCGGCCATGAACATGCCCCGCGCCAACTGCCCCTGCTCGTCCACCGTGGTGAGTTCCCCCGCCACCCGGTCGACGCCCTTGCTGGCGATCCGCAACCGGCCGACGTTCAACCGCTCCAGCTGCTCCCAGACCTCCCGGTCCGGCACGCTCGCGGCCCGCAGCCGTTCCCGGGTGGCCCGGAACTCCGTCGTGAACGGGCTGGGCACGCAGCGGGTGGCGTGCCCGGGGGCGGTCCGCAGCAGTTCCGTGCCGCGTGCCGCGAGCACCTGCCGCTGGAACTGTGGTTGCACCGCGCCGAGCGCCACCGCCTCCTCGGTGAACAGGTAGGCCGTGCCCATCAGCAGGCCCGCCGCCACCCCGCGCTCGGCCAGCGGCGCGGCCATCGCCGCCACCATCGCCGCCGAACGCTCGTCGTGCACGCCGCCCGCGAAGAGCACCTCGACCAGCGGCCGGTCGGGCGTCTCGTCGAGGAAGTCCGTCAGCACCGCCAACTGCGCCTCCCACAACGGGAAGGCGTACCGCGGACCGACGTGCCCACCGCACTCCGATCCCTCGAAGACGAACCTGCGCGCCCCGTCGTCCAGGAACTGCCGCAGCAGGCCGGGGGAGGGCACGTGCAGGAAGGTGCGGATGCCCGCGTCCTCCAACACCCGGGCCTGCGAGGGTCGTCCACCCGCGATCACCGCGTGGCTCGGCCGCGCGGCCAGTACCTGCGCCAACTGGGCACTGCGCACCTCCTCCGGTGCGAAGCCCAACACGCCGACTCCCCAGGGGAGTTCGCCGATGGCGACGGCGGTCCGCGCGAGCAGCTCGCGGGTCTGCTCCGGGCCGGCCAGTGCCAGTGCCACGAACGGCAGCGCGCCCGCCCCGGCCACCGCCGCCGCGAAGCCCGGCTGGTCGCTGACCCTGGTCATCGGCCCTTGTGCCACCGGGAGCCGGGTGCCCAAGGTGTCGCACAGCGGCGCACCGGGGCCGAGCGGTGCCGCCGTCGCGGCGGTCCGGGCGCCGTCCAGCGCGGCCTCGCGCACGGCACGTACGGCCGCTCCGGCAGTTCTCCACCGGTCGGCGAATCTCGCCGCGAGGAAGCCGTCCTGACCGACAGTCAGCTCACCGCATCCGGGTTCGCCCGGTCCGCCGCGTCGCAGCACGCGGCGCCCCTCGAGCACGGTGGTCTCGGAGCCGTCCATGCCGCGCACGATGGCGGCGGCCTCCTCCGGTGCGGCGGACTCCGCCAGCAGCGCGAGTTGACTGTCGAGCACCACCCCGGCCGCGCCGCCGGCCACCGCCGCCGCGGCGGTGTGCACCCCGATCCCGCCCGCGGCCCACACGGGCACCGTGATCTCCGGTGCGCTCAGCAGCAGTTGGAGCAGGACGAAGGTGCTGAGCTCGCCGACCCGGCCCCCGCTCTCACCGCCGCGGGCGACGAGTCCGTGGGCGCCGGCGCGGACGGCGGCCACGGCCTGTTGGAGGTCGGTCACTTCGATCAGCAGTCGGTGTCGCGGGGCGAGTGCCGCGAGGTCCCGGTCGGCGGCGTCGGGGGCCAGCAGCAGGGTGTGCGGCCCCGCGGGGTCGCGTAACTCCTCAGGTGTGATGCGGCAGTTCGGGCCCAGGCGGACACCGAACCGGCCGGGCGTGCTCTCGCGGAGTCGGGTCAACTCCTCCCGTGACCCGCGGTCACCGGTCCCGAGATCCAGCACGCCCAACGCACCCGCGCGGCACACGGCCTCGGCCAGCGCGGCGTCCGGTTGCTGGAAGGGGGTGATCCCGATGACGATGTCGACCGGCGGCGAACTGGGCCTCATGAACTCTCCGATACGCATCATGGTGCACGTGGGGGCGGATGACTCGCGGTACGGGGAGGTACTGGGCTACCCTCCGCTGAGGCAGGAGGGCGCCATCGCACGATTGCGCTGTCCGGTGCGACACTGACGCTACTGATCGGTAGTGCCTGTCAGGTTAAGCCCACATTGCGCGTCCATGTCAATCCTCTCGCCAGTGTGGACACGGTGGATGGGCGGGTGACAAGTCGCGTGTCAGGCAGCCCGGTTGGGGCTGGCCTCGCGGCGAAGGAGGCGGACCGCGACCGTCGGGCCGGCCGGGTACGAGTGGTTGAACCGCCCAGCGGGCGAGCCGGCGTTCGTCACGCCGACCGCAGTCCCGCTCCGTCGGGTTCGCACGTTCCTACCGCAGGGTCGGTACGGCGCCGCACTCCACCAGCTCCAGCTCCACACCCGGCAGCCCCCTGCCCCACCGCTCGGCGATCCCGGCCAGCCGGGCCGCGTCCGGTGGGGCCTGACCGAGGCCGATCGCGTACCGGAGCCCCGACGGGCCGGTCTCGAACGGGCGGGGCCAGGCGTGTGCGTCGATCGCGCCGGCCTCCTCCAGGGCGGTGAGCAGGGCCCGCATCCGCCCCCGGACCCGGCCCAGGAGCTCCTCCACCTCCCCGGTCCGGTCCGCGGGGACCGTCAGCACCGCCCAGGCGGCGTGCCGGCGGTGCAGGGGCGGCGGCGAGAGCAGCTCGGTCCACGGATCGACACCGGACCCGGCCGCCGCCTCCAGCACCTCCCACGCGCGGTAGAGCTCCTGGGTCAGCAGCGCCAGCCCACCGGCGCCGACCTGCTCGGCGCAGTTGCGCACCGGACGGGACGGCGTGGCGACGGTCACCGCCGTCGGCCCGGTGCCGGTGCCGGTGCCGGCACCGCTGAGCTCGACCGGTTCCCGCCAGTCCCAGGCGGCCCAGCTGCCGAAGAAGTGCCGGAGCAGCTCGCCACCCGTCAGCTCGCCGGCCTCGCGCACGGTCCGGGCCGCCAGCACGGACCAGGCCAGCCCCGGCAGCCCACCGAACGGCGCCGAGTCGAGGCCACGCGCCCTCGCCCATGCCTTCACCTGCCCGGCCAGCCGGGCGAAGGCGGCGTGCCGGTCGCCGACCGCGGCGCGCACCGTGTCCGCGTCGCTGACCGCGCTCAGCGCGATCGCGGCCGGCTCGCCCAGCTCGGCCCGGCGGGTCACCGCCTCGCCGGGGGCGAGTGGTCCGGTGCCGACCAGGACCAGGTCGACGTCCAGCTCGCCGACGCGCAGCCGCAGGCCCGGCACCCGGGCACCGGTCACCTGCCGCAGCCGGGTGGCGTCCGGCAGCGCGGCGGCCACCCGCGCCCCGACCTCCGTCGGATCGACGGCACCCGGCAGGGCCGCCACCAGGTCCAGGTCCGCACCGGCCAGCGCGCAGCCCATCCGCCGGGACCCGACGAGGTGCACGACCCCCTCGTCCAGCGCCTCGGCGATCCGCGCGGTGATCCGCTCGTCCGCGGCCGGGGCCAGCGCGCTGACGGGGTCGTCGGGCAGCCAGCGGACCTCGCCGGTGCCCAGTGCGACGGTGGCCCGCGGCCGCATCGGCTCGTCGCCCCGGCGGGAGAGCAGCACCAGCTCGCCCACCCGGGCCGACCGACCGGTGAGCCGGGCGGCGCACTCGGCGGCGAGTTGCTTCGGCTGCCGGCTCCGGCCCAGCGACAGGTGCGGGGTGAAGCCCTCGGCCCGCCCGTGGCAGCGCGGGAAGCGCTCCGCCAGCGCCCGGTACAGGCCGGCCCACGGCGCCCTGCCGGCGGCGGCCGGGTCGAGCCAGACGGTGGCGTCCGCCCGGTGCCGGAAGCTGTGCACCCCCTCCAGCCGGGCGGTGAAGGGCGCCGTTCCGCCAGCCGCGGCGGCGAGCAGCGGCGCCGCCCGCTCGAAGTCGGATTCCGGCACGAAGCCGAAGAGCAGATTGACGTGTGGTGGCCACCGGCGGACCTGCGGATCGTGCTCCCAGCGGATGTCCTGGATCGCCGGCCACAGCTCCGCGGGCGGCAGCCACGCCACGGCGGTACGCGCCGTCGGCGCGGCGTCGAGGACGTCGGCGGGCTCGGCCCCGCCGAAACTCAGCTCCGCTTCCACACCGTAATGGTCCGACACGAACGGCCCGTCCGCGCTGGGCAGCTCGCCGCGCAGGACGGCCGCGCTCGCCCGGGGCCCGCCCGCCCGCAGCAGTACCCGGTCCAGCCAGCCGGCCCGCCCGGTCAGCGAGGAGACCGCGGCCAGCGGATTGCCGCCCGGGTCGAAGGTGGGGGCGCGGTCGTCGGGCCCGTGCACCTCGGTCCAGACATCCCGCAGGCCGAGTACGGCGGCCGGGCCGTCCGGGCCGTCGCCACCGTCGTTGAAGTCGCCCAGCACCACCAGGTCGCCCTCCAGCCCGGCCAACCCCTCGGCGAGCCAGGCGAGTTCGGCCCGCCGCCGGTCCGCGCCGCGCTCCGAGTGGTCGCTGCTCAGGTGGGTGGCGGCCACTACCAGCGGGCCGGCGGCGGTCCGCACGGTGACGGCGGTGACGGCCTTGTGCGGGCCGAGCACGTGGTACCCCGCCTCGCGCACGGGCAACCGGCTGAGCAGCAGCAGCCCGCTGTCCTCGACGTCCCGCCCGGTCGGGGCGGTGCCCAGGGTGTAGCCGGCGCGGACCCAGGGGGAGTCCAGCAGCGCGGTGAGCAGCCCGGGCTCGACCTCCTGCAGCGCGATCACGTCCGGGGTGGCCTCTGCCAGGGCCGTCAGCAGCAGCGGACGGCGCCGGGCGGTGTCGATGCGCTCGCTGTCGTAGCGGTCCCAGAGCGTGTTCCAGGTCAGCACGCGCAGGCGCGTCGCGGTCGGTGCGGCAGCCGGGGGCGCGGCGTCGGCGGGGCGCCATCCGGCCGCCGCCGGGTCCCACGCGTGCGGCGTGCTGGCGGTGAAGAACGGTGCCCGCAGCAGCCGCGGCTCGCCGACCCGGCCGGCCTCCAGCGCGTCGAGGCGGTCCACGCCCCCGGCCCGGTCCCACACCAGCTCGCCGTCAGCCTCGACGAACAGCACTCGGTGCCACGGGACGTCGCCGCCCGGGGCGAAGGCGTCCAGCGGTATCCGCCTGGGCGTGGTGCCGCGCTGCTGGACGCCCAGTACGAACCGGGCCGGGTCGAACCGCGGATCCCAGCGCACCCGGTGGTAGATCTCCTCGCTCGTGCGCATCAGACGTCCTCCCCGTCCTCTTCCTGAAGCCCTCCGGCGACGTCGCCGACGATGCCGTCCGACCCGACGTACCAGGTGCGGTGCGCCTGGCCGGGGTAGGGCGGGGTGAAGCGGTGCAGCTGCGCGGCGAGCACCTCCGGCGGCACCGGGTGCGAGCGCCGCGCGTTGCGACGGATCAGCTCGGCCTCCTCGACCAGCACGACCGCGTGCGTGACCAGGGTGTCGCGGCGCTCCGCCACCGCGTGCACCAGCGAACGCTGGTGCTGGTTGAGCGAGGTGGCGTCCCAGACCACGGTCACGCCGGGGACCAGCGCGGCCTCCAACCGGTGCAGCCCCTCCCGCAGCACGTCCACGTTCTCCCGCTGGTCCGCCCGGGAGCCACGCGCGGCCCGCAGGTCGTCGAGGCTGACGTGCGCCGCCACGCCGGGCAACCGGCCGGCGAAGCCGCTCTTCCCGCTGCCCGACGGGCCGACCAGGTGGATCAGTCGGGGGAACGCCCCGGACCGCCACCGCCAGCTCGCCGCCACGGCCTCCTCGACGGTGGAGATCCGCCCCCGCGCGTACGCCTCCCCGGCCTCGGCCCAACACCGGTCGGCCGCCTCGGCGTTCAGCCCGGCGAGAGCGTCGCGCAGGCCCGAGCGCAACCACCGCAGCGGCGCCGCACCGAGCAGTCCGCCGTCCTCGGCGTGCAGCGCGGACCACTCGACCCACCCCCGGGCCTCGTCAACTCCACTGTCCGTAGGGCCGGTCAGGGCCGCCGCGGCGACCGCGTGCAGCACCCCGAGGTCGGCGGCCCGTGCCAGCCGAACCAGCCCGGCCCGGCGCCGCTCGTCGGGGTAGGGGCGTTGCAGGCCCGGATACAACCCGACGAGATCGGCGACCCGCCGGGCCAACGGCAGACCCAGCGGCCCGATCAGCCGGGGCGCCAGCCGCTCCCGCCGGCCGTCGCGCAGCAGCACGGCCAGCACGCCCGCCAGCCGCGCGTCGCCCGAACGTCCCAGCGCGTCAAGCCGGTCGGCGACATCCGCCACGGCTGCCGCGGTGCCGGGCGAAGCCTCCGCCGGCATCCCCACGGCGTCCGCCAGGGCCGCTGGATCGGGGGCGGCGCCCGAACACACCGCCCACAGCGCGGCGGTGGGGGCCAGTCCGTTCGCCACCACCTCGGCGTGCATCCAGTGGGTGTCGGTCCGCACGTGCCCCGGACGCACCCACTTGGCGACCCGCCGGCCGAACTCCGCCCGGCCGAAACCCTCGACGGTCCGGACGACGTAACCCTCCTGCCGTTCGGCGTCGAGTCGCAGCGCGCGCAGCGCCCGCTCGTCGAGGACGCCGCGCCACAGCACGCGCGGTGTCGGCACGCCCAGCCGGTGCAGGAAGCGAACCGTCCGGTCCCAGTCCAGGCAGCGGTCGTCGTCCCAGACCGAGAACCCGTAGAACCAACTCTCCAGCTCCTGATAGCCGATCGAGTGCCGCGCGAAGAGGTTCTCCCCGCACACCCGCCAGCCCGACGGGATCGCCGCACCGATCCGCCCCTGCAGGCCCTTGACCCAGGCCCGCGACGGATGGTGGGCGGAGTCCGGCGAACGGGCGTGCAAACCGTCGGAGTAGAGCGTGGTGTTCCCCGTCGAGCTTCTCGGTGACCACGACCTCCCGGCCCCGCAGGCCCGCCAGCCCGTCGACCCCGACGTCGTCCGGCGTCGCCCCCGGCGACCAGGGCAGATGCGGCGTGCGGGGATAGTGCACGCGCATGATCTGATCCGTTCCCTGTGTCGACGCCGTGCCGCGGACACTCTACGAAGCCCGGGCGGACCGGATCCATCGAGTAACCGCCAGCCGTCCACCAGCCGGGCCATCGGCGGGAGGGCTGTCGGTGAGCTGCGGACCGTCCTAGGATCAACACGCTCTGCATTCGGATTGGGGGACGGTATGGCGGCAGCGGGATCGTCTTCGGGGGGAGCGCAGGAGGCTCGGCGACGGGAGCGGGTGCTACGTGAGCAGTGGCGGACGGCCTGGGAGCAGGTGGGCCGCTGGCGGACGACGGACGAGGAGAGCCACCTGGCGGCGCAGCTGCTCCTGCTGGCTCAGCGCGGCTGGCGGCTGCTGATGGACAGGGGGTGGCCGGTCGGTCGCGCCCGGGACGCGGGCGTGCTGTTGATCGGTCCGGGCGGCGTGTTCGTCGTCGGTCTTGCCGGCGGCGATGGTGCAGACCTCACCGGTGCCGGCGGATCGTCGGGTGGTGACTCCGCCACGGACGGCCGGGTCGCCGCGCTGCTCGCGGCGGTCCGCGGCGTCGAGCGTGGCGTGGAGTCACTCGGCCTGTCCCCGGTGGCGGTCCAGCCGGTGCTGGCCGTGGCCGGTGAGCGGGTTGGCGGCTCGGTCGGCCGGGTCCGCCTGCTGGGCGGCCGTGAGCTCGCCGCGGCGCTCGCGGCCGAGCGGCGGCGAGTGGTGCAGCCGATGGTACGTGCCATCGCGGACCACCTCCTCGGCGTGTTGCCCGGTTACGAGTCGGTGGTGGTGGCTGCCCCGGCCGCGCGGCCGACCGACGCTCCGATCACCGGGCCTGACGGACTGTTCGATGTCACCGCGCTGCGTGACGCCGAGCTGGCGGCCGCGCTGCGCGCACCGGTCGAGCGGTGGATGACGTTCCTGCACCCCGATCAGGTGGCCCTGGTGCGGCGGAACTGGTCGGGGCCGGCCCGGATCAGCGGACCCGCGGGCACGGGCAAGACGGTGGTCGGCCTGCACCGGGCCGCGTACCTGGCCCGGCGCACCACGGGCCGGATCCTGTACGTCACCTACGCGAACAACCTGCCGCGGGTGCAGGGCACCTTCCTGCGCGCCATGGCGCCGGCGACCAGTGACCGGGTGGAGTTCCACAGCGTGCACGCCTGGGCCCAGGAGTTCCTCCACGAGCGTGGCGTGCCGGTGAGACTGAACGGTGACAAGGCCGAGGACGCCTTCAGTCGGGCCTGGCTGAGCACCGGCCGGGCGACCTGCCTGTCCGAGATCGACCCGGCGCCGCGCTACTGGCACGAGGAGATCGACCACGTCATCAAGGGACGTGGTCTGACGAGCTTCGAGAAGTACGCCACGCTGAACCGGCGCGGCCGGCTGGCCACCCTGCGGCGCTCGCACCGCGAGGCGGTGTGGGCGCTGTACCAGGAGTACCAGCGCCTCCTCGCCGAGCGTGAGATCCACGACTTCAACGACGTGCTGGCGCTGGCCCTGGCCGAGGCGGCCCGGGAGGCGGACCGCCCGCGCTACGCGGCGGTCATCGCCGACGAGGTTCAGGACCTCACCCTGGTGGGAGTGCGCCTGCTGCACGCCCTGGTCGGCGACGCCGCCAACGGCCTGCTGCTCATCGGTGACGGCCAACAGGCCGTCTACCCGGGCGGGTTCCGACTCGGCGACGCCGGAGTGGACGTGCGCGGTGACCGTGGCCAGGTGCTGCGGGTCAACTACCGCAACGCGAGGGAGATCCTCGAGGCGGCCCTGTCCGTGGTCGCCGACGACGCGTTCGATGACCTGGACGGCACCCGCACCCTGGGCACCCGGGACGTCGAACTCACCTATCACGACGGCCGGGTGATCCGCGTCGGGACGGCCACCCTCGCGGAGCACGACCAGGCCCTGTTGGACTCGCTGCACCGGCATGCCGACGCCGTCGCGGGGGAGCCGTCGGCCGGCGGCGAACCCGGGTCGACGGCGGTCTGGGGAGACATGGCGGTGCTGTGCCCCACCCGGCGGGGGATCGCCCACTATCAGCGACTGCTGACCAGGGCCGGTATCCCCGTCTGCCTGCTGGACCATTACGACGGTCACCCCGTGGACGCCGTCAAGATCGGCAGCTACCGTCGTGCCAAGGGCCTGGAGTTCAAGCACGTTTGGCTGCCGGAACACGACAGCTCGCTGAAGAGCGCCGGCACCGCCGGGCGGACGGGCGCGGGCGGCACGGACGACGAGGTGGGACGAGAGCGTGCGGCCCTGGCACGCAGTCAGCTCTTCGTCGCGATGACGCGGGCCCGCGACACGCTGTGGCTCGGCCGGGTCACCGACGGGGTCACCGACAGCTGAGCCCTTCGGCCCCCGGGGCGCGGCTACCGGGCGGGCCCGCCGCCGACCGCCTGGAGTGCTTGCCAGGCGTCGGCGGCGGCCGCTTCGGCGCGCGGTGTCCCGGGGCCGCGCAGCCACTGGGTGATCAGGCCGATGACGGCTCCGGCGGCGCAGCCGGCGCGCAGCTCGACGCCCGGTGCGTCGGCCGCGCCGACCCCGGCCGCGACCAGCTGCCGTGTCACCTGCCCGGCGACCAGCTGGTGCAGTCGGTTGATGAACCGGGCCGAGCCGCAGGGGCCGAGCATCCGCTGGTAGAGCACGGTGTTCGCCTCGACGTGCCGGAAGATGGCGACGAACGTCAGCGGCATCGCCTCCGGCAGTACCACCAGGGGGCAGCGCGCGACCAGGTCGACCAGGCCGGCCAGCTCGTTCTCCATCGCGTCCAACAGCAGCTCGTCGCGGTCACGATAGTGCTGGTAGACGGTCGCGCGGTTGATGGTGGCCCGCTCGGCGACGTGGGCGATGGTGATGGAGCCGGGTTCGCGTTCGGCGGCGAGCTCCAGCACGGCGGCCCGCAGCAGTGCGCGGGTCCGCAGCACCCGGGGATCGACGCGTTTGCTTCCGTCGTCTGTCGAGGAGCGTGACATCTGCTCAGCTTACACCGGTTAGGCAACAGATGTCGCTGACTGCGGAGTGCCGAACGCCTGGTCCGGGTTGCCGGTCGGGTCGGCCAACAGGCCGTACTCGATGGCGCGGACCACCGCGAGCGTCCGGTTCGGGCAGTTCAGTTTGGCCAGGACGTTGCCGACCAGCCGCTTCACGCCGTGCTCGGAGATCTGCAGGCGCCGGGCCGCCTGCTTGTTGCTCAGCCCCTTGGCCACCAGTCCGAGGACCTGGAGCTCGCGCGGCGTCAGTCCGGTGCCGGGCGTCCCCCACGGTTGCGCGTCGGCGGGCGGCGGCCCCGACTGCCGCAGCACCCGGCGGGCCAGCGAGGCCGATACGTAGAACTTGCCCGCGATGATGTCGGAGATGGCGTCGTCGAAGATCCGGGGGGTCAGCCCGGACCAGTCGACCAGGGCCTGGACGCAGGAGTGGGTGGTCTGCGGCACCCCGACCGGGTCGGAGCTGTCGGCCAGTAACAGCAACCGGACCTGTCGTGCGCTCAGGGCGTCGGCGGCGGCCAGGTTCTCGGTCGCGGCGAGCTCGGTCGCGGCCGTCACCACCAGGTCGGCGGTGTCGGCGCCGGCGCGCATCGCCTCCTCGCCGGTGCTGAAGCAGCTCACGGTGGCCACTCCGGGCAGCTGGCGGAGCATCCCTTCGACGCCGTATCTGCTGACCTCGTTCGCCAGGATCAGCGCGAGCCCGAGGCCGATCCCGTTCGATCGGATTGACACTTCGATTCCCCCTATGGAACGTGGTACTTGCGTTGGGCGAGGGCGGGGACGGCGATCGCCGAGAAGTGATCGGTCCCGGCCGGTAGGTCGGTCACCACCCAGTTGTCGAATTCGCATCCGGGAACGGTGTGGAGAACCTTCGCCCTGAGTTGCCCGGGTCGCACGTCGATTTCCCCGAGTGCGGCTTCTATTCCTATTCCGCTGGCCTTCACCACGGCCTCCTTCCGGGTCCAGCACCGGATGAACTCGGCGGCGCGGAATTCCGGCGG
Source organism: Kitasatospora sp. NPDC052896 (assembly GCF_044547075.1). Classification (NCBI taxonomy): domain Bacteria; kingdom Bacillati; phylum Actinomycetota; class Actinomycetes; order Kitasatosporales; family Streptomycetaceae; genus Kitasatospora; species Kitasatospora sp. NPDC052896. Next base: position 236,852 of record NZ_JBITZU010000003.1, read on the forward strand.
GACGCTGTCGAGGTGTCGGCGCTCGTCTGCGCTCAGGATCGCGGGCGAGAGCGAGGACGGGTCCACCGCGCGCTCCCGCTCCAGGTCGACGCCCACCCGGACCGCCTCGGCGGCCGCGCACAGCCAGTAGGGACCGGACCGGGAGAAGCTGAACTCCCAGTCCGTGCGCGGCGCGCGGACGTAAGGGCGGCCGTGGCCCGCGCGGCCGCAGCCGGCACACGGGTGGCGGTCGAAGCGGAGCGCCGCCGGGGCGCAGCCGAGCGCCTGGCCGAGGAACCGTCTCAGCTCGACGTGCGCGGCGGCGAACCGCGCGGCGCGGACCGGATCGCGGAAGGCCGCGAACCGGCCGCGCTCCTCGGCCGAGAGAATGTCCAGGTCGCCTGGTGCGAGCCGGCCGGTGGACCGTCCGGACCGCACCAGAACCCCGTCCGGAATCGCGTTCGGCGCGAACGCGTCAAAAGCCTCTGAAGTCAACGTGTCCATGCTGACGAAGTACCTCCCCCGTTTGCGCGGTTAGCCCCCTCCTCACCCGCGCCGCGGCCCGGCTCGGAATCCACCGGTCGCGTTTGCCATGCAACACGGCCCCGCTGTACTTCCGCTGTACACGGTGGATCATGAAGGCCGGCCGGACCGGCCTTCCGCCGGGGGAGGCGGAAGGGTGGGGTGGCCGAGTGAGGTACCCGAAAGGGGCCTCGTCCCGCCGCCGGAAGGCCCCCTCGCGCGGACTCCCGACCCGCCCCCGGCCGCCGGAGGATGTTGACGACTCTGCCGACGCCCGTACGGAGGAGACGAGCCGAGGGGCGAGTGAATCCCCGTCCGGTGGACGCAGACCGCCACCGCCGGCCGCACGCCGGCGTTCACAGAAGGGCCGAGCAGGTATGACCTCCCGACGGCAACACCCTCCGGTCGCCCGAGTGACCACGGACGATCCCCGGCCGACCGTCCGCGAAACGGACGTCTGCGTGGTCGGCGGCGGTGCCACCGCGCTGTACACCGCGCTGCTCTCCGCCCGCGCCGGCCACTCGGTCGTCCTGGTCTCGCCGCAGGCCGAGTTCCAGGAGGCCGGAGCGGGCATCTCGCCGCTGCTGGCCCCGCCGACCCTCGGCCTGCTCGCCGCCGAGGGGATCGACGAGGAGCTCGTCGCGGCCGGCCAGCGGGTCCTCGGCGTGGACGACCACGGCACGGCCGGGATGCTCTCCAGCTGGCGTTACGCGGACCACCCCGGGATCGCCCGGCCGTACGGCCTGACCGTGCCGACCGGCACCGTCATCCAGGCGCTGCTCGCCAGGCTGCGCGCCGAGCCGCGCGCCACCGTGCTGACCGGTGAGACCGTGGCCGGGGTCGAGCAGGACGCGCGGAGCGTGCTGCTCACCTTCGAGCGGCCCGCCGAACAGGAGGGTGCCGCGCCGACGCGCCGGTGGATCAGGGCCCGGTACGCCGTCGCCGCCGACGGTCGGCAGTCCGCGCTGCGCGAGCTGGTCGGTGTCCGGCTGGACGTCTCGCCCTTCGACCGGCCGGCCTGGCTGCTGGTCGGTCCGGCCGTTCCGGGCCGCGAACCGGTGCTGCTGGTGCGGCACCAGGCGCCGCGCGCGCTGTTCACCATTCCCACCCCCGGCCCGTCGATCGCCATCGTGTGGTCACCCGACCGGGAGCAGGAGGAGCGGCTGGAGCGGGGCGGCCCGGCCGAGCTGGCCGACCAGCTGAAGGACGTCGATCCCGAGCTGTCCGGGTGGCTGGGCGAGGTCGCCGGCCGTACCTCGCCGGTGATGCGGTTGGGCTTCTCGCTCTGGCGGGCGCCTTCGTGGCGGGTCGGCCGGGTGCTGCTGGTCGGCGAGGTGGTGCACGGCCTGCACACCCTCGGCGGCCAGGGGCTCAACCAGTCGCTGCATGGTGCCGCCTCGGCGGCCAGGGCGATCGCCGACGTGTTCGCCTCCGGCGACCCGGGCCGGATCGAGGAGTACGAGCGGGTGCGCCGCCCGCACGTCGAGCGGTTGCAGGGCCTGCAGTGGAAGCTGCAGGCCCTCGGCTACGACAGCACGCCCCCGGTGCGGGGCGCGCACGAGGACTTCATCGACGTGATGACCGCCCTGCCGCCGGAGCTGGCCGCCCAGCTCGGCCGCACCGGTGAGCAGCCGGCCTGACGGTCGGGCCGCACGGACGGACGGAGGGTCCCCCGGTCAGGGGGACCCTCCGTCCGGTTCGGCCACGGTGGCGGCCGGTCGGCCTCAGTTCGGGAGCTCGCCGCTCTCCAGGTAGGCGACCGTGCGGCCGACCGTGCTGAGCCGGTCGAAGACGTCGTTCGGGACATCGACGCCGAAGCGTCGCTGGACCAGGACGAACACCGACACGATGGACAGCGAGTCGAGCTGGAGGTCCTCGACGAACGAGGCCTCCGGGGTCACCTGGTCGGCCGGGACCTCGGCGACCTCGTCCAGGATCTCCGTGAGGACCTGCAGGGTTCCGCTCTGAACGGTGCTCATGATCGATCTCCTTGAGGGGTGTTGACGGACGGTGGGGCGGCGGCCGGGACGGGCGGCCCGACCGGCTTCAGCGGCAGCCGGACCACCTGGCCCGCCCAGACCAGGCCGGTGCCGAAGGCCAGCAGCAGGGCGAGCCCGCCGGGCCGGGCGGCGCCGGCGGCGAGCAGCTGCTGCATGGCCAGCGGGATGGAGACGGCGGAGGTGTTGCCGTGCGTCTCGATGCTGTGGGCCACCGCGACGTGGCCGGGCAGCTTCAGCTCGCTGACGAGCTGGTCGGTGATCCGGTCGTTGGCCTGGTGCGGGATGAACGAGTCGAGGTCGTCGACGGTCACCCCGGCCCGGTCGAGCGCCTGCTGGGCGACCGGGCCGAGCTGGTAGGCGGCCCACCGGAACACCTCGCGGCCGACCATGGTGATCCGCGGCCAGGGGGTGCCCGGGACGTCGCGCAGCGCGGCCCAGGAGGCCGTCTGCCGGATGGTGTCCTTCTGGGAGCCGTCCGAGCCCCAGGCGACCGGGCCGATGCCGGGCCGCTCGCTCGGCCCCACCACGACCGCGCCGGCGCCGTCGCCGAACAGGAAGGCGGTGCTCTTGTCCTGCTGGTCGGTCAGGTCCGAGAGCCGTTCCACGGCGATCAACAGCACGTACCGGGCGGTGCCCGCGGCCACCATGTCGGAGGCCAGCGACAGGCCGTAGCAGAAGCCGGCACAGCCGGCCGCGATGTCGAAGGCCCCGGGCGCGTCGGCGCCGATCCGCTCCGCGACCGCGGCCGCCAGCGAGGGCAGTTGGTGCAGGTGCGTGACGGTGGAGACGATCACGCACCCGATCTGGCCGGCGGCGATCCCGGCGTTCTTCAGCGCCCGTTCGGCGGCGGTGGCGGCCATGAACTCCACCGTCTCCGTCGGGGCGGCCCAGTGCCGCAACCGGATGCCGGAGCGGCTGCGGATCCACTCGTCCGAGGAGTCGATCCGCTGACAGACCATCTCGTTGGTGACGGCTCGCGACGGCAGGTAACAGCCCAGCCCGAGCAGGCCGGCCGGTGCTCCCCGGAACGTCGAAGTCCGTTCTGTGGACGATCGGTTCACGACGCCGCCAGCGCGGGCTCGAAGTCCTCCGGGCCACACCAGCGGACCAGCGCGGAGCCCATGCTGAAGCCCGATCCGAACGCGGTGAGCAGCACCTGGTCGCCGGGCGACAGCCGGCCGAGGTCCTCCGCCTCGCGCAGCACGAGGGGCACACTGGCTCCCGAAGTGTTGCCGTACTTCTGGATGTTGACGACCGTGCGGTCCATCGGCACGCCGAGCTCGCGCATGATGCCCCGCAGGATGTACAGGTTCGCCTGGTGCAGCGCGAACAGGTCGATGTCGTCGGCGCTCCGCCCGGCGGCGGCCAGCACCTCCCGGATGAACCCGGGCACCCGGCCGACCGCGAAGTCGTGTACGGCCTTGCCGTTGAGGGCGCCGAAGTTGTCACCGAAGGCGCTGCGCAGCGGCGTGCCGTCGCGGCGCGTGCGCTGCTCTCGGGCCACCCAGACCGACTCGTAGCCGGACGGGTCGCTGCGCAGCAGCGTGGTGCCGATCCCGCGGCCCGGCAGACACCGTTCCAGCAGGTAGCAGGCCGCGCCGTCGCCGAAGATCACCGCCGGGGCCGGGTCCTTCCAGTCCATGGTCCGGGTGCTGACGTCCGCCAGCACCACGGCGACCCGGCGGAACTGGCCGGTGGCGACGTACTTGGCACCCACGTCGAGCGCGAACACGCCCCCGGGGCAGGCTCCGCTGTTGACGTCGAAGCCGGTCGCGCCGGTCGCGCCGGACTTCCGGATGACGAGCATCGCGGTGGGCGGCGTCATGTTGTCGGGCGTGTAGGTGCCGCACACGACCAGGTCGACGTCGGCCGGGGTGATCCCGGCGCGCTCGCAGGCCTCCAGCAGTGCCGCGGCGGCGAGATCGGAGGTCCACTCGCCCTCGGCGGCCATCCGGCGGTTCTCCACGCCGATGTTCGCCCGGATCCAGTCGTCCCGGGTGAGCAGGATCTCCTCCAAGTCGGCGTTGCTGACAACCTTCTCCGGAAGGTGGCGGCCGATCGCCCGGATGCCCACACCCCAGGGCCGCGGCTCGGTGTCGAAGTTCTCCATAGCGGGTCTACCACTCACTTTCACGAGGTGGGGTCAGATGAGCTTCCGTCGGGTCTCGCGACGGTTCGCCCTGGCCTTCTCCCAGGCCGCGACCGCCCCCGCCAGCAGATGCGGATGGCCGTGCAGCACCTGCGCCAGGGCCCGTTCGGCGTCGGTGGCGTCGGCGAGGAACTCCAGCTCCAGCCGGCCGCCGCGGGCGCGCAGGAAGTTGTCGCCCATCACCACGAGCTTGCCGTCGGGCACCCCGCGCGAGCAGAGCACCGTCCCGGCCAGCGGCGAGTCGTCGATCCCCAGGTGGAAGTCGATGATCCAGGCGTAGTCGGTGACCTCCAGGTGCTGGTCGGCGAAGCGGTACACCGGCGACCAGATCCCGTCGGCGCCCGCGCGCAGCAGCGTTCGGTAGCCGCCCTCCTCGATCACCCGGAACTGCCAACCGCCTTGCCGCTGCGGCTCGTCGGCGATCCGCAGCGGCTCCAGCGGGGAGAGCATCAGGAAGCCGACGTCCACCAGCCAGCTCTCGTCCTGCGCCTCGACGACGATCACCAGATGGTCCCAGTGCGGCCACCAGTCGCCGCCGACCCGCCACATCTGGCCGGCCACCAGCTTCACCTCGAAGCCGAGGCCGCGCAGGAACTCGCCGAACAGCGGCGTGGCCTCCAGACAGGTCCCACCGCGCCGCCGGCGGACCACCCGGTCGAACGCCTCCGCGCGGTCCAGCGTCGGCAGGCCGCCGTCCAGCGAGTCCAACATCTCGTACGGGACCGCGAGCAGATGGGCCGAGGTGAGCGCCCGAAGGCACTCGACGGTCGGCTCCAGCGGTCCGGAGTACTCCAGGCGGCGCAGGTAGTCCGGCCACCCGAGTGCCCCGGAACCGGGCGCTCCGGAGGCGGGGGACCCGGGGCCGGGAGACGCGGACGAACTGGACACGGCGGATTCCAAGGGATGCTCCGATGACTGTGGGAACGGAGGTCGCGGTCTCGCCCGACCTTGCCGTCATGAAGTCTCGGCGAGCGTGTGGCGGGGGATAAGACCCGACTGCCCTGACCGAAGGTGCAGCCCGATGACCTCGCTCCGGTGGTGAGGTTCGGCTACCTGGATCAGGTCTTGGCGGTCCGGCCGGAGCGGGCGAAAGTACCCAGGGTACTCAGCCGCGACCCTGGAGAGGCGACCGATGGAGAGCAACGCCCTGGAGACGGAGGAGACCGGATCGGCGCCGGGCCCGGTGCACCGCAGCATCCTGACGGTGCCGCCCGCACTGGCCGACCAGCAGCTGATCGCCCGGATGGGCATCGAGATCACCTCGTGGGACCCGGACCGGATGGTCGGCACCATGCCCGTCGCGGGCAACCGGCAGCCCTTCGGCTGGCTGCACGGCGGCGCCAACGCCGTCCTCGCCGAGACCCTCGGGTCACTGGCGGCCGGGCTGTACGTGGCGCCCCGCGGCGCGGTCGCGGGACTCGAACTGTCCTGCACGCACCACCGGTCCGCCCGCAGCGGCATCGTGACCGGGATCTGCACCCCGCTGCACCGGGGCGACCAGGTGGCCACCTACCAGGTCGAGATCACCGACAGCCGCGGCCGGCCCACCTGCACCGCCCGGCTGACCTGCCTGGTCAGCAAGCGCTGAACCGAAAGGCGGATCCATGTCCACGCACACAGCCCAGCGGCCGGGCGCCCCGGCCGGCCCCGGCCACCAGCTGGGGCCGGCGCCGGGGCCGACGGAGTTCCGCCGGGCGATGGGCCTGCTGCCCACCGGCGTCGCCGTGGTCACGGTCGGCAGCGGCGAGCAGGCCGAGGCGGTGACGGTCGGTTCGCTCACCTCGATCTCGCTGGACCCGATGCTCGTCCTGGTGAGCCTCGGCAGCACCGGGCGGCTGGTCGCCGCCATCGAGCGGGCCGGCGGCTTCGCCGTGAACGTCCTGACCGTGGACCAGACCGAGCTGGCCGGCGACTTCGCGGCCCGCGACCGCCCGCGCGGCCGGGCCGCCGAGGACCGGCTGGGAGGGGTGGTCGGCGCCGGCGGACACCTGCTGCTGCCCGACGCGGTGCTCTCGCTGGAGTGCCGCACCGAGCACCGCTACCCGGGCGGCGACCACGTCCTGTTCCTCGGCCGGGTCGACACACTGCACGTGCCCGAGCCGGCCCGGCGACCGCTGGTGCACCACCGCGGCGCCTACACCGGGCCGGCCGAGCTGTGCTGAGCCGGCCCGGCCCGTTCCGAGCGTTCCGCACACCGTTCGAAGCACCCCGATGAAGTCCTGACGTAGAAGGAGCAGAAGCCATGACACGTTCCGTGCTGGTGACCGGTGGCAACCGCGGCATCGGCCTGGCCGTGGCCCGCCGGTTCGCCGCGAACGGGGACAGGGTGGCCGTCACCCACCGGGGTTCCGGTGCTCCCGAGGGCCTGTTCGGAGTCATCTGCGATGTGACGGACCCCGCCGCGGTGGCCCGGGCCTTCGCCGAGGCCGAGGCGGCGCACGGACCGGTCGAGGTGGTGGTGGCCAACGCCGGCATCACCGAGGACGGGCTGCTGATGCGGATGGACGACGAGCAGTTCCGGCGGGTGCTCGACACCAACCTCGGGGGCGCGTTCCGGACCAGCCGGCAGGCGGCCACCGAGATGGTGCGGATGCGGCGCGGGCGGATGATCCTGATGTCCTCGGTGGCCGGGCTGAACGGGTCGGCCGGCCAGGCCAACTACGCGGCCAGCAAGGCCGGCATGGTGGGCCTGGCACGTTCCCTGGCCCGCGAGTTCGGGCCGCGCGGGATCACCGTCAACGTGGTGGCCCCCGGCCTGGTCGAGACCGACATGAGCGAGCGGCTCAGCGAGCAGCGGCGGAGCAGGATCCTCTCCGAGGTGCCGCTCGGCCGCGCCGGTCGGTCGGAGGAGGTCGCCGAGGCGGTGTTCTGGCTGGCCTCGGCGGAGGCGGCCTACGTCACCGGTGCGGTCATCCCGGTGGACGGCGGCCTCGGCATGGGGCACTGAAACCGGGCGGCGAGGCCGGGCACGGCCGGGCGGCCGGCGGTTGATTCCGCCGGCCGCCAAGCCGTGCCGGTGCCGAACTCGTCAGGGGGCCTTCGGGAGGCGCACCAGCGCGTCTCCCCGTACGGTGAGCGGGCCGTCGACGATCCGCACGGCCAGGCCCAGTCGCGCCCGGCGTTCGGTGCCGTCGTCCTCGAGGGCCCGCACCACGGCGGTGCAGCGCAGCCGTGCGTGCAGCGGGGTGGCCGCCGAGAAGCGGACCCGGAAGGAGAGCAGGTCCTGGACCGGCACCAACTCGGTGAGCAGCCGCCCGAGCAGACCCATCGACAGCATGCCGTGCGCGATCACGTCGTCCAGGCCAGCCGCGCGAGCCGCGTCGCTGTCGACGTGGATCGGGTTGTGGTCGCCCGAGGCGCCGGCGAACAGCGCGAGCAGGGCCCAGGTGACCGTCTGCTCGGGCAACTCCGGTAGCTCGTCCCCGACTTCGGCCCCAGCCAGGCTGAACGTGGTCATCCCGCCTCCTCCGGTATGACGCGGCGGACCGCGATCACCTGGTGCAGATCGGCCACCGGCTCGCCCGCGGCGTCGGTGACCGCGGTGTCACGCACGACGAACTCCAGCGCTCCGCCCTGCCGTTGGTACAGGTCGGTGATCACCGGGGCGAAGGTGAGCCGCTCGCCCGCGTGCGCCGTGCGGTGGTAGACGAAGCCCTGCTCCACGTGCAGCACGCGCGCGAGGTCGACGCCCATCTCGGTCAACAGATCAGCCGGGTCCTCCAGCTCGAGGCCGAACAGGAAGGTGGGCGGAACCGGCAGGTCCGGGTGTCCGGCCGCCCGGGCGGCGGCCGGATCCGTGAACACCCGGTCCACCGTGCCCAGCACCTGGTGGAAGAACCGCAGCCGGCCGCGCTCGACGTCCACCGTGAAGGGTTCCGGCCGGGCGCCCCGGAAGCCACGGTCGATCACCGGACCATCACCTGCCGGCCGCGTTCGGCGGCGGAGTGCAGTAACTCCCGGTTGCGCACCAGCTTCCCGTTGGAGGTGCGCGGCAGCGCGGTCCGGAAGTGGAACGCCTTGGGGATCTTGTACGGGCTCAGCCGTTCCTTGCACCACGCCAGCAACTCCGCCCTGGGCAGCTCTCGTTGGAGCACCAGGTGGGCCTCGATGGCCTCACCGTAGACGACCACCACCTCGGAGATCGCGGTGTGCTCCGCGAGCACCGCCTCCACCTCGGTCAGGTCGACCTTGAGTCCGCCGATCGCCACCATGGTGTCCGCCCGGCCGGTGATCTCCAGCACGCCGGAGCCGGCCCGGACCGTGCAGCGGTCCCGGGTGTTCAACCAGCCGTCCACGTACCGGTCGCCGAGATCGGCGTGCAGGTACGGGTTCTCGGGCAGCCGCACCCGCAGCGTCCCGTCCACCACGGCGGTCCGCATCCCGGGCGCGGGCAGGCCCACGGCGGGCGGCGCGTCGCGGCCGGTCAGGTCGGTGGCGATGATGCCGGCCTCGGTCATGCCGTACGCCTGGCCGATCCGCACGCCGTACCGCTCGCGGAAACGGTCGTAGACCTCGCCGGGCAGGCTCTCGCCGCCGGAGACCGCGAGCCGCAGGTCCGGCAGCGCGGGCAGGGCCGGGATCCGGCTCAGCAGGTGGAAGTGGGCCGGGACGCCGAACACCGCGTTGACCCGGCGCCCGGTCAGCACCCGCCGCAGCTCGTGCGGCCGCAGGCTGCCCGCGAAGTGCAGCACCGCGCCGGCCGACAGCGCGTGCAGCACCCCGCCGAGCAGACCGAAGGAGTGCGCCAACGAGCTGAGCAGCAGGACGTGTTCGCCGCGTCCAGGCATCTCGGGCAACTGCCCGAAGCGGTCCACCTCGGCGCGCAACGAGTCGCCGGTGCGCCCGATCACCTTGGGCAGGCCGGTGGAGCCGGAGGAGAACTGGATCAGCCGGTGGGCGCCCTGTGCGGGCCGGCCCAGCGGGCGGCGCTCCACCACGACCTCGCACTCGGCCCGGAACGGCGTGAAGACCTGGGCCGCGGTACCGGAGGTGAGGTGGAACTGCGGCTCGCACAGCTCCAGCAGCCGGGTGGTCTCGGCGGCGGTGAGCCGCGGGTCGAGCAGCATCACCTGGGCGCCGGAGGTCCACAGCGCGAACAGCGACCAGAGCAGGGTGAAGCTCGGCAACACCTGGACCGCCACCGTGCTGCCCGCGGTGACGCCGTGCGCCCGTAGGATCCCGCGGGCCCGGTCCACCTCGGCCCGCAGGGTCCGGTGGCGCACCACGGTCTCACCATGGGTGGCCCAGGCCGCGTCCTGGCGGGCGGCGCCCGCCAGGAGCGTGCCGAACCACGTCTCGAAGTCCGTGCCGTCGGTCATCACACGTCCCCTCGTGGCTCACTTCTCGATGCAGAACTCGCCCACCGGCCAGCCGACATGGCGCTTGTCGGTGGCGAGGTAGCCGAGCAGCTGGTCACCGGGCTTCAGCTCGGTGCAGTTGAGGACGGTCGCGCCGGGGCCGAGCACCCGCACGTGCCAGTCGTCCTGCAGGGTCAGGCTGACCTCGGTGCCGTTCTCCGCCTTCGCCCGGACGGTCAGCAGCGGGCGGGACTCCAGCTTCACCCGGCCGACCACGATCCGCCGGGTCCGGCCGCCGGCCGTCACACCCAGCACGGTGCTGCCGGTCTTCAGCTCGCTGAGGTAGTTGGTGCGGTTGTCCGCGCCGAGGACGTAGGAGTGCAGGGCGCCGGCGTTGACCCGGAACGGGCGGGTCGGCATGTACGGCAGCGGGTGGGTCTCGCTGACGCACAGCACGAAGCCGTGGGCGTACGAGCCGACCAGGATGCCCTCGTCCTGCGCGAAGTGCGTGCAGGTGTCGACGCAGACCCGGTCGCCCAGGCCGTTGTGCTCGATGGACTCCACCGTGAGGGTGGTCAGTTCGAGGTCCGGCGTGCTGGAGCCGAGCAGCGTGGTGAGGCCGAAGACGTCGTTGGCGTCCCGGGGCGCCAGCAGCAGGCCGTCCGAGCCCTTCTCCAGGACGTCGACGATGATGCCGGCCTCCTCCAGGTCGGCCGCCTCGCAGATCAGCCGTCCGGAACTCCGGTCGGCCGCCGCGATCACGATCTCCAGCGGGATCTTGGTGGGGTCGCGGAACTTCACCACGGTGTGTGCCAGCGTCTGGGCGGCGGCGCAGGCGACCGTGAGGGTGGCGTCGTCGATCACCTCGACGAAGGCACCGGTGGCCTTCCCGGCGGTCAGCTTCAGCTGGTCCAGCTCGGCGGTGGTCGCGACCCGGGTGAGCACGACGTCGGCGACCTCGTCGGCCTCCGGTGCGAGGGCCGTGCCGGGCTCGGTCAGCAGGACCTTCTGAACCGTCGGCGGCAGCGTGGCGAGCGTGGCCAGCCGGTCGTCGAGGACGCCTGCCAGCCGTGCGTGGATCGCGGCGTCGACGACGGCCTCGCGCTGCTCCGCAGCGGTGGAACGGAGATCAACCCAGGCGAATTTCAACGAGATCATCCCTACTGCGCGGGTACGGCGGAGTCCGCCAACGGAGGTGAGCCGGTGCCCGGGCGTCCGGCGGTACCCGGTGCCTCGGGGCTTCGAACTCTGCCAGCGGGCACCGGTCCGGGCCAGGCTCGATAGGGCTGCTCGACCGGACCCCGGCCGACGAGGTGCCACCCTGGCCGACCGGCTACCCCCAACCCGCCGCCGGCCTGCCCGAGCCGTCGCGCGCTGCTCAGCCGCCCCGATCAGGCAGCCCGTCCGAATCTTTCCGTCACCCGGCGACGCCGGGAAGCTGTCCTGGCGCCGCACCGACCGCGGTGCCGAAGCGGACGTCGTCGCGCGCTGAATCGGAGGTCACCATGGCTGCTGCGGACGGCTGGTGGACAGGGCACCACGGCTACGCCGCCCGGATCATGTCCGCGCTGGCCGCCGACCCGGACCGTACCGCCCTGCACTGGCACGGGCGGACCGTTCCGGCGGCCGAGCTGGCCCGCGCCGTCACCGGCGCCGCGCACGCCCTGCGCCGGCTGGGTGTCGGGCCCGGCCGCGTGGTCGGTGTCCTGGTCGCGCCGAACAGTCCGGACATGCTCGTGGTGCGCTACGCGACCCACCTGCTGGGCGGTGCGGTCTGTTACCTGCGCTCCACCAACCCCGGCTCGACCACGCTGCCGCTGGCCGCCGACGCCCAGCTGCGCATCCTGCTGGACACCTCCGCCGCCGTGCTGTTCACCGACCCGCGGCACCTCGACCGCGCACGGCTGCTGGCCGACCGGGCGCGCGGCCGGATCGCGGTCACCGGCTTCGGAGTGGGCGTCGGCGAGGCCGCCCCGGCCGAGCCCGACGGCCCCGAGCCGGCCGCCGCCTGGCAGCCGGCGGCGCTCGCGCTGGTCACGTTCACCAGCGGCAGCACCGGTCGACCCAAGGGCATCAGCCTGCCGGCCCGGGCCTGGGAGAGCGCGGTACGCGCCACCGAGGCGTCGGTCGCCGAGGGCGCGGAGGCCAGGCTGCTGGTCGCCACCCCGCTCAGCCACACCGCCGGTCCGATGGCCGACGCGGTGCTCGCCGCCGGCGGCGCTGTCTTCCTGCATGAGCGACTGGAACCGGCCGCCCTGCTGCGGGCCGTCGCCGAGCACCGGATCACCCGGACCTTCCTGGCCACCGCCCACCTCTACCAGGTGCTCGACCAGAACCGCGCCGAGCCCGCCGACCTGTCCTCGCTGCGCCAGCTCATCTACAGCGGCAGCGCGGCGGCGCCGGCTCGCCTCGCCGAGGCGAACGCGGTCTTCGGCGCGGTCCTGGTGCAGGGGTACGGCACCAGCGAGAGCGGCCGGATCACCCTGCTCGACCCGGGTGATCACCAGGACCCGACGCTGCTGGACACCGTCGGCCGCCCGTTCCCCGAGGTCGAGGTCACCGTCCGCGACCAGGACACCGGGCAACGGCTGCCGGTCGGCGCGGTGGGCGAGGTCTGGGTGCGCTCCCCGCACCTGATGTCCGGCTACTGGGCGGACCCGGCGCTCAGCGCGCTGGTGCTGCGCGACGGCTGGTACCGCACCGGCGACATCGGCCGGCTCGACCAGCGCGGCTACCTGCACCTGCTGGACCGGGTCGCCGACGTGGTGAAGACCGGCGGCGTCAAGGTCTACCCGGCCGTCGTCGAGCGCGAGCTCCTGGCGATGCCGGAGGTGGCGCAGGCCGTCGTGTACGGGGTGCGCGACCTGGACAACAACGAGCACCTGCACGCGGCGATCGTGCCGCGGCCCGGTGCGCGGGTCACCGCCGAGGGCGTCCGGGCGCGGGTGGGTGCGGTGCTGTCCGCCCTGCACGTGCCCGAAGAGGTCCTGCTGCTCTGCGAGTTGCCGTTGAACGCCTCGGGCAAGCCCGACAAGCCGCGGCTGCGGTCCCGCGAGACCGCGCCGACTCCTTACACAGAGAGCGAGTTGACTCGATGAACAAGCACTTGGACTTCTTCGCGCGGGAGTTGGGGGAGCTCGGCGCCCAGCGGCGGGATTTCCTGGAGATCGGCCGGCGGGCCGGCCGGTTCCCCAGCGCCGTCGCGCGACCGGAACCGGGCGGCGGCGACCTGGAGATCAGCGTCTGGTGCAGCAACGACTACCTGGGCATGGGCCAGCACCCGCTCGTCCTGGAGGCGACCAGGAACGCCGTGGACGCGTTCGGCGCGGGGTCCGGCGGCTCCCGCAACATCGCCGGCACCAACCACTACCACGTGCTGCTGGAGCGCGAACTCGCGGCGCTGCACGGCAAGGACGCGGCGTTGGTCTTCTCCTCCGGCTACACCGCCAACGACGGTTCGCTGACCGTGCTGGCCGGCCGGGCGCCCGGCACCCTGGTCTTCTCGGACGAGCTCAACCACGCCTCGATCATCGACGGGCTGCGCCACTCCGGCGCCGAGAAGCGGATCTTCCGGCACAGTGACGTGGCGCACCTGGCGGAGCTGCTGGCCGCCGCCGATCCTGAGCGACCCAAGCTGATCGTCCTGGAGTCGGTGTACTCGATGTCCGGCGACGTCGCGCCGCTCGCCGAGGTCGCCGAGCTCGCCCGGCGGTACGAGGCGACCACCTTCGTCGACGAGGTGCACGCGGTCGGGATGTACGGCCCGCAGGGTGCCGGCATCGCGGCCCGCGCCGGGATCGCCGACGAGTTCACCGTCGTGATGGGCACGTTGGCCAAGGGATTCGGCACCGCGGGCGGCTACGTCGCCGGCCCGGCCGCGCTGGTCGAGGCGGTGCGGAGCTTCTCCCGCGGCTTCATCTTCACCACCTCCATCCCGCCGGCCACCGCCGCCGGCGCCCTGGCGGCCGTCCAGCACCTGCGCTCCTCGGACCAGGAGCGCACCCGACTGGCGACCAACGCCCGGCTGCTGCACCGGCTGCTCAGGGAGCGGGACATCCCGTTCCTGTCGGACGGGTCCCACATCGTCTCCCTCTTCGTCGGCGACGACGCTCGTTGCCGGCAGGCGTCCGCCCTGCTACTGGAGCGCCACGGGATCTACGTCCAGCCGATCAACGCGCCGAGCGTGCGGGCTGGCGAGGAGATCCTGCGGGTTGCCCCCTCCGCCACCCACACCACCGGCGACGTGGAGAAGTTCGGGGAGGCGGTCGAGGGCGTCTGGCAGGACCTCGGCATCCCGCGCGCCGGGCAGCGGTCCACCGTCTGAGCTCCCTGTGCGGACGAAGTGCCAAGCGTCGGCGCCGGCCGGACGGGTTCCGCGGTCGGTCGGCGCCGACGGTTCTCCAGGGCCGGTGGTGAACCGCCGCCGGCCGGACGACGATCCATGAGTGGAGTGCTGATGTCTCTCTCGGTGGCGGCGGTTCTCGCGGAGTCCGCGGCCCGGTGCCCGGACCACCCGGCGATCGTGCTCGACGAGGAAAACCTGACGTACCGACAACTCTGGTACCAGGCACGCAAGTACGCGACCGTGCTGGCCGACCACGGGGTCGGCCCCGGCGACCGGGTCGCGCTGTTGCTGCCCAACTCGGCGGAGTTCCCGATGGCGTACTACGGCGCCCTGGCGATCGGCGCGGTCGTGGTGCCGGTGCACGCGCTGCTCAGGGCGGAGGAGATCGCCTACGTGCTGCGCGACTCCGGCGCCAGGGTGCTGGTCTGCGCCGGGCCGCTGCTGGCGGAGGGTGGCAAGGGCGCTGAGGCGGCCGAGGTGCCGGTGCTCACCGTCCGCACCGCCGTCGCCGACGAGCGGTGGGGATCGGCACGGTTGGACGCGCTCGCCGATCAGGCCGACCCGATCGGCCACTACCTGCCGCGCGAGCCCGGCGACCTGGCCGTGGTCCTCTACACCTCCGGCACCACCGGGCACCCCAAGGGTGCCATGCTCACTCACCTCAACGTCACCATGAACATCGCGGTGACGATGCTCTCGCCGTTCGACTTCACGGCTGACGACGTGCTGCTGGCCGTCCTGCCGCTGTTCCACACCTTCGGCCAGATCTGCGGCATGGGTGCCTGCTTCCGGGCCGGCGCCACCATGGTGCTGACGGCCGGCTTCGACCCGGCGCGGGCGCTCGACCTCATGGTGACCCGCGGCTGCACGGTGTTCATGGGAGTGCCGTCGATGTACGCGGCCCTGCTCGACGCCGCGGCCGGGGACCCGCGCCGACCCGCCCTGGACCGGGCCTTCTCCGGCGGTGCCGCCCTGCCGGTGCGGATCCTGGAGGAGTTCCAGCAGGTCTTCGGCTGCACCGTCTACGAGGGCTACGGCCTCACCGAGGCCTCGCCGGTGGTCGCCTACAACCAGCGCGCCTGGCCCACCCGCCCCGGCACGGTCGGCAAGTCGGTCTGGGGCGTCGACGTGGAGATCGCCAGGCCCGAGCTGGAGGGCCGGATCGAACTGCTGCCCGCTGGCGAGGTCGGGGAGATCGTGGTGCGCGGCCACAACGTGATGGCCGGTTACCTCAACCGCCCCGAGGCCACCGCCGAGGTGCTGGTGGACGGCTGGCTGCGCTCCGGCGACCTCGGGACCAAGGACCCGGACGGCTATCTCACCGTCGTCGACCGCAAGAAGGACATGGTGCTGCGCAACGGGTACAACGTGTACCCCCGCGAGGTCGAGGAGGTGCTGATGCGCCACCCGGCCATCGCCCAGGTGGCCGTCATCGGCCTGCCGCACTCCGTCCACGGCGAGGAGGTCTGTGCGGTGGTGGTGGCCCGGCCCGGCGCCCGCCCCGGGATCACCCTGCGGGCGGAGATCGTGGCCTGGAGCAAGGAGCGGCTGGCCGCCTACAAGTACCCGCGCCGGGTGGAGTTCACCGACGCGCTGCCGCTCGGTCCCAGCGGCAAGGTGCTCAAGCGCGAACTGGTGACCTGGTACGGCGGGTGAGCCGGCGGGGAAGGCGGTCGCCCCGCCCGTTCCGAAGGACGCGGGCGGGGACGACCGCCTGCCCTAGCGGGCGGCCGCCTGGGCCCGGGCCTGTTCCGAGACCCACGCGTACGACCCGGCGACTCCGTTCAGCGCGCCGTTGAACCGGGGTGCCACGAAACGGGCGAGCAGCTCGAAACTGCGCTTCAGCGCCGCCCGGTCCGTCCAGTCCAGCACGGTGACCAGCAGCCGGCCGAACCCGCCGGTGGCCTCCTGCACGTCCCGCAGCGCCGCGACGCACTCGTCCACCGACCCGATGATCGTGGCGCGCCGGTCGATCAGTTCCTCCAGCGTCTTGCGGGCCGCCGCCCGCGAGTCCACCGGCGGCGCGCCGACCAGGCTCCAGTACTCGTTGCGGTAGCGCATCCAGCCATCGACCAGCTCGTCCAGGGCCTGCGCGCGGCTCTCCGAGACGTGCACCGACAGGGCGACCCGCCAGTCGGCGCGGTCGAGCGCGCGCCCGTGCTCGGCCGCCGACTCCTCGGCGTACCGCCACTGGCCGGCCAGGTCGTCGATCGAGGCGCCCGGCCGGGGCGGGACGCCGAAGGAGAGCGGGCTGATCCCGTACTGTCCGGCCAGCCGCATCCCGAACGGGGAGACCGCGCTGGACACCGCCATCGGCAGCCCGGCCGCCGAGCGTGGGCGCAACTGCAGCCTGGCGTCGCGCAGTTCGAACCAGTCGGTGCGCCGGGTGACCGGCTTCTCGCCGGTCAGCAGCTGGTGGATCACCTCCAGCGACTCCGCGGTGCGACGGCGGGTGTCCGCCGGGTCGATGCCGAGCATGTGCATGTCGGACGGGATCGAGCCGGCTCCGACACCGAGGGTGAAGCGTCCGTGGGTCAGGTGGTCCAGCTGGACGGCCCGCGAGGCGACCATGAACGGGTGGTGGTACGGCAGGCTGACCACGCCGCTGCCGAGCTGGATGTGTCTGGTCCGCTCGGCGGCGGTGGCGATGAACAACTCGGGCGAGCTGACGGTGCCCCAGCCGGCCGAGTGGTGCTCGCCGACCCAGAGCTCCTGGTAGCCCAACTGGTCCAGCCATTGGGCCAGTTCCAGGTCGCGCCAGAGGGTCAGGGCCGGGTCCTCACCCAGCGGGTGCAGCGGTGAGAGGAAGGCGCCGAAGCTGATTCGGTCCAACGGGAACTCCTCGGGTGGGATCGGTCGGACATCAGGCGGCGGGCTGCCGCCCGGCCTGGGGGCAGAGCGCGGCCAGCGGGGCCAGCCAGCCGTAGGCGGAGAGCACGGACGCGGCTGCGTCGGCCCGGGTGGCCGGCCCGCCGGCGTCGTCCGCGCCGGCCCGACGCAGCAGCAGCGCCACGGCGGCATCGCCCCGCGGCGGCGTGTCGAGCGGACACGCGTCGCCCAGGTGCCCCCGGACCCAGTCGACGCGTTCGTTGGCCGCGATCTCGACGCCGATCACCAGCACCTGGTCGAGCCAGTCGTCGTCCAGCATGACCTCGGCCAGTCGCAGCGCCTCCGGGGCCGGCTCGGCACAGGCGGAGACACAGCTGATCGGGCCGGTGACGCCGTACCGCTTGCTGAGGTGGCCGAGCACGGAGGTGGTCACCGACTGGAAGAACAGCAGCGGGCTGTGCACCTGGCCCTCGACCATCCGCCGGCTCGCGGTGTCCAGGGTGGTGGTGTCCCCGAACACGGTGGCCAGCACGATCGCGGTCCGCTCGGCGCGGGCGGCCGACAGGCCGGATCCGGCCTGCGGCCCACCGAGGCAGGCGTCCGCGACGGCGGCGACCAGCGGGCTGAACCGCGAGGTCACGAAGCCCGGGACGTTGGGCAGTTCGACCGGTGCGGCACCGGGCAGGCCGTCGGCGGCCGGCCCCCACGGGGCCAGGCACGCCCCGGCCACGACGACCAGCGGCTGTTCGAGCGGTGTCTGCATCGGGTTCCCCTCCGTGAGCTGCGCGTCGGTCTTGAGTGGTGGCTGGAGCACGGCGCTCACACCCGCCTCAGCACCAGGGCGGCGTTCACCCCGCCGAAGGCGGCGTTGAGCGAGAGCGCGTGGCGGATCCGGGCCGGGCGGGCCCGGTTCGGGACGTAGTCCAGGTCGCAGGCCGGATCCGGCTCCCGGTAGCCGATGGTGGGCGGCAGCACGCCGTCCCGCAGCGCGAGCAGCGTGATCACCGCCTCCACCGCGCCGGTCGCTTCGAGCATGTGGCCGGTGCTGCTCTTGGTGGAGCTCGCCGGCACGTTCGGCGCGTGCGGGCCGAGGAGCCGGTGCAGCGCCGCCGTCTCGGCCACGTCGTTCAGCGGGGTGCCGGTCCCGTGCGCGTTGACGTAGCCGATCTCCCGCGGCGCCAGCCCCGCCCGGCGCAGCGCGGTGGTGGCCGCCCTGGCCAGCCCCTCGCCGCGCGGGTGCGGCTTGATGACGTGGTAGGAGTCGGCCGCCAGGCCCCAACCGGCCAGCTCGGCCAGCACCTCGGCCCCGCGCCGGCGGGCGCGCTCGGTGGACTCCAGGACCAGCACCGCCGCGCCGTCGCCCTGCAGCAGCCCGGTCCGGCCCGCCGCGAACGGGCGCACGACTCCCTCCCGGCTCAGCGCCTTGCCGGAGTCGAACTTGGCGAACACGTCCTCGGTGACCAGGTAGGCGCCGCCGCACACCGCCGTGTCCACCGTTCCGCGCCGGATCAGCTCGGCACCGTGCGCGATCGCGTTGGTCGAGGCGACGCAGGCGTTGACGAAAGCCAGCCGCGGGGTGCCGAGGCCGAACGCCTCGCCGATCCGGTGCGGCAGCGCGGCGGGCAGGCTGTCCAGGGTCCGCGGGTCGGTGCTCCCCTCGGCGTGGTCGGTCCAGAACCGCCGGGCCGCCGCGTGGTCCCCGTTGGTACCCAGCAGGACGGGGGCACCGAGGGCGTCGGTGCCCGCCATCCGCAGTGCCTCGGCGGTGCACGCGTGCAGTACCTCGGCCTGGGTGGGCGTGTACCCGGGTTCGACCGGGACGCCCGGGATCTCCGGGCCGGCGCCCTGGTAGGTGGCGGCCCGGTCGGCGTGGAAGGGCGTCGGGTCGAAGCGGGTGACGGGGACAAAGCCGGACCTGCCCGCGAAGACGCCCTGGCGCAGCGCGTCGGCGCCGAACCCGAAGGCGGTCAGCACGCCGAAGCCGGTGATCGCCACCTCAGCGGGCACGGTGGGCCTCCTCCCGGCCGGAACCGGCGGGCAGGAGCCGGAGCAGGTTGCGGTGCAACGCGCCCACGGACTCACTGGCGGCCAGCTCCTCCTCGTCCTCCTCGGCGACGACGATCCCGTGGCGCTCCTCCAGCAGGTGGACCAGCCAGGTGAAGGTGAGCGAGTCAAGGACGAGTTCGGTGTCGCTGTGCCAGTCGCCGAGGGGCAGGCCGCCGTCCTCCAGGAGGCGGACGACCTCGGCTTCCGCGATCACCGGGCCACGCTGCCGACCGCCGGTGCCGACCGCCGGTCGACCACGGTCGCCACGAGCGAGCCGAGGTCCGTGACGACGGCTGGGTCGAGCTCCTCCTCGGGTAGCTCGATGCCGAACCGGGCCTCCAGTTGGAGCACCAGCTCGATCATGGCGAGCGACTCCAGGCCCAGGCCCTCCTCGCCGAGCGGCAGGTCGTCCTCGACCCGGTCGGGCAACGGGAGGTTGATCACGTCCCTGATCACGGTCAGGATGAACTCACGGGTCTCTTCATGCATTGCGGTGTCTCCGTTGATGGTTGTGCGAAGCGCTGCGCCGGCTGGAGCCGCGGCCGGGCCCGTCACGAGGACCCCGGCCGTCCGCTCAGCGGACCGGTACGGGCTGGATCGGGCTGAGCCCGTCGGTGGTCAGCGAGCCGTCGTGGGTACCGGCCGGGGCCTGGTGCACCACGGCGGACAGCGCGCGGATGACGCGGGCGGGCGAGCCGCTCTCGAAGAAGGCGCGCCCGACGGCGAGTCCGGCGCAACCGGCCGCCATCACGCCGGCGGCGAAGGCGGCCGGGTCGACGCCGCGGTCACTCGGACCGCCGGCCGTCAGTACCGGGATCGGGCAGCTGGCCACCACCTCCGCCATCCGCTCCAGTGGTGCCGACCAGGTGGTCTTCACCAGGTCGGCACCGAGGTCGGCGGCCACGTTGACGACGTGGGCGAGCAGCAGCGGGTCGTGCGGATCGGCGATCCGCCGGCCGCGCGGATACACCATCGCCAGCAGCGGCACGTTCCAGCGTCGGCAGGCCTCGGCCACCGAACCGAGGTCGGCCAGTTGCCGGCTCTCGGTGTCGGAGCCGATGTTGACGTGCACGCTCACCGCGTCGGCGCCCAGCCGGATCGCCTCCTCGACGTCACCGACCAGCACCTTGGCGTCGACGTCGGGCGCGTGGGCGGTACTGGCACTCAGGTGCACGATCAGCGAGCAGCTCCGCAGCAGGGCCGGGTCGATGCTCGCGGCCCGTCCCTTGTGCACCACGACGGCGTCCGCACCCCCCTCCGCCGCGGTGCGGACCAGTGCGTTGAAGCGCGAAGCGGCGACGATGGGGCCGTCGCCCACCGAGTGATCCATCGGTACGAAGAGGAAGCGCTCGTCGCAGTGGCGGGACAGCCGCGCCAGGCGGACCGCCGTCCCGCCGGAACTTGCCCTCATGATCCACCTTTCGGCTCGGGGAATTGACGTTCGCTGACCGAGTCTCGCCCGCTGC
This sequence comes from Kitasatospora sp. NPDC052896, assembly GCF_044547075.1. Classification (NCBI taxonomy): domain Bacteria; kingdom Bacillati; phylum Actinomycetota; class Actinomycetes; order Kitasatosporales; family Streptomycetaceae; genus Kitasatospora; species Kitasatospora sp. NPDC052896. The sequence continues at coordinate 257,485 of NZ_JBITZU010000003.1, forward strand.
GCCGGTGTCGTTACCCCTCGAACGGACTGCCCCTGCGAAGGCGCGGCGGAGCGCACATCGAGGTACCCGACCGGTCAGGTCACCCGGGTCATCCCCGCGGCCCTCGCACGGTCAGCTCGTTCGCGGCTGCGTGGACCGGGTAGGCGGTGGCACGGTCGGGGGCGACGGCCCGGTCGGGGTGGCGGATCCGGGTGGCTGGACGGAGAGGGGCGGTCGGATGGCGGCGGGGGCGGGAGTGGGCGGAGCGCGGGATCCCTGGATCCGGCCGGCGGCCGGGCCCGGTCCGGCGCGGCCGCTCCGGCTGTTCTGCCTGCCGTTCGCGGGCGGCGGCGCGGGGGTCTACCGCGACTGGCAGCGCGCGGTACCCGGCGGCGCGGTGGGGGCCGCCGCCGAGGTGGAGGTCCTCGCGGTGCGACTGCCCGGGCGCGAACGGCGGCTCGCCGAGCCCCCGTTCGACGACGCCCGGGTGCTGGCCAAGGAGCTCGCCGGCGCCCTGGAGCCGTACCTGGACCGCCCCTACGGGATCTACGGCCACAGCATGGGCGGTATCGTCGGCCTCGCCCTGGCACACGAGTTGGCCCGCTCGCCCCGTTCGCGCCGACCGCTCGCGCTCTTCGTCGGTGCCGCCGTGGCACCGAACTCGCTGCGCGCCGAGCCGGAGTGGCGCGGCTCGGACGCCGAGTTGACCGGGTGGCTGCGGCGCGCCGGCGGCACTCCGCAGAGCGTGCTGGCCCGACCGACACTGCTGGCCCGGGTGCTGCCGGTGCTTCGGGCCGACCTGGCCGTCTTCGCGGGTTACCGACCGCGGCCGGGCGAGCGGCTGACCGTGCCGATCCGCGGGTTCGTGGGCGCCGCCGACCCGATGGTCACCGCGGCCGCCATGGCCGGCTGGGCGGCGGAGACCACGGCCGGCTTCCACCTCTCGCGGGTGCCCGGCGGCCACTTCTTCCTGGCGGAGTCGGGCCGGTGGATCCTCGACGCGATCGCGGAGCAGCTGCTCGCCGCCGCGTGATCGGCCCGGGCGGCAGGCCCCGGAGCGAACTATTCGACAAGTGTTGCGCAGATGACAAGTGTTGTGGAACCATGACGCTCCGGGGTCGAGCATCGATAGGGGAAGACCACTCGTGAATACAGCCCAGGCGCCGGCCGAGACGGCCGCCTCCGACCGCATCACTCCAGAACTCTGGTGGCTCAGCGGCATCATGGCGTTAGGCGGCTTCGCCAGTCTGTTGGACGCGACCATCATCAACGTCGCCATCGGGCCGCTCGCCAAGGTGTTCAACACCGACCTGCCCACCGTCCAGTGGGTGGTGACGGGGTATCTGCTCGCGATCACCGCGGCGATCCCGATGAGCGGCTGGGCCACGGCTCGGTTCGGCGCGAAGCAGACGGTCATCTTCGCCCAGGCCGTCTTCCTGATCGGCTCGCTGCTCTCCGGACTGGCCTGGTCCGCTTCCAGCATGATCGTCTTCCGGGTGATCCAGGGCGTCGGTGGCGGCCTGGCGGTCCCGGTCGGCCAGGCCCTGCTGGCCCAGGCGGCCGGGCCCAGGCGACTGGGCAGGCTGATGTCCATCGTCACCGTTCCCGCCCTGTTCGCCCCGCTGATCGGTCCCTCGCTGGGTGGCGTCCTGGTCGACCACGTCAGCTGGCGCTGGATCTTCTTCATCAACGTGCCGTTCTGCGTGCTCACCATCGCGCTGGTGCTGGCCAAGGTGCGTAATCCGGTCGCCCCCTCGGCCGCCGCCAGGCTCGACGTGGCCGGCCTGGTGCTGCTCCTGCCCGGTCTGGCCCTGCTGATCTACGGCCTCTCCGAAGCCGGCTCGGCCGGCGGTTTCGGCTCCGGCAGGGTGATCGGCGGCCTGGTGGCCGGCGCCGTGCTGCTGGTCCTCTTCGCCGTGCGGGGGCTGCGGCGCCGTTCGGAGGCGCTGCTGGACCTGCGGCTGTTCGCCGTTCCCAACTTCAGGTCCGGCACCTTGGCCGGGCTCCTGATGAGCATGGCGATGTACGGCGTGCTCATCCCGTTGCCGATGTACTTCCAGGTGGTGCGCGGCACCAGCGTGCTGACGTCCGCTCTGCTGCTGCTCCCGCAGAGCATCGGCTACCTGGTGGCGATCGTCCTGATGAACGGCCTCACCGCCAGGCTGGGGGTCCGGAACCTGACCGTCATCGGCATCCTGCTCGCCGTGCTCGGTACCGTGCCGTACGCGCTCATCAATGGCCACCCCGACCAACTGCTGCTCAGCGGAACCCTGGTGGTGCGCGGGTTCGGCCTCGGGGCCTCGATGCTGCCGACCATGACGGTCGCCTTCGCCAGCGTGCCGCGGGAGACCGCGCCCAGCGCGACGAGCGCGTTCAACGTCTTCCAGCGGATCGGTGCCTCCCTGGGTACCACGGTGCTCACCGTCGTCCTGCAGCAGAAGCTGAAGGGCAGGCTGCCGGTCGGTGTGCGCAGTCTCGACCAGGTGAAGCCCGGTGGCCCGGTCGCCCACAGCCTGGCGAGCTCCTTCGGGGCGCCGTTCTGGTGGGCGATGCTCTTCACCGCGCTGGCGCTGCTGCCGGCCCTCTTCCTGCCGGGGCGTCAGCCGGCCGCCGCCCCTTCCTCCGCCGAGGCGCCGGATCCCGCGCCCGCTCCGGGGATGAACGGTGCGGCGGTGCTGACCGACTGACGGCTTCCGGCGGCAGTCCGACCTTCCGTCGGGGGGGGGGGCCCCCCCCCCCCCGGCCCGCGGGGGGGGGGGGGGGCCATAGGAGGGTAAAACACGGGATGCCGGCGCGCCACACATGTGATCTGTTGCGCATTGAACACGAGA
>NZ_JBITZU010000003.1:260304-500029 GCF_044547075.1 Kitasatospora sp. NPDC052896
CCCCGCGCCCCGCCCCCCCCCCCCCCCCCGGGGGGGGGGGGGGGGGGGGGGCCGCCCCCCCCCGGGGGGGGCGCGGCCCCCCCCCCCGCGGGGGGGGCGGGGCCCCCCCCCCCCCACGGAAGGTCTTCGGTCGCTACCGTCGATCGGTCGCTACTTCCCTGGAGCCGGCGGCGCAACAGTTGGATCGTTTGCGGATAGCATGACGAGATGGCGAGGGGGCGCCGACCAATGCCCTTGCCCGAAGACCGGTTGGCAACCGCCAACCCCGAGATCTTCGAGCGGAGTCGAGAGTGAACGCCTTCAGGATTCTCGGGGCACTCGAGTTGTTCGACGGGCTGGTCTGGAAGCCCGTCGAAACACCGAAGATCCGGATCCTGTTAGCCGTGCTGCTGTCCGCCTCCGGCCGGGTCATCTCGATCGAGCGACTGGTCGAGGAACTCTGGTACGAAGGTGCGCAGCAGAAATTCGATCAACGCAACCTGGTCCAGCAGTACGTGATGCGGCTGCGCCACCAACTCGGCGACCGGGACCGCAGCGTCCTGGTCACCAAGGCCCCCGGCTACCGTCTGGTCTTCGACCCCGCCCGGTTGGACGCCCACCGCTTCGAGGTCCTGCACGCGGAGGGCCAGGACCTGTTCGCCGCCGGCGCCGACCAGCGGGCGTTCACCGTGCTCGGCGACGCCCTCGCGCTCTGGCGCGGCGGCGCCATGGACGACGTCCCCACCTCTCCCATCGTCCGGGCTGAGGCCGAACGCCTCGAGGAGGCCCGCCTGGCCGCCGCCGAGATGCGGATCGACGCCAGCCACCGGATCGGCGGCCACGCCGCCACGCTCGCCGAACTGCGCGCCCTGCGCCGCTCCAACCCGCTGCGTGAGGGCCTCTGGGAGAAGGAGATGATCGCCCTCCTGGAGTGCGGCCGCCGCGCCGACGCCCTCGACCTCTACCAGCGCGCCCGTCGCACGCTCCACGAGGAACTCGGCCTCGAACCCGGAACCGCCCTGCGCCGCCTCCAACAGCGCATCCTCACCGAGGACTTCGCCCGCTAGTACCCCCTACCGGTCCGGCGCCGGCCCGGCTGCCACCGGGGCTCCTCAGGCGGGTCGACGCGTTCCCGGCAGCGGGGTGTCCCAGTCGAGGAGTCGCAGCAGTTCCTCGTCCACCCGCGGGGCGGGGCGTTCGGAGTCCCGCGCCGGTGGCCCGTCGGTGCCGGGCGGCGGGGTCCGGTCCGTGGTCCTGCTGGTGGTGAGTTGGGCGCTCACCGTGATGTTCCGTTCGACGCGGGGCCGGCGGTGCCGCTCGTAGGCGTCCAGCGCCGCGCCGGGGGTGTCCGCGTCGCGTAGCGCCTTGGCCAGCACCACGGCGTCCTCGAGCGCCATCGAAGCGCCCTGGCCGGTCGCGGGCGAGGCCGCGTGGGCGGCGTCACCGATGAGCACCGTGCGCCGGCCGTGCCAGCGGGTACCGGGGCTCAGGTGCAGGGCGTTGGTCGCCATCAGCCTGTCGTCCGTCGCCGCGACGATGTCCGCGGCGGGCGTGCGATCGGGCCGCAGGATCGGCAGGAGGTGATCCCGCCACTGCCCCGGCGTCGTCCTGGTGACCACCTCGGCGGTCAGCGCCGGGCCGGGCACCCGGGCGAACCAGAAGGTCTCGCCGGCGGGGGAGACCAGGTAGCCGAACGCGGCGCCGCTGCCGCGAACCATGGTGATCCGGCCCGCCGCGTCGTCGGGCGCCGCCGCCTCGGTGGTGTACCCGTAGAAGACACGCTGACCCGCGTAGTCCGGCCCCGCCGCGGTCGGGTCGAGCTGGGACCGCACGGTGGAGTGCAGCCCGTCGGCTCCGACGACCAGGTCGCCGCTGGCCGAGTCGCCGTCCGCGAAGGTGACCGTGACGCCGGTCGCGCTCTCGGTGACGGAGGTGAGCCGTGCCGCGTACCGGATCGGGATCCCACGGCGCCGGACCTCGCTCTGCAGAACCGCGCCGAGTTCGGCGCGGCGCAGGCAGCGGTAGCGGGCCAGCGGGTTCTCGTGCTCGCCGAGCGGCACGGCAGCCAGTTGGGCTCCGGCCTCGTCGACGACGTCCATGGTGGTGATCGGGAATCCGATGTCGGCGACCGGTTCGGCCGCGTCGAACTGCGCGAGGGCGCGCATGCCGTTGCTGGCCAGGGTGAGGAAGGCGCCGATGTCCTCCCCGGTGCTCGGGTGCGCCTCGTGGACGGTGACCTCGAATCCCGCCTTGTGCAGCGCCAGGGCGGCCGCTGCCCCGGCGATTCCACCGCCGATGACCATGATCCTCACCAACGCGGTCCCCTTCCTCGCGCCACCCGACCGACTCCGACGGATGCCTACAACGTCCCCTGCCGACTCTAGCGTTGGCGTCAAACCGTGATCACGCCCGTCGTGCGCGACGCCTGACCGGCGTCCGCCCGCTTTGCCGACTGATCGTCAGAAGTACGGCGGACTAGTCGTGTTGGGCGAAACCGTCTCTTCGCTCAATTGTGTGATCCTGTTAACATCCGGCAGATGTTGAGGATTCTGGTCACCGACCTGGACGGCACGCTCCTGGGCGGTGACGAGGCGGAGCGGCGTCGGCTGCACGCCGCTCTGGCCCGCCATCCCGAGGTGACGGTGGTGCTGGCCACCGGCCGCGGCCTCTCCTCGGTGCGCGAGATCCTGCGGGATCCGCTGGTGCCGAAGCCCCGCTGGATCATCGCCGACGTCGGCGCGAGCGTGATCGACGGGGAGGAGTTCGCACCCGTGTCGGCCATCCAGGACCAGCTGCGCGCCAGCTGGCCCGGCCGACGGCGGGTGCGCGAGGCGATGGCCCGCTTCCCCGAGCTGTCCTACCAGGAGGGCGTGGCCCAGGACGGTCGCTGCTCGTACCACCTGGCCCCGGACGCGCTCAGCGAGCGGATCACCGCGGCCGTCCACGCGCTCGGATGCGGCTGGCTCTACTCGGGTGACCGCTACTTCGACGTGCTGCCCGCGGGGGTCTCCAAGGGCAGCGCGCTGCGGGCGCTGGCCGAGAAGCTCGACTGGCCGGTGGAGTCGATCCTGGTCGCCGGCGACTCGCTCAACGACCTGTCGCTCTTCCAGCTGGGTGCGCACGGTGTGATCGTCGGCGGGGCCGAACCCGCCCTGCTCGCGGCGGTCCCCGAGTCCGCCCTGGTCCACCGGCCCGAGGAGCGGGGTGCGGCCGGGATCCTGGCCGCCCTCGACGATCTGGGGTGGATACCGGAGTCCGAGCGCGCGGGCCGCGGACACCCGTTGGTGGTCGGCTACCACCGCCCGCCGGTGAGCTGGACGCCTCAGGGGTGGCAGCCGCCCGCCAGTCCCAACGGCATCCTGCCGACCCTGAACAGCCTCTTCTCCAGCGGCCTTCCGGGAGTCTGGGTGGCCGCCGCCGTCGGCGACCCCGGCCTCGACCCCGCCGCCGCGCAGCACCCCGGTGAGCCGCTGTCGCTGCTCCCGCTGACCGCCGGCGAGTGGGCCGGCTACTTCCACCGGGCCTGCAAGGAGACCCTCTGGCCGGTGCTGATGTCCGAGCCGGACCGGCTGCGCTTCGACGCCACCGCGTGGGCGGACTACCGCACCGTGAACGCGCGCTTCGCCGAACACATCGGCCGGCAGGCAGCGCCCGGGGCGACCGTCTGGCTGCACGACTACAACCTGTGGTTGGTACCCGGGCTACTCCGCGGCGCCCGGCCCGACCTGCGGATCGGACTGTTCCACCACACGCCGTTCCCGTCTCCGGAGATCTTCGCCGCCCTGCCCGGGCCCGTCGCCACCGAGATCCGCACCTCACTCGGCTCGCTGGACTGGGCCGGGTTCCACACCGAGGCCTTCGCCGACCGCTTCCGGCACACGCTCGCGGGCCGGTCCGGGAGCCGGCCCGGGCTGCCGCGCCTCGGCGTCCACCCGCTCGGCATCGACCGCCCGGCGATCGAGGAGCTGGCCCGCGACCGGCTGGCGCACCGTCGAGCGGGGCACGGTCCGCTGGTGCTCTCGGTGGAACGCCTCGACTACGCCAAGGCCCCGGTGCAGAAGGTCGAGACGATCGCCCGGCTGCTCGCCCGGCACCCCGAGCTGCGCGGGCGGTTGACCTTCCGGCTGGTCTGCCCGCCACCCGAGCCGGGCATCACCGCCTACGACACCACTCGCAGGCTCCTCGAACAGCGCGTCGACGACGTCAACCACACGTGGTCGGAGGGGAGTTGGCGCCCGGTCGACTACCTTCCGCGTGGCCTCCCGTTCGCCGAGGTGATCGACCAGTATCTCTCGGCCGACGTGCTGTGGGTGACCTCGCTCCAGGACGGGATGAACCTGACCGCCAAGGAGTTCATCGCTGCCCAGGCGGTCCTGGCCCGGTCGACCGCCGGACGGTCCGGCGTGTTGGTGCTCTCCGACCGCACCGGCGCCGCCACGGAACTCGCGACCGCCGCGCTGCTCACCGACCCCCGGTCGCCCGAGGACCTCGCCGCCACCCTGACCCGCGCCTTGGCCCTCACTCCCGCCGAACGCCGTGCCCGCCTGGACCGCCTCTCCGCCCTGCTGGGCCACGAACGCCCCGCCGACTGGGCGGCCCGGATCGTCCGGGCCATCCGGAGCCCCGCCGGCGGTTGATCACGGTGGGGCGGCGGCCTCGCCGGGCTCAGCGCGCGGCGTGGGCTCCGGCGGGGGAGGCGGTGAGCAGCGGTTCGAGCGCTCCGGCGCGCAGCCGCGTCACCAGGGGGAGCGCGGCACGGCCGAGGAACCGGCTGGCCAGGAGGGCGACCGGCAGCGCGAGGACGGCGGCGCCGATGACGTCATGCGGGTAGTGGTCCCCGAGGTAGACCCGGGTGAATCCCTCGAAGAAGGCGAAGGCGAGGGCGATCGCGCTCAGTCGGCGGTCGAGGAGGTAGAGGGCGGCCACGGACGCGAAGGCCGTGGTGCTGTGACCGCTGGGGAAGGCGTAGTCGCTGCGGACCGGGCAGCTGTCGACGAAGTAGGCGTGCGGCAGTGAGTAGCACGGCCGTACTTCGGCCACCAGCTTCTTGGCCACCTCGGCGACGGCGAAGGCGAACCCGACGGCGACCGGTGCGGCCAGGGCGAGCGTCATGGCGCGGGTGTCGCGCCGGCGGGCGTTCCACCAGCCGATCAGCATGAGGATCGCGAACACGCCCAGGCCCGCGTTGGTCCACAGGTCGATCGGGGTGTTGAGCCACTTCGTGTCTCGGGCGAAGTCGGTGACGCTGGTGAACAGGGAGCCGTCGATGCCGGAGCCGTCGAAGGCGAGCGGGACCGCGGAGTGGGCTGTCATGGGGGCGGTTCTCTCTGGGTCGGTCGGGGCTGCTGCCCGAAAGGTCTACGCGACTGTAGACGGTGAACGGGTGAGATCTTACTCATGAACGCCAGGCGTACGGCAGTCGCCCTCTGACGGCGGGCCAGGTACTGGAGCGCGGTCTGGTTCTCGGAGCGCGTGATCGCTCGCCATCGCCGGTGGCACCGTTCGCCGCGGGGGATCGTCACCATGAGTGACGCTTCCGCACCCGCGAGCTGCGCCGCGAACGGCCGCCCGGTGCCCTGGTCGGAGATGTGGTCCTCCTGGTCGGAGGGTTGCCTGGCGGCGGCGTCCGGCCGGCCGTAGGGTGCCCGGATGATCGGGATTCCAGAGGAGTTCGTGCGGACCACCGTCGAGCGGGAAGGAGAGCCCGGAGCGGCATGGCTCGCCGAACTGCCCGGGATCGTGGATGAGTTGCTCGGACGCTGGGGGTGCGTGCCGGACGGCGAGGTCATGCACGGGGGCGTCGGGGTGATCGTCCCGGTGCGACGGCGGGTTGAGGAGAGCGCGGTGCTGAAGGTGTCGTTCCCGCACCCCGGTAACGTTCACGAGCCGGATGCGTTCACGGCGTGGGGCGGGCGCGGAGCCGTCCTGCTGCACGAGCGCGACGACGAGCGGTTCGCGATGCTGCTGGAGCGGGTCCGGGCGTCGACGCTGGCGGAGGTCGAGGACGACGACGAGGTGGTGACGGTCGCCGGGCGGATCAATCGCCGCCTGGCCGTCTGCGCGCCGTCCGGCCTGCCCCGACTGCGGGAGCAGGCCGACGTCTGGGAGGAGCAGCTGCGCGGGGACGCCGAGGAGCTGACGCACACGCTGTCGCGTGACGTGGTGGACGCCGCCATGGCGACCGTCCGCGAGCTGGGCCGCGTCCAGCCGGACACCCTCGTCCACGGCGACCTCCACGCGAGGAACATCCTGCGCGCGGACCGTGAGCCGTGGCTGGCCGTCGACCCCAAGGGGTACGCGGGAGATCCCGCCTACGACGCCGGCACACTGCTCAAGTCGCGCGCGCTGACGCTCCTCGAGGCGGACGACCTGCGCAGGGCTGTCCACCGCACCGTGGACGTCTTCGCCGATGCGGCCGAACTCGAACGCGCCCGGCGCTGGGCCCAGTTCCATGCCGTCCGGGCCGCGTTCCGGGGCCGCCGCCACGGGTTCCGGGTGGCCCGCGACGGACCACGCTTGGACCGGCTCATCGAATTCGCGGATCGCCTGGCGGAGTTGCTCACGGAGCGCGCTCCTATGATCGGGACCAGGCAGAATCCGACCCTCGGAAAGGCGGTAGCACCGTGACCGAGCAGGCACTGGCGATGTTGCGGGCGGCCGGAGCGGAGGCGATCGACCATCCCGGCGGCCATCTGATGGCTCATCTGCGCCGGGTCAGCGCCCTTCTCGCCTCCTGGGGCGCCCCTCCGGTGCTGGTGTCGGCCGGATTGTGCCACGCCTTCTACGGCACCGACGGATTCCCCGGCGCGCTGCTGCCACTGGAGCGGCGGGGCGAGCTGGTACAGGCCATCGGCGACGAGGCCGAGGCGCTGGTGTACTTCTACGCGTCCTGCGACCGCAAGGCCTCCTACCACACCCTCGCCGCGGACGACGCCGAGTTCGCCGACCGTTTCACCGGCGCGCGGACCCGGCCGACCGCCCAGCAGCGCCGGGACTTTGCCGAACTGACGGCGGCCAACGAACTGGACATCGCCGCCGTCAGCCCGGAGATGCGCGACCGCTTCGGCCCCGCGCTGCTGGAACTGTTCACCCGTTGGCGGCCCTTGCTGTCCGAGCCCGCCTGGGAACACTGCCGCGACGTACTGGGCTGATCGAGACGTCCAGCGGATCCGACAGTGGCTCCGGACCGTGGGGGAGGGCTGTCGCGGCCGGGTCCCGGGCCGACCCGGGACCCGGCCGAGGGTACCGAGGGGTACCGAACAGGCCTTCCGGGTCCGGTGGTTGACGCCCGAGGACGCGTCAACCGGTGGGCACCGCGGAGGAATGATGGTTGATGATCAGCCACTTGCCTCCGCGCAGCTCGTAGACGAAGGTGTAGCGGGCGTCGACCTCGGTCTTGCTGCCGTCCTTCTGCGTCAGCGTGAACTGGTAGAGGCCGGTGTCGATCGCGGTGGTGGGATCCGGGATGTTGATGAACCGCTCCTGGATCTTGCCGACCGGCTTGTTCACCAGGAAGTGCTGGAAGTAGTCGACTATCCCGGCCCGGGTGGTGCGGATTTCGGCGGAGACGGTCGGTAGCAGTACCGCGTCGGGAGCGTAGAGGTCCGCGACACGGTTCGGGTCGCCGGTGGCCAGGGCCGCGTTCCACTGGTCGAACAGGGCGGCGATCTGTCCCGCGGAGGGCATCTGGGTGCTGCTGACGGCGGCAGTGCGGTCGACCGGGTACAGAGCGTGGCTTCCGGTTGCGTACGTCGCTCCGGTGCCGGCGAACAGGGTGGCGGTGGCGAGCGCGATGCCCATGGCGTGCCTGCGTCTCATGGCGCTCCTCCTGCGTGGTCGGTGATCAGACGGAGGGATAGCCCCAGGCTGACCCACCACAGCCGATCCGGCACGTCGGAGCGGCCCGGAGCACCTTCTCGCCGGGACGGTCCCGGCGTGGACCGTGACTGCCGACCGCTCGGTGTGACCGGCCGGGGCGCGGCGCCTGCGATCATAGGGGCATGGTCGAACGAGTCATCGCAGCATGTGACGGAGCAGCCAAGGGCAACCCGGGCCCGGCTGCCTGGGCCTTCGTGGTCGCGGACAGCACCGGAACGCCCCGGCGCTGGCAGGCCGGCCCGCTCGGGCACAGCACCAACAACGTGGGCGAGTTGACCGCCCTGGAGCAGTTGCTGGAGGCGACGGATCCGACGGTCCCGCTGGAGGTGCGGCTCGACAGCACCTACACCCGCGACGCGGTCACGAAGTGGCTGGCCGGTTGGAAGCGCAACGGCTGGAAGACCGCCGGGGGCAAGCCGGTAGCCAACCGCGAGCTGATCCAGCGCATCGACGCGCTCCTCGCGGACCGTGACGTCACCTTCGTGTACGTGCCCGCGCACCAGGTGAACGGTGACCCGTTGAACGCGATCGCCGACAAGGCCGCCAGCGACGCCGCGCGCAGCCAGCAGGCGGCCGGTGGCACCGCGGCCGATCTCCCCGCGCCGGACCCGGTCAGCGCCCCCGCCGCCCGGAGCAAGCGCCGCGCGCCGGCCGCGACGTCCGGTGCCGGAGGCCGCCGGGCCACCCTCGCCGCCCGGTTCCCCGGGACCTGCCCGTGCACCCGTCCGTACGGCAAGGGTGACCTCATCACCAAGGTGGGAGGCAGCTGGGGCCACCCCGAGTGCGCGCAGGCGCAGGCGCAGGCGTGAAGGTGTGAGTTCGGGCGCGCTCCTTCCGTGAGCGGCGGTCACCGGTGAGGTGCCGCCCGGGCTGCCGAGCGCCCACCGGGTCGGCGCGGGCCAGCTCGCGGGAGGCCTTCCGCACCACGCGGTCGCAGTCACCGGTCGGCGGACGCCTGGTCAACGACGGTGCACCGTCCGCGTATTCGCCGCGTCCCGACTCCATCGCCCGCACCAACGGCCAGACGCGCCGTGCTCGGACTGACCCACGCCCTCTCGCCGCGGATCCTGGACTGCCCGGGCGGCCCGTGGCAGTGCGTCGGCGCTGGTAGGCTCGCTGGTCCGGCCGGACGGGGCGTCCGGCGTCTTCATCACCGGCCGAGTGCCGGGGCCGCGGCCGGTGGTGAACTGGTACCTGGGGGTTCGCGTCGATGAAGGCTGAAGAGCGCTGGCTGGTCGCGGGGCTCGGCAACCCCGGACCCTGGTTCGGCGGGACGCGGCACAACGCCGGGTTCCTGGTCGTCGACCGGCTCGCGGAGCGTCACGGCGCCAGGTTCAAGCTGCGGGGGATCAGCTGCCGGGTCGCGGAGATCGAGGTCGACGGCCGTCGGGTGGTCCTTGCCAAGCCCCTCTGGTTCATCAACCTGTCCGGCCGCCCGGTCGTCTCCGTGTTGCGGGCGCACGGCGTGCCGACCGAGCGCCTGCTGGTGGTGCAGGACGAGCTGGACTTCCCCTTCGGTGTCATCCGGTTGAAGCGCGGCGGCGGTCCGGGTGGACACAACGGGGCACGTTCGGTCGGTGACGTGCTGGGAACGCGCGACTTCCTCCGGCTCCGTTTCGGGCTCGGACGCCCACCGAAGGGCCAGCCGGTCGGGAAGTTCGTCCTCCAGGAGTTCTCGCCGGCCGAGCAGGCGGCCTTGCCGACCCTGCTGGACCGCTGTGCGAACGCCGTCGAGGCGCTGGTGGTCCGCGGCCTGAACCGGGCACAGGACGCACTGCACACCGCCGACGCATGAGCCGTGGCCGTCCCGTCGCGGACGGTGAACCAGGCGGGGTGCCGTTCCCGCTCGCCAGGAGCGCGGCCGGCGACCAGCATGGAAGTAGCGGGGCAGTACCCCGAATCCCCGTTCGCGGAGGTGAACTGCGATGACTCTGCCCGCACGACACCGAGGCCGGCTGGGTCAGGGCGTCGCTCGCCGACGGAGTCCTGAGGATCACCATGCCCGGGGCGAGGACGGCCAGGCGCCGCCACGTCGAGACCGCGGCCCGACCTCACCTCCCAGCCCCGCCCCATGACCGAGGGCGAGATCAGGCTCAAGGCCATCGCGGCGCTCACGGGGCTGCGCAGTGGTGTCGGGACCGACTACGTCTCGGACCTGCTCGGCGAGGTGATCCCCGACCACTTCCTGGTACCGGTCGGCGCGGACGCGAGGGAGGTCGGGATGTCCGTGCTGGGCCAGCTCTCCGAACCGCTGAGTGCCCTGGTCAGCGGGTTCGTCATGGCGTTCGAGGCGGTTGCGGACGCCTACGACGAGACGGAACCCACGACCTCGACGGAGGAGATCCTGCAGGCGCTCGCCCTCGAGATCGCACGGGAGGGCGACTGATCCGTCGGCCGCCGCCCCCGTGCCGAGGGGCTTGCCAACGCCGACGAGGCTGGAGTATATGACCGGTATGCATGGATATGCGTCGACAGCGGAACGCGAGCGCGAGGCCGATCCGTACGAGCCCCTTCGGTGAGCGGGACCGGCGGGAGGCCACGCGCCCGCCCGTGGGCGACCGGCTGACGAACAGCATGCGCGGGTGGAGGAGGTGGACCCGGTGATCACGGAACTTGCCCTGGAGCGTGCGGAGTTCACGTGTGGCCACTGCTGGAACCGGTGGAGCATCGACTACGACGTCCAGCACTACCGCGACCTGGAAGGGGACGACTGGGAGTACTTCTCGCGGGACGGTGTCGTGGTGGGCTCCCCGTACACCCCCGCGGGTGCCCCGCCGTGCCCGGAGTGCGGGCGGCGCTGGGTGGGCCGGATCGTGGCGCGCCGGTTGATCCCGATGCCGCCGGGCCCCACCGGCACGCCCCGCCAGCAGATCGGGGACCGCGTCGGGCACCGGTCCGAGCGTCATGGCGCGCCGCTGCTGGCCGCCCAGGCCCACGTCCAGCCCGAACAGCTCGGACCACCCGACGCCGAGCGCCGAACCGCGGGCACCGGTTGGCCGGCCGGCGGCTGACCGGGCGGACGGAGCGGCGACGCAGCGGGAGGGGAGGGAGCGATGGCCAGGCTGACGGCCGAGGGTGACCGGCTGCTGGTCCGACTGGCCTGGTGGGAGCGGGCCGCAGCCCGGCACGGTGACATCGAGGTGCCGCTGACGGCGGTGGACCGGATCGCCGCCCAGCCGGACCCGTGGCGCGCGCTGCGGGGCGAGCGGGAGAGCGGCCTGCTGATTCCCGGTGCGCTCTGCCTGGGGGTGTGGCGGCATCCGGGTGGGCGGGACTTCTTCGCCGTCCGTCCCCGGCGTGGCGGTGTGGTCTGCGTCGATCTGCGCCGGCCCGCGCCGTTCGCCCGGATCGCCGTCACCTCGGCGTTCCCGGAGCCGACGGTGGCCGCGCTGCGGGCCGCGAGGAGCCGGGCGAGCACCGTCGGGAGCACCGCGGAACCCGATCGCGGCGCCGGACGACCCGAGGCGGAGCCGGGTGGCGCGCCCGTGACGGCGCCGGTCGGTGTGTCGCCCCGGCCCGGGAAGCACGGTTCGGGGAAGCACGCCACCCCCGCGGCGGGTGCCCTCGCGTGAGTCCCGGCGGCGAGTGCGGGCCTGGGGCCGGGCCGGACCCGGATGGCCGGGGAGCCGGGGACGCTCAGCGCGGGCGGTAGCCCCAGCTCTGCACGAAGGCGGGCGAGAGGTCCCAGAAGCCGGGGTCCTGCAGGCGGTCCAGCGCCGCGGTCAGCGCGTCCTCGGTGAGGTAGCCGCCGTCCAGCAGGGCGGGGCCGGCGGCGGCCAGTGTTCGGCGCCAGAAGTCGGCGACGGCGTTGCCGCCCTGCAACTGCGGGACGGCGGTCTCCACGCCCAGCCGGTCCAGCCCGGCCGCCCGCAGCGGCAGCGGATGGCTGCGCGACCAGCGGGCGTCGGTGCCGATCCGGTCGCGGGTCAGCCGGCAGTGCGCGTCCATCGCCTGCCGGTAGTCCTCGTGCGGCGAGGAGTCCAGCGGGAACCAGCCGAACGAACCCAGCACCAGCCGCCCGCCCGGCCGCAGCCAGCGGGCCATCTGGTGCAGGATCTGGCGGCGCCGCGGCAGGTGGCTGAGCACGAAGCGGACGTGGATCAGGTCGAACGAGCCGTCGGGGAACGGGTCGACGGTGACGTCGTGGCGCAGCACGGTGAGGTTGCGCTCGGCCGGCGGCCCGAGCAGCTCGGGCGCCAGGTCGGTGGCGACCACCTCGCCGTCCGGGAGTCGCCGGGAGAGCCAGCGGGCCACCGAGCCGGCGCCGGTGCCGACGTCCAGACAGCGTGCTCCCGGTGGGATCGGCGCGCTCGCCAGGCAGCGGAAGGTCAGCGGGTCGAAGACCTCGCCGAGGAGCCGCAGCCGCCGGTGTTCCGGCTCGTCCAGCCGGAACAGGTGGTCGCCGTAGCGTTCGGTGCGGGTTGCCTCGGGGGCGAGGCGGCGGGTACCGCTGGGCATCTGTCGTCCTTCCTGGCGCGCTTGGGGTCAGACCGGCCGCGACGCGGCCGGGAGGATGCTGCCGAGTCCGCCGTCCACGGTGAGCACGGTCCCGGTCACCGCGGCGGCGAGCGGGCCGACCAGGAAGGCGATCGCGGCGGCGACCTCCTCGGGCGCCACCAGGCGGCGGATCGGCATCCGGGCCCGCAGGTCGTCCAGCGCCGCCGGTGGATCGGCCGCCGAGGCGGCGAGCGCGGCGATCGCCGGGGTGTCGGTGGTGCCCGGGCTCACCGCGTTGACCCGGATCCCCTCGCCGACCAGGTCGGCCGCCATGGCCAGGGTCAGCGCGTGCACCGCGCCCTTGCTGGCCGCGTACATCGCCCGGTCCGGCAGCCCGGTGGTCGCGACCATCGAGCAGAGGTTGACGATGGCCGGGTGCGCCGAGCGGCGCAGGTGCGGCAGGGCGGCCCGGCTGGCGCACACCATGCCGAGCACGTTGACCTCGTACACCTGTCGCCACAGCGTGAGCGGGTGCTGCTCGACACCGCCGGCCCCGCCCGCCACGGCCGCGTTGTTGACCAGCACGTCGAGCCCGCCCTGCGCCGCGGCCGCCGCGTCCACGGCGGTCCGCACGGCCGCCTCGTCGCGCAGGTCGGCGGTCACCGCCCGGGCCGGTGCCGGTACCCGGGACGGGTCGAGGTCCAGCGCGGTCACTCTGGCACCGCGCTCGACGAGGGCCCGCACGGTGGCCAGGCCGATCCCGGAACCGCCGCCGGTCACCACGGCGGACCGGCCGACCAGATCACTCATCGGTCAACTCATCTTCACTGTGGTGGAGTTGGTGGTCAGTCAGGGTCTTCGCCCGCATCAGGAACTCGCCCGGGTAGCCGTCGTGCGGCGAGCCGGCCGGCCAGTCCCAGGTCGGGGTGGGCCCGCGGTGCAGCAGCCGGATGGTCGGCTCGGCGGCGCACCGGCCGAAGAAGTGGTCGTCCGCGCCGAGCACGGTGAGCGCGAGCGAACCACGCAGCGGCCGCACGCCGTCCCGGGGTGACCAGGGCAGTACCCAGACGCACGGGAACGGCAGCTCCACCCCGGCCGCCGGATGGTCGACGCGGTCGAGCAGGAACACCGCCGGGCGCAACGCCGCGCTGCCGTCCCCGAGCTCGGCCACCAGGGCGCCACGCGAGGCCAGTTCGGGCGCGCCGCCGGCCTGCCTCAGCGCGGTGGCGGTGATCGCCCGGGCCCGCTCGGCCGGCAGCACGGGCAGCGCCGCCCGTGGGTGCTCCGGGGGCAGCGCCGGCAACCGGGAGAGCCGGTCCGCGAGCGCCGCGGCGAGCCCGGCCGGATCGTGCTCGGCGAAGACGGCGGTGGCACTGGTGCAGAGCACCCCGCCCTGGTCGGCGACCGAGGCGGCGACCACGTCCAGCGCCGTCCGTGGGTCGGTGTCGCGGCCGACCAGGATCTTGGCCCGGCCCGGGCCCTCCACCCGCACCCGGGCCCGGTCGCCGTAGCGGGCCTGCAGGTCGGGACCGCCGAAGAGGACCGCGAGGTCGGCGGCGGCCACCAGGGTGTCCAGGGCGTCGTGCTCGGTGGGCAGCAGCGAGCAGTACGCCGGGGCCAGGCCGGCCGCCCGCAGGGCGTGCACCAGCCGGCGCGCCGTGAACGGGTCACGGTGCGAGGGCCGCAGCGCGACCCGGTAGCCGAGGCCGAGCGCGGGCAGCCACACGGCGTGCGCGCCGGGATGGTTGCCGGCCGCGCTGACCGCCAGCGTGCGACCGCGCCGGGACCACAGCGGGCGCCCGGTGCGCAGCGCCTGGCGCCAGTCGGTGGTCACGCCGGCCGGCCGCTGCCGGGCGAGGTCCTCGCGCAGGCCCGCGGTGCAGGAGGCGATCAGCGCCAGGCCACGACGGGCCACCGTGCTCGGCGCGCCGGAGCACCTGGCCTGGGCGTGGCAGTAGTCCTCCGGGGACTCGCCCGCCAGCGTGGCGGTGGCGAACAGCTCGCCGGCGGTGGCGATGGCGGCGAGTCGGTCGTCGGTGCGCTGGCCCGGCGCGGCCACCTGCTCGGCCAGGACCTGGCGGACCAGCAGTCCCGGCGCGAGCGAGAGGTCGGCGAGGTGCTCGCCGCTGACCGAGCGGATCGGCCGGCGCAGCAGCGACCGGTACTCGCCGGACGGCCGGACCACGTCCACCGCGGTGACGGCCGACCGGTTCACCCGGGCCCGCCCGAGCAGCATCAGTACACCCCTTCGAGGACCCCGGCGGGCCACTGCCCGATCGGGCGCACCCGGGCCACGCCGTCCCACGGGAACGCCGGCACCGGGGCGATCCGCATCGCCAGGTCGCGCTCGAGCGACTGCGGCAGCAGGAAGTCGCGGTTCAGGTGGTGGATCCGCACCTGGCCGGTCTCGCCGTAGCCGACCTCCGCACCGGTGGCGGGATCGACCACCGACAGCATGGTGTAGGGGTGGTGCGGCTGGAACACGCACGGCTCCGAATCACCGTCCTGGCTGGGGCGTTGTGGGGCGGTGCCCATCAGGGTGTTCCCGTACAGCCCGACCAGCGCGACCCCCGGCAGCAGCTCCTCACGCACCAGCCGCATGGTCTCCGGGTCCATCGTGGTCCCCGCCCAGAGCACGGCCCGCAGCTGCGAGCGCAGCAGGTCGAGCAGCGCGGGCCGGCCGGCGATCTCCTCCAGCAGCGGCGGGGTGGCGAACAGCACGGCGATCGGTTGCGAGCGCAGCAACTCCACGGCCTGGTCGGCCAGGTGGGCGACGTACTGCCGTGCGTCGTCCGGGCGGCCCAGGCGCAGGCAGCGGCGGACCCAGCGCGGGTCGAAGTCGACGGTCAGGCAGGGGGCCTGCCAGCGGTCGGCCATCAGCCGGACCAACTGGGCGATCCCGTGCGGGCCGGTCGGCCCGAGGTAGAGCCAACTCGCCCGGCCCAGACCGTCGTCGGCGTGTTGGGCGAGCAAGTGGCAGGCCCAGCCGGCGATCCGGCCGAAGGCCGTGACGTCGATGATCCGCTTGGGCGGGCCGGTGGTGCCGCCGCTCTCGTAGACGGCGGGCGGCCGGACCCCGGTCAGGCTGCCGCGCGGGACCAGGTCGGCCACCGGCACCGTGCGCCACTCCTCGGCGACGTCGGGGAAGAGCAGCAGATCGGCGGGGGACTTGACGTCGGTCCGCGGGTCGAAGGGCAGGCTGCGTGCCTTCCGCAGCCAGTACGGCGAGCCGGTGCGCGGGCCGAAGTGCCAGCGCATCGCCAGCTGGACCAGCTCGTCGGGCGAGGGTGGGGCGTCGAAGGGACGCTCGAAGTCGGCGGTGTCGCCGAAGCCGGTGCCGGGCTGGGCGTCGCAGACGCCGGCGAGGTCGGAACGGGTGGTCATCTCGGGCTCCTGGGAGACGTGCGGGCAGGTACGGGCCGTGGGACCGGGCCGGACGTCGCCATCGGCGCCCGGCCCGGACGGCGGTCCGCGCGGGCGCGCCTCAGACCAGGGTCGGGTGGCCGAAGCAGGTGTCGATCTTCTGGTCGAGGAACTGGCCGTCGGTGGGACGCGACACGGGGTTCCACCTCTCTGGTTGGGCAGGGCAGCGGCCCTGGGGACGGAGGCCTCCCGGCCGCGGGCAGCGCGCGGCGGCCGGAACTCCGGCGTGGGAGCCGGGAACACCGACCGGGGGAGGAGGCGGGGACGGGACGGGAGATCGGGAGCGAGCGCTGCACGGACCGGTCGGGACCAGGGCGGTACCGCCCGATCGCGCCTGTCCGACTACGAATTGTGACAGAAATGAAACACAACGCAACGACCGTTGGTGCGGCGTGCCCCGGGGCGGGCGGTCCGAGCGGCATCTCTTGCGCCGGTGTTGGCCTGGCGTTCCCCGCCCGGACAGCCGGGACCGTTAGCAATGACCCGGCACTGACGGACGTTCACCTCGGCCGGTCACACCGGGCCGGTCACACCAACCAGGATGGGTTACCGGAGATGAGACGACTTTGGCGAGCGCTCGGTTGCGTATTCGCCCTGCTGGGCGCGCTGCTCGCGGTGACGCCCGCGAGCGCGGGCGCGGCCACCACCAGCGGGAACCTGATCGTTAACGGCGATGCCGAGGCCGGGTACTGCACCACCGACTGGACCGCGGCCACCACCATGCCGGGCTGGACGGTGCTGTCCGGCAGCCCGGACGTCATCTGCTACTCGGCGGGGAGCTTCGCCCACCCGGCCAGTCCCGCGCCCGGCACGGCGTTCTTCGCCCCCGGCAACCAGGGTGACGGCGCGATGGAGCAGACCGTCGACGTCTCCTCCGCGGCCACCGCGATCGACGGCGGCGGCGTCAGCTACAACCTGTCCGGCTGGCTGGGCGGTTGGACCACCTACGCGGGCTACGTCCAGGTCTCGCTGCAGTTCCGGAACGGCTCGGGCCAGCAGCTCGGCAGCACCGCCGAGCTGCCCACCGTCTCCGCCGCCGACCGCTCCGACGCCACGTCGTTCCTCGCCCGCAGCAGCACCGGCGCCGTCCCGGCCGGTACCCGCTCGATCCTGGTCGAGGTGCAGTTCCTGCAGAGCTCCGGGGAGTCGGGCTACCTGGACAACCTGTCGCTGACCCTGTCCACCCCCGTCACCGCGGCCGCCCTCACCCCGCCGGTCTCCAAGGTGCCCGGCTACGACCACGTCTTCATGGTCATGATGGAGAACACCGACTACTCGGAGGTGATGAACGACCCGACCGACACGCCGTTCCTGCACAGCCTGATGGCACAGGGCGCGTCGATGTCGAACTACCACGCCGTGTACCACCCCAGCGACGAGAACTACCTCGCCGTCGCGGGCGGCGACACCTACACCACCGGTGCGACCTACTGGCCGCACGTCAACGACCCGGGCACCAACCTGGGCGACCGGATCGAGGCGGCCGGCAAGACCTGGAAGGCGTACGAGCAGGGGATGGGCACTCCCTGCAACACCACCACCCAGTACGACTCCTACTACGAGCCGGACGACGCGCCGTTCATCAACTACACCGACGTCAGCGGCAATTCGACCCGCTGCGCGGCCCATCTCTTCGACACCAGCCAGTTGACCACCGATCTGCAGAGCGCGGCCACCACCCCGGCGTTCTCCTGGATCGCCGCCGACGACTACTACGACGGTGAGTCCTCCGGCAACGGCAACGCCACCAGCCTGAAGACCCAGGACGGTTGGCTGAAGCAGACCCTGACGCCGATCCTGCAGTCGCCGGCCTGGACCACCCAGAAGTCGCTGCTGATCGTCACGTGGGACGAGGACAGCAGCCAGCCCGACAACCAGGTGGCCGCGATCGTCGACGGCTCGCAGGGCACCGTCCCGGCCGGCACCACCAGCGCCACCCGCTACGACCACTACAGCACCGCCCGCACCATCGAGGCGGCGCTGGGCCTGCCCGGCATCACCGCCAACGACACCTACGCGACGCCGCTCAACGACGCCTTCGTCCCGAACTCCACCCCGGCGCCGACCAGCACGCTGACCACCGGCACGCCGAGCGTGGCCAACGGCGCGAGCGTCACCTTCCAGTACTCGACCCCGGCGTCGACCACCAGCTCGACCAACTGGATCGGGATCTACCCGACCGGGGTGACGCCCGGCCAGCAGTCCTCGCTGACCTGGCAGTACGCCCCGAGCGGGAGCGGCAGCCTGACCTTCGGCACCAGCAGCCTCTCCGGTCCCGGCACGTATGCCGTCTGGTACCTCTACAACGACGGCTACACGGCGCTGGCGGGCCCGCTCACCCTCACGGTGAGCTGACGACCGGCCGAGCCGACCGCTGAGATCCGCCCGTTCCTCCGGCGCACCCCGTCGCCGCCGGAGGCACGGGCGGTCGCGGTCGCCGGATCAGGCCGGCGGCGTTCCCGGACGGAGGCCCGCCGCCTCGGCTGCCGCCCCCAGCGCGTCCAGCAGCATCGGGCGGGTGAGGCGCCCGGTGGAGGTGTTGCGCGGGCTGACGTGGTAGCAGCCGAGCAGCGTCAGCGGCGGCCCGTCGTCCGCCGCGGCCAGGGCGATCCGAGCCCCGTGCGCGAAACCCGGTCGCGGTCGCGGGAGTTGCCAGCCGGCGGTGGCGAGCGCCGGCAGCGTCGCCTGCCAGGCGAAACCGCCGAGCACCAGTACCGCCCGCAACCCGGGCCGGAGCAGGACCAGTTCGCGTTCCAGCCAGGGCCGGCAGGTGGTGCGCTCGACCGCGTTCGGCCGGTTGTCCGGTGGCGCGCAGTGGACCGGGTTGGTGATCCGCACTCCGTACAGTTCCAGTCCGTCGCCGACCCGCTCGGAGACCGGGCGGGAGGCCAGCCCGATCTCGTGGAGCGCGCCGTACAGCAGATCGCCGGACGGATCGCCGGTGAAGATCCGGCCGGTCCGGTTGCCGCCGTGCGCCGCCGGGGCCAGACCGACCAGCGCCAGCGGGGCGTCCGGCGGTCCGAAGCCGGGCACCGGCCGGGCCCAGTACGTCCAGTCCCGGAAGGCGCGGCGCTTGGTCCGGGCGGCCTCCTCCCGCCAGGCGACCAGCCGCGGGCAGGCCCGGC
This sequence comes from Kitasatospora sp. NPDC052896, assembly GCF_044547075.1. Taxonomy (NCBI): domain Bacteria; kingdom Bacillati; phylum Actinomycetota; class Actinomycetes; order Kitasatosporales; family Streptomycetaceae; genus Kitasatospora; species Kitasatospora sp. NPDC052896. Next base: position 279,147 of record NZ_JBITZU010000003.1, read on the forward strand.
AGTCGATCATCAGCTCGTCCAGCGTGCTCAGCGAAGCTGCGCCGCGGGCGAGTTCGGCGGGATCGGGGGAGGTTCGGGCCACAACTGCATGGTAGATCGCCGGCCGCCCGTACCGTGCGCCGTTCGGGGCCATCCCGGCCGCCCGGCGGTTGGGACACGATCGATCTGGGTAACGACCAGCCCATGATCGCCCCGGGCCGGCGCAACGCGACCCGGGGCGCTCACCGGAAACCGATCACCGACCGAAGGAGAGCGCAGATGGAGAACGAGGGTGCCAGCCCGGGCGAGCCGGCCGACATGGCGGAACAGGTCCAGCGCGTCGCCCGGGAGGACGAGCCGGTCGACCAGTTCGACGCCGACGACGCCGAGTGGTACGCGGTGCTCGGCGAGGACTGAGCTCGGCGGGGACTGAACCGCACGCGGTGCGAGCCCGTCAGCTCGCGCCGATCCAGACCGTGGTGGCGTTGCAGAACTCGCGGATGCCGTGCCCGGACAGCTCCCGGCCATAGCCGGAGCGCTTCACGCCGCCGAACGGCAGCGCCGGGTGGGAGGCGGTCATCCCGTTGAAGAAGACGCCGCCGGCCTGGATGTCGCGGACGAAGCGCTCCTGTTCCTCCTCGTCCCGGGTCCAGACGTTGGAGCTGAGCCCGAACGGCGTGTCGTTGGCCAGCGCGAGCGCTTCGTCCAGGCTCTCGGCCCGGTAGAGCGTGGCGACCGGGCCGAACGCCTCCTCGTGGTGGATCCGCATCTCCGGCGTGATGCCGGTCAGCACGGTCGGCGGGTAGAACCAGCCGGCCCCCAGCTCCTCCGACCGGTGGCCGCCGTGTTCGATCCGGGCGCCCTTGGCCACCGCGTCGTCGACCAGCTCGGCCAGTTCGTCCAGCCCCTGCCGGGTGGCGATCGGGCCGACCTCGGTGGCCTCCTCCAGCGGGTCACCGATCCGCAGCGCGGCCATCCGGGCGGTGAAGGCGGCGGTGAACTCCTCGTAGACGTCCCCGTGCACGATGAAGCGCTTGGCCGCGATGCAGGACTGGCCGTTGTTCTGCACCCGGGCGGTCACCGCGGTCCGGGCCGCCGCCGCGACGTCCGCCGAGGGCATCACCACGAACGGGTCGCTGCCGCCCAGCTCCAGCACGGTCTTCTTGACCTCGTCGCCGGCCGTCGCGGCCACCGCCCGCCCGGCACCCTCGCTGCCGGTCAACGTCGCCGCGGCCACCCGCGGGTCGCGCAGCACGGCCTCGACGGCGGCCGACTCGATCAGCAGGGTCTGGAAGCAGCCCAGTGGGAATCCGGCGCCGCGGAAGAGGTCCTCCAGGTAGAGCGCGGTCTGCGGCACGTTCGAGGCGTGCTTGAGCAGCCCGACGTTGCCCGCCATCAGGGCCGGCGCGGCGAACCGCACCACCTGCCAGAGCGGGAAGTTCCACGGCATCACGGCCAGCACCACGCCGAGCGGGCGGTAGCGCACCCAGGCCCGGGCCGCGCCGGAGTCCTCGACGTCGACGGCGGCCGGGTGCTCGTCGGCGAGCAGCGCGGGCGCGTGCTCGGCGTACCACCGCATCGCCTTGGCGCACTTGGCGGCCTCGGTGCGGGCGGCGGTGAGCGGCTTGCCCATCTCGGTGGTCATCACCCGGGCGATCGTCTCCCGGTCGGCGTCGAGCAGTTCGGCGGCCCGGTTCAGCAGCTGCGCGCGGCGGCCGAAGTCGGTCAGCCGGTACTGTGCGAAGGTCTCGGTCGCCCGGGCCAGCCGCTCCTCGACGGCGGCGGGGGAGTAGGGCTCGAAGGTCCGCAGGGTGTGCCCGGTCGCCGGGTTCACGGTCGCGATCGCCATCGTCGGCTCCTCTCGACGCGGGCGCTGCCCGCCCATCGAGGGTATCCCCGGCCGGGCGGCGGTGCGGTGCGGGTAGGCGGTGCGGTGCGGGCGGTCGGGCATGCTGGGGGCATGCCCGAGGGTGACTCCGTCTTCCGTACCGCCGCGCGGCTGCACCGGGCGCTGGCCGGCCAGGTGCTGACCACGGCCGAGCTGCGGGTCCCCGCGCACGCCACCGCCGACCTCACCGGGCGCGCGGTGCTGGACGTGACGCCGCGCGGCAAGCACCTGCTCACCCGGTTGGACGGCGGCCTCACGCTCCACACCCACCTGCGGATGGACGGGCGCTGGCAGGTGTTCCGGCCCGGCGAGCGGTGGAACGGCGGGCCGGCCTGGCAGATCAGGGCGGTGCTGGGCAATCCGCAGCAGATCGCGGTGGGCTACCGGTTGCCGGTGGTCCAGCTGCTGCGCACGGCGGACGAGGCGATGGCCGTCGGTCACCTCGGGCCCGACCTGCTCGGGCCGGACTGGGACCAGGCCGAGGCGCTGCGGCGGCTGGCCGCCGACCCGGGCCGCCCGGTCGCCGAGGCTCTGCTGGACCAGCGCAACCTGGCCGGCATCGGCAACGTCTACGCCAACGAGCTGTGCTTCCTGGGCGGGGTCACGCCCTGGTCGGCGGTCGGCGAGCTGCCGGGGCAGGAACGGGTGCTGGCGCTGGCCCGGCGGCTGCTCCGGCTCGGCTGCGAGCGCCCCGGCCACATCACCACCGGGGAGAGCCGACCGGACCGGCGGCACTGGGTCTACGGCCGAGCCGGCCGGCCCTGCCTGCGCTGCGGCACGGTGATCCGTACCGCCGACCACGGCGAGCCGGCCCACCGGCGAGTGGCGTACTGGTGCCCGCACTGCCAGCGAGGCCCGAGCCCGACCGGCTGAACGGAGGCCCTGGGGCTTGTCGGACAAGCCCTAGCGAGCCCGGGCCGCTCCCGCGCGGCGCCGGGCGCCCGGGAGCGCGCCGGCCGACGCGGCGGTGTACAGGGCGGCGAGGCTGAGCGCCAGCAGGGTGACCTCCACACCGACGCTGACCAGGGCCAGCGGTTCGGTCCAGTTGCCCTTGTCGTCGCTGTAGTCGGGCAGCCCCGGGCCGCGCGAGAGGACGAACCCGAGCAGTGGGCCCAGCGCGACCCCAGCGGCCAGAGCCCAGGTGTTGCGCCGCGTCCGGGCTCCGGCGCGCGGCCGGGCGAGCAGCAGCGCCGCGCAGAGCACGCCGGCCGCCTCCAGCAGGTAGTAGCCGATGCCGACGTAGTGGGGTGTCTTGTCGCCGGGGAATCCGCCCTGGTCCTGGACGTGGATCCAGGACACCGCGAGACAGAGCGCCGCGGCCACCACGCGGGGCGCGGTGCGGGTGTGTACGGGTGCGGGCATGAGGGCCTCCATCGCCGTTGCGGACCTGGGCTGTCGGCCCGGCCGACCCGACAGCCGGCGGGCCGACCTCGACACGAGGGCAACTCGGTTCAGTCGAAAGCGAGTTGGTGCCGCCAGGTGGTTGACGCTGTTCGGTCAATGGTGCTGCCGGAGCCGGCCTCCGGGCCAGCGATCCAAGCTCTCAGCTTCCTCTGAATCGCCGAGCGCCGCCGTCCGGCTTCGGACGGCGGCGCTCGGCGACGGCGGGTGGCGGCTCCGGACGGTGCTCAGGTGGCCGACCCGGCGGCGGCCCCGGTGGCGAGGTCGGTGCCCCAGCGCGCGATGGCCGCGGCGAGGTCGAGCCGGCGCATGCCGGGCTGCGCGTCCGGGCCCGGCCAGTCCTCCCGGGGGACCCGCCACATCACCTCGAACTCGTTGCCGTCCGGGTCCTTGGCGTAGAAGGACTTGGAGACGTGGTGGTCGGTGGCGCCGACCAGGGCGCCGCGTTCGTCGAGCCGGCGGCCGATCTCGGCCAGCTCGCCGAGGGTGCCGACCTCCCAGGCCAGGTGGTACAGGCCGACCTGGCCGGGCTGCGGGCCGGGCGCGTCGGCGCCGATCGCGAAGAGGCCGAGGTCGTGGTCGTTCAGGGTCTCCTGGGCGCTGAGGAAGGCGGCGCGGCCGGGGATCTCCACATCGACCTTGAAGCCGAGCACGTCGGTGTAGAACTCGACGGACCGGGCCACCTCGCGGATGTACAGCACGGCGTGGTTGAGACGGCGGACGGGCATCGGGGTTTCTCCTTGCCGTGGGGGCTGGGGCGGACCGGGTGGTCAGCGGGCGACGGGCAGCAGGCGGAGGGCGTGGCCGAGGGTCTGCCTGGTGCCCGCGGCCTTGGTGTGCAGGTAGCGCAGGTTGCTGGGGGAGGAGTGCACACCGGTCGGCACCCGGCCGCCCACCTCGATGCCGAGCGAGGCCAGCTGGCCGGCCTTGTCGGGGTTGTTGCTGAGCAGGTCGATCCGGGTGGCGCGCAGGGTGTGCAGCATCTGGGCCGCGGCGGTGTAGTCGCGGGCGTCCTCGGGCAGGCCGAGCGCGGCGTTGGCGGCGTAGGTGTCCAGACCGTCGGCGCCGTCCTGCAGCGCGTAGGCGTCGAGCTTGTTGTAGAGGCCGATGCCGCGGCCCTCCTGGCGCAGGTAGAGCAGGTAGCCGCCGACCCCGGCGATCCGTTCGGCGGACTCGCGCAGCTGGGGGCCGCAGTCGCAACGGGCCGAGCCGAAGACGTCGCCGGTCAGGCACTCGGAGTGCAGCCGGACCAGCGGGACCGCCGCCCGGTCGCCGGACGTCGACGGGTCCGACGTTCCGAGCCCGGCGGGTCCGCCCGGCCCGCTCGGTCGGGCCGGGTCGCCGAGGGCCAGGGCCAGGTGCTCCGCGCCGTCCGCCAGGCCGTGGAAGGTGATCACCTCGGCCTCGACCTGGAAGCCGTCGGCGAAGTGCAGCGGGACGCGTACCCGGGTCCGCACCCGGGCGGGCGGGAGCGGGTGCTGCTCGGCGGTGGTGCGCTCGGGTGCGGGCATGTTCCGTTCTCCGGGTCTGGAATGGTTCAAATTTGAACTCTGTCTGGACAGTACACCTCGCTTCAAATTTGAACAACGGCGCTAGGCTGTGCCCATGGCAGAGACCCGGTGGCTGGACGAGCAGGAGATGGCGGCCTGGCGAGGCTTCGTCGCGGCGAGCAACCTCGTGGCGCGCCACGTCGAACAGCAGCTCAAGGACGACGCCGGGCTGTCGCACACCCAGTACGAGATCCTGGTCCACCTCTCCGCCGCCCCGGACGGCGCACTGCGGATGACCGAGCTGGCCGAGCGCCTGGTCACGTCCAAGAGTGGCCTCACCTACCAGGTGGCGCAGCTGGAGAAGGCCGGCCTGGTCGGCCGCCGGTCCTGTCCCAGCGACGTGCGCGGCGTCTTCGCCGAACTCACCGAGCAGGGCGCGGCAGTCCTGCGGGCGGCGGCGCCGGGGCACGTCGGGGCGGTCCGCGCGGCGCTGATCGACGTCCTCGACCGGGACCGGCTCGGGGTGCTGGCCGAGTCGCTCGGCGAGGTGGCTCGGCGACTGCGCGCACGGGACCGCGGCACGGGGTGACCGGAGGCGGGCCGGGCCCGCGCGGCTCCTGATGGGCTGTCGGGCCGCCCGGGGGGCGCGTCGAGGGTGTGGCGGAGCGGCCCTTGGCGCGGGAAGCTTGGTCCCATGGCGAAGCTTCCCGCGGAACGCGCCCGGACCTACCAGGGCCTGCTGGACCGGCCGGTCCGCCCCGGCGGGCTGCCGGGCGTCGCCGAGGTGGTGGAGGCCGGCGCGGAGGACTCGGACGCCGTCCACTACGACACCGCCGACCTGCGGCTGCGGGCACACGGGGTGGCCCTGTGGCGCCGCACCGATGGCGGCCGGCCGGGCTGGCTGCTGACCCTGCCGGGCGAGGCCGGCGCGCTCCGGGAGCTGAGCTGGGCCGAACCGACCGACGCGCGGCCGGCCGAGCAGGCGCCCGAGATTCCGGCCGAGGCGACCGAACTGGTCCGCGCCTACGCGCGCGGCGCCGCCCTGCGGCCGGTGCTGCGGGTGCGCACCAGCCGCGCCCGCACCCTGCTGTTGGACGCCCGCGGCCGCACCCTGGCCCGGCTGGACGGGGACGAGGTCCGGGCCCAGGTGCTGGACCGCCGGCACGCCGAGACGGCCGGCTGGGCGCAGACCGCCGTCACCCTGCTGCACGGTCGGCGCCGGCTGCTGCGGGTGCTCGACCGCAAGCTGCGCCGCCGTCGGCTGCGGCCGCTCGCCCCGGCCGCCGACCGCTACCCGGGAGCGTCCGGCCCGGTGCCTCACCCGGTGCGGCCCGAATCCGGCAGTACGGGAGCGGCGCTCACCGCCTACCTGCGCGCGCAGACCTCCGCGCTGCTCGCGCTGGACGGCGCGGTGCGACGCGACGAGCCCGACGCGGTGCACCGGATGCGGGTCTGCGCCCGGCGGCTGCGCTCCGCCCTCACCAGTGCGCGGCCGTTGCTGCGGCCCGGGCGTACCGAGGGGTTGCGCGAGGAGCTGCGGCTGCTCGGCCAGGTCCTGGGCGCCGCCCGTGACGCGGAGACCACCGGGGCCCGACTGGCCGGCCAGGCCGCCGAGTTGCCCGCGGTGGCCGAACCCGCCCGGCTGGCCGAGTGGATCACCGACTGGTCCGACCGGCGGTATCAGGAGGCGCACCGGGAGGCCCGTGAATTCCTGGACGGCGAAAGGTACTTCGCGCTCCTCGCGGCCCTGGAGCAGCTGGCCGCCGAGCCCCCGCTGCGGGCCCGGGCGGCGCGCGGTGCCGCCGAGTCGTCCCGCCTGTTGCGCCGCGAGCAGCGGCGCACCCGGCGGCGGATCCGCGCGGCGTTGGCCCAACAGGTCGGCCCGCACCGGGACGAGGCGCTGCACGACGCCCGCAAGGCGGCCAAGCGGGCTCGCTACACCGCCGAGTTGGTCGGCCCCGGCGGAGCCGAGCTGGCCCGCCGGATGCGGGCGGTCCAGGAGGCCCTGGGCGGCTACCAGGACGCCGTGGTCGCCGAGCGGCTGCTCCCCGAACTCGCCTCGGTGGCAAGCTCGGAGGGCCTGGACGGGTTCGGCTTCGGGATCCTCTACGCCCGCCAACGGCAGTACGCCGAGGCGGAGCTGGCGACCGCGCGGACGGCCTGGCGGAGGGCCGCCAAGGCGAGCTTGGCCGAGCTGGGTTGAACCCGGCCCGCCACCGGGTCCAGGCGCGCGGGAACGCGCGGAACATCCGGCCCCGGCCGCGGCGGCTATTCCGGCGGGCTGATCCCCGCCGCTCCCCGGGATTCGAGAACCGACGGGTGAACTCCCGGGCGGAACTCGAAAACGAGAAATCGACGAGAGCCACTTACCGTGCTTCGACGGGTGGCCGTCGGGCCGACCCGCTCATTCCTCCGCATGCCCGGCCAGGAGGCCGTCGGTCGCGCAGACGAGTGGTTCTCGCACAGATGGCGGCCAGCCGACGGGGTCACGGCCGAGCGGTCGGCCGGTCGGACTGACGCTCGACGTTCACTATTTCGGTTGGCCCTCGGTAGCCTTTCCGGCTGCCCCCATGTGGAAATATTACCAAGCCTTGGTGTGTCCGTGAAGGTTTAATAAGGACGTCCAACGAGCGGACGTGATACGCATTTACCGCATCCATTTATTTCGCAGAACAGGAGGGGCCGTGTCAGGTGTGGAACCAATGTCGCAGCTTCTCGCGCCGGGAGACATGCCGGACGCTTCACCGCCCCCGCAGCTCCGGATCCCGCCGCGGGTTCGCCGGCTGGCCGAGTACTTCGAGCGGACCTGCGACCGGGTCCCGGACAACACCGCGGTCAGCTGTGGCTTCGCCAGCCTGAGCTATGCCGAACTCGACCGTCGGGCCAACCAGTTGGCCCGACTGCTGAGGAAGCCTGGGGCCGCCGGCGGCCGGCCCGTCGGAATCCTGCTCGAACGTTCCCCGGATACCTATGTCGCGCTTCTCGCGGCCCTCAAGGCCGGGGTCTGCTACGTGCCGCTCGACCCGCTGTTCCCTGCCGACCGGGTCGAATTCATCGCGCGGGACGCCGGACTGGGCGCCCTGGTGACCACCTCCGGGCTGCGCCGGCTGACTCGGGGCCTGCCCTGTCATGTTCTCGAACTCGACCAGCTGGAAGGCGAGTTAAAGGATCAGTCGGATGACCGCCTGCTCGTCGACGCTGATCCGGAAGCGGCCTGCTACGTCATCTACACCTCCGGCACCACCGGACGGCCCAAGGGCGTGGCCGTCTCCGGTGCCAACATCGTCAACTTCCTGCGGGTGGTCGCACCGATCTACCGGGTCGCCGAGCAGGACCGGGTCTACCAGGGCCTGTCGATCGCCTTCGACTTCTCGATCGAGGAGATCTGGCCGGCGTGGGTCGCGGGCGCCGAGCTGGTGGCCGGACCGACCGACGACCGCCGGGTCGGAGAGGGGCTGGGCGCCTTCCTCACCGAGCAGGCGATCACCGTGCTCTGCTGCGTACCGACCCTGCTGAGCACCATCGAGGCCGAACTGCCCGCGCTGCGCAACCTGTTGGTCAGTGGCGAGGCCTGCCCGCCCGACCTGGTGCGCCGCTGGTCCCGGCCGGGCCGCCGGATCCTCAACGTGTACGGTCCCACCGAGTCGACGGTGAGCGCGACCTGGACCGAACTGTCGGCCGGTCGACCGGTGACCATCGGCAGGCCGCTGCCCAGCTACCGGGTCTACCTCCTCGACGAGGAGCTGCGCCCGGTCCCCGACGGCGCGAGCGGCGAGATCTGCGTCGGCGGCCCCGGCGTGGCGATCGGCTACCTCAACCGGCCGGAACTCACCGCCGAGCGGTTCGTCGTCAACCCGGTGGAGACCGACCGGGCCGCGAGCCCCCGGATCTACCGCACCGGCGACCTGGGACGGATCGGCCTGTCCGGCGAGATCGAGTTCCTCGGCCGGATCGACACCCAGGTCAAGATCCGTGGCTACCGGGTCGAACTCGCGGAGATCGAGCAACTGCTGCGCGAGGACCCGGCGGTGGAGAACGCGGTGGTCACGCCCCGGGAGCAGGACGGCGTCGTCCAGGACCTGATCGGCTACGTCACGCTGACCGACCGCGTCCCGGCCGCCGACGGATACCGTGACGAGCTGCGCGAACGCCTGCACGGCTCGCTGCGGCGCCGGCTGCCCGACTACATGATCCCCTCCCACGTCGAGGTGCTCGACGGCTTCCCGCTGCTGGCCGCCGACAAGGTGGACCGCGCCGCGCTGCCCGCGCCCGTCTCACCGCCGCTCGGCCGGCGCTCCCGCCCGCACGCCGCGCCCCGGACCCCGCTGGAACACCAACTCGCGGGCGTCTGGCAGGAGATCCTCGGCGGTCCGGAGCCCTCGGTCGAGGACGACTTCTTCTGCGACCTCGGCGGCCACTCGATGGCGGCGGCCCGCCTGGTCTCCCGGCTGCGCCGGGTGCCGGAGCTCGGCCACCTCGCGATGGCCGACCTCTACGCCCACCCCACCGTGCGCGGCCTCGCCGAGTTCGTGGCCGACACCCCCACGCCGGCCCGCCGGTCGCCGGCGGTGCAGGCCCCGCCGGCCCGTCGGCACTCCACCGCCCGGGTGGCCGCCTGCGGCCTGGCTCAGGTCGCCGTGCTGTACGGCTGGTTGCTGCTGACCGGTCTGCCGGCCCTGGTGCTGCTGTACCGGCTGCTGGCCGCCTGGCGGGTGCCGCTGGCCGGGCTGGCCGCCGGCAGCCTGCTGGGGCACCTCGCGCACCTGGGCGTCGCGGAGTTCGTGCCGCTGGAGATCGGCTGGGTCCTGGCGGACCTGCTGCTGCTCCCGGTGCTCGGCTGCCGGCTGCTGCTGGCCGGCGTCCGCCCGGGCCGTTATCCGCTCTGGGGCGTCACCTACCTGCGGTTCTGGCTCTACACCAAGGTGCTGGCGCTGGCGCCGGTCGGCCTGCTGGCGGGCTCCCCGCTGCTGCCGCCGCTGCTGCGGCTGCTCGGTGCCAGGGTCGGCCGCGGCTGCCACCTGTCGTCCCCGCCCGGCCTGCCCGGCCTGGTGGAGATCGGCGACGAGGTGAGCGTCGGCTACGGCGCGCGGGTGCAGTGCTACTCGGTCGAGGACGGCTGGCTGCGGCTGGCCCCGGTCCGGCTGGGCGACCGGAGCCACCTGGGGACCAACAGCGTGGTGCGGGCCGGGAGCGTGCTCGGCCGGGGCGCCTCGCTCGGCGAGCAGTCCCTGCTGCCCGCGGACCAGGCCGTACCGGACGGTGAGCACTGGGCCGGCTCCCCGGCGGTCCGCCAGGAGGCGGCGCCGCCGGTGCTCCAGGCCATGGCCGCGGACCCCGACGACCGGCCCTGGCCGGTCCGGGTGCTGGCCGGATACCTCGCCGGGGCGCTGCTGCTCCTCCTGACGCCGCTGTTGATCGCCTCCGCCGGCTCCTCGATCGTCGGCCTCGCCGCCTGGGCGGGCGGGCTGGGCTGGGCACTGACGGCCACGGTGGCGGCCGGACCGGTCTTCGTGCTGACCACCTGCACCCTGGTGGTCGCGGTCAAGCGCGTGCTGCTGCCCCGGGTCCGGGCCGGCATCCACCCGGAGCGCAGCGGGTTCGGGGTCCGCAAGTGGATCAGTGACGGTCTGCTGACCACCAGCCTGACGCTGACCCAGTCGCTCTACTCCACGCTCTACCTGGTGCCGTTCCTGCGGCTGCTCGGCGCCCGCACCGGCCGCTGGGCCGAGGTGGCGACGGTCAGCTTCGTCGACCCGGACATGCTGGTCATCGGCGAGCGCAGCTTCGTCGCGGACGTCAGCGTGGTGGCCCCCGCGGTCTTCCACCGCGGCCGGATCGCGCTGGCCCCGGCGGAGGTGGGCCGGCGCAGCTTCGTCGGCAACGGCGCGCTGCTGCCCGGTGGCTGCCGGATGGGCGAGAACAGCCTGCTGGGCGTGCACTCGGTGGCGCCGGACAGCCCGATCGCCTCCGAGGCGACCTGGCTCGGCTCACCGGCGCTCTTCCTGCCCCGCCGCGAGGAGAGCCAGGCCTTCCCCGCCAAGTACACCTACGACCCGAGCCCCGGGCTGATCGCCGCGCGCCTGCTGATCGAGTACTTCCGGGTGACCCTGCCCTGGACGATCGGCGCCTTCGGTGCCCTGGGCGCGCTGTACACCGGCATCGAACTCGCCAGGCTCTGCTCGCCACTGCTGGTCCTGCTGCTCGGCCCGGCGCTGCTGCTGGGGATGGGGGTGTTCGACACACTGGTCGTGGTGTCGCTGAAGTGGCTGGTCATCGGCCGCTACCGGCCGCGGGTCGAACCGCTGTGGGGGGTCTGGGTTCGCCGGACCGAACTCATCACCGGCCTGTTCGAGAACCTGGTGGTGCCCGGCCTGCTGAGAGGGCTCACCGGGACTCCGCTGTCCTGCTGGGTGATGCGGCTGTTCGGTGCCCGGATCGGCCGCCGGGTCTGGCTGCAGACCACCTACCTGACCGAGTTCGACCTGGTCGAGGTCGGCGACGACGCGGCCGTCGACGAGGTCACCTCGCTGCAGACCCACCTGTTCGAGGACCGGGTGATGAAGATGTCCAAGGTCACCGTCGGACCGGGTAGTTCGATCGGCCCGCGGTGCGTCGTCCTCTACGACGCCGAGGTCGGTGCCGGTACCGCACTCGACGCGCTGTCGTTGGTCATGAAGGGCGAACGCCTGCCGCGGCACACCCGGTGGCGCGGCATTCCCGCCCGGCCCAGCTGACTCCACCCCCTCCCGGCTCCCCCTAACCCTGGAGACCTGATGACCCTGCTCGACCAGCCCGACACGTGGACCGGTCCGTACGTCGGCGGCGACCTGCCCGGTCCCCGCTCGGCCGAACTCCTCGCCCGTCAGGAACGCCACGAGTCCAACGCCCGCAGCTACCCCCGGCGGCTGCCGATCGCCATCGCGGAGGCGTCCGGCAGCCTGGTCCGGGACGTGGACGGCAACGTCTTCATCGACTTCCTGGCCGGCGCGGGGGTGCTCTCGCTCGGCCACAACCACCCCGAGCTGGTGGCGGCCGTGACCGCGCAGCTCGGCCGGCTCACCCACGGACTCGACTTCCCCACCCCGGTCAAGGACGCGTTCACCGAGGCCCAGCTCTCCATGCTGGACCCGCACCTGCGGGACCGCATGAAGATCCACTTCTGTGGTCCGACCGGTGCCAACGCCGTCGACGCCGCCCTCAAGCTCTGCAAGACCGCCACCGGGCGCGGGGACGTGATCTCCTTCCAGGGCGGCTTCCACGGCAGTTCGCACGCCGCGATGGCGCTCACCGGGCTGGTCTCGCAGAAGCGCCCGGTGCCCAACGGCGTGCCCGGGGTGCACTTCTTCCCGTACTCCTACTGCACCCGCTGCCCGATCGGCCTGACCCGGGCCAACTGCGAGACCAACTGCGCGGGCTACCTCGAACGGTCGCTGCGCGACGGCAACGGCGGGGTGCCGCTGCCGGCCGCGGTGGTCCTGGAGATGGTGCAGGGCGAGGGCGGCATCGTGCCCGGCACCCGGGAGTTCGTCCAGCGGGTCCGCGCGCTGACCCTGGAACTCGGCATCCCGCTGGTCGTCGACGAGGTGCAGACCGGCTGCGGTCGGACCGGCACCTGGTTCGCCTTCGAGCAGTACGGCATCGAGCCCGACGTCATCGTCGCGTCCAAGGCGCTGAGCGGTATCGGAGCTCCGGTCGCCGTCATCCTGTACGACGCGAAGCTGGACACCTGGGCGCCCGGTGCCCACACCGGCACCTTCCGGGGTAACCAACTGGCCTTCGCGGCAGGGGTGGAGGCGATCCGGATCATCCGCCGGGACGACGTGCTCGGCAACGTGGTCCGCCGTGGCGAGCAGATCGCGGACCGGCTCGCGGGGCTGGCGGACCACCCGTGGGTGGCCGAGGTGCGCGGCCGGGGCCTGATGTGGGGCGTGGAGTTCACGAATCCCGAGACCGGTGAGCCGGCGGGTTCGGTGGCGGCGGCGGTCCAGGCCAGAGCGCTGCGCCAGGGGTTGATCGTCGAGGTCGGCGGCCGGGACGACGCGGTGGTGCGGCTGATGCCCCCGCTGAACGTCACCGCCGAGACCGTCGAGACGGCCTGCTCGATCCTGCTGGACGCGATCACGCAGGCGCTCCGGGTCACCACGGAGTACCAGCTGGAGGCGTGAGCGGATCACGTACCGAGCGGCGGCCGGCAGCTCCTGCCCGGCCGCCGATCGGCTCTCTCACGGAATGATCGTCAGATTGCCGGAAAAACGCCGATTTGACACCGTGATCCCGCTTCTGGATGACAATTCCCGTCCCCGGCCCGAACGGCGCGGCGAACCGGGAGGTGGCGCGACGGGTGCGGTGGCCGCGGCGGGCCGAGCGCTCGACCCGGCGGTCGGGGTGGACCTGGCGGGTCTTCGACCACCGGGTACGCCGGCTCGGCTTCGCCTTCACCCCGCCGGCCGTCACGCGCTGGCGGCCGAGGCCGGGCCGGCGGCCTGGGGGTCGGGGGCCTCGTAGGCAGGCTGGGCGGTGAGGCCGAGGGCGGCCCGGGCGGCGCTCTCCTGCTGCTGCGAGCTGAGGGCGAGCGCCGAGTCGAGCTGGTCGGGATCGACCGGCCCCGCCGCGCCGGGGGTGACCTGCCGCCAGGTGGGCTCCTCCGCGCGCAACTCGGTGACCAGGGCGGCGATCTGCGTCTTGGCGGTGTCCGGCCAGCCCGGCTTGTCCAGCCCGGTCTCGGCCTCCTCCAGGCCGGCGAGGTAGGACTGCGCCCACTCGGTCAGCTCGTCCGGGGTCGCCCCGGACAGGTCGGCCGGGCGGTCGCGGGTGGCCAGGTCCAGCGGGCCGACCGCGGCGAGGAAGTCGACCTGGTCGGGGGTCAGGCTGTCGGTGTCGAGGCGCAGCTGCCGGGAGAGCTTGCCGTCGCGGTCCTCCAGCAGGCAGAGGCCCGTGTGGTCGTTGGCGTCCCATTCGAGCGGGGTGCCCGGGTAGAGGTAACTGGTGCGCACCGAGCGCGGGACGGTCCAGAGGTCCCGGACGTACGTCTCGGCGGAGCCGGCACAGCTCTGCCGGACCTCGGCGGAGGCGGCGCTCCGGCCGGGGAACGCCGGGTCCGACAGCTGTACGACGGTGATCGCCTCGTCCTGGTGCGGAGTGGTGCACGGGACCAGCTGGAGGCGGTTGGCGAACCGCCCGGAGAGGCGGTTGAAGCAGTCGCCCGGCTGGGCCCGGCTCATCGCGATGCTCCCGGCGGGCACGTCCTCGCCCGCGACGTACAGGGCGACGCCCCCGCCCACGCCGGCCAGCAGGCCGAACCCGCCGAGGACCACGCCCGCCACCGCCAGCGCGCGGCCGCGCTGGCGGCGCTTGGAGAGCTGGACCAGGGCGGCGATCCCGAAGCCGAGCGCGGCCGGCCAGAGGCAGCAGGTCAGGCCGGTGACCAGGGAGGTGATCGCCAGGCCGTTGACGCCGGTGTGGCTCGGCTGCTCGGGCGCGAACGGGTAACCGAAGGGACCGTACGGCTGGCTGGCGAACGGCAGTGCGCCGTACGGCGGTTGGCCGGGGCCGGGGCCGGGGCCGAGGGCGGGGGCGGGGGCCGGGCGGTCGACCGGCGGGGCGTCGGGGCCGGGCGGGGCCCAGGGGTCGGCCGGCTCCGGGGTGTGCTGCTGCTCGTCGTGCGTGCTCATGCTGTCGGTTCCCCGCCCTCGCGCTGTCGCGCATCCGTTCGATCGAAGTGGGACTCTAGCCGATTCGCGCACCGACCGACCGCGCGATTCCGGGCTGGGCACGGACTGCGGACGGCGCCGGGCGGAGGCAGGATGGAAGCACGCGTGTCGTGCCGGCACCGCCGGCCCGATCCTGGAGGAGGCCGCGATGCAACCGAGAAACGAAGGCGAGCGGGCGGTCCCGGCGGTCGCGACGCAGCCGCGGCACGAGGCCGCGACCGCCGCCGCCGCCACCGCCGCCGCGGGGACCCCGCCCGCCAAGAAGCCCGGGCTGCTGCGCCGGGCCCTGGAGGGGCTGTACAACCTCCGGATCTCCACGGTCTTCTACTGGTTCTGGGCCTCGCTCGGACTCGGGCTGGCGGGTGCGCAGATCCAGACCAAGGGCGTGGTGGTGGCCTTCGCGGTGTTCTGGGGGATCACCGTGATCGCGATGCTGGGCCTGGCGGCCCGGATGATCGGGAACTGGAACGCCCGCCACCACCGTCCCGCGCCACACGCCTGACCACGCTCCCCCCTCCCCGGCCGGTCGCCCCGCCCCGCGCGGCGCGGCCGGCCGCGGGCCGTCCGGATCGGCCCGGGATCGCCCGGCTGCCGGCGCGGCGGAACCCGGGGCGGGCGGAACGTGCTCGTTAGCCTCCGAAGCGTGACCATCTCCGCTCTGGAGGAGCCGTGACCCGATTCCGTCATCGTCTGGTGATCCCGCTGGCCGCCGCGAGCCTGCTGGCCGGCCTGCTCGGCATGGCCCGGGCCGACCGGCCCGCCGGCGTCACCCTGCGGCCCGCCACCGACTCCACACTCGGCGCGGACCTGGACGCCCTGCTGACCGATCCGCGGCTGGCCGGCGCGCAGGCCGGCGTCCTGGTCCAGGACGCGAGCACCGGCGAGACCCGCTACCAGCACCAGGCGGACGGCCTGCTGCTGCCCGCCTCCACCCTGAAGCTGGTCACCTCCGCCGCGGCCACCCACGCCCTGGGTGCCGACCACCGCTTCGGCACCGACGTGCTGCGCGCGGGGGAGCTGCGGGGCGGGGTGCTGGACGGTGACCTGGTGCTGCGCGGCGGCGGCGACTTCAGCCTGCAACCGGGCGACCTGGACGGGCTCGCCCGGCAGGTCGCCGACGCCGGAGTGCGCGAGGTGACCGGCGCGCTGGTCGCCGACGACACCCGGTACGACGCCGAGCGGCTCGGCACCGGCTGGGCCTGGGACGACCTGTCGGACTACTACGCGCCGCAGATCTCCGCGCTCACCCTCGCGCCGACGCCGGACGACGACCTCGGCACCGCACTGCTCACCATCACCCCGGCCGCCGGCGCGGGACGCCCGGCCACCGTCCAGATCAGCCCGCCGGACACCCCGATCCACCTCAACGGGCACTTGGAAACCGGGAGTTCGGGCAGCGAGACGACAATCTCGGTGCGGCGCCGACCCGGTGGCAACGAGGTCGACCTGAGCGGCACGGTCCCGGCCGGCAGCGCGCCGCAGCAGCAACTGGTCACCGTGGACGACCCGGCGGGCTACGCGGCGGCGGTCTTCCGGGCGGACCTCGCCCGGCACGGCGTCACCGTGGACCGGCCGACCGCCGAGCGGGCGACCGCGGCCGGTGCCACGGTGGTCGCCTCGCACTCCTCGGCCGCGCTGGGGGAGTTGCTGGCGCCGCTGCTGAAGGAGAGCAACAACGGGATCGCCGAGCACCTGGCCAAGGAGCTGGGTTACCACGCGCGGGGCCTGGGCAGTTGGCAGAACGGTCTGCAGGCGGTCGCCGACTACCTGCACGGCCTGGGCATCGCGCCGAACGCGATGCGCCAGCGCGACGGCTCCGGACTGACCCGCTACAACGCGGTGACCGTCCGTCAGATGGCCACACTGCTGCGCTCGGCGCAGTCGGAGCCGTGGTTCGCCGCCTGGTACGACGCGCTGCCGGTGGCCGGCGTCCCGGAGCCGGTCGGCGGCACCCTGGCCGACCGGATGACCGGTACCGCCGCCGCCGGCAACGTGCGCGCCAAGACCGGCTCGATGACCGGCGTGTACGCGCTGGCGGGATACGTCACCGATCCGGGTGGGCACCGGCTGGTCTTCTCCGCCGCCTTCAACGACACCCTGGGCGCCGACCCGCGCCCGATCCTGGACGCCATCGCGGTCCGGCTGGCGACCGGCCCGGCGCCGCGCACGCCGGTGGCCGGGCCGGTCGCCCGGCAGCCCGCGGCCCGGCGGCACGGACCGGGCTTCGACCCGGACCGCTGCGGCAGCGCGCCGCACTGCTGACCGGTCGGCCGGGTCCCGTCCGCCCCCCGGCGGGCGGAACCCGGCCCGCTCGGGGGCCCGTTGCCGGGGAGCGGCGGGTGGCGGACCCTACGGCCGCATCTCGTAGGCGCCGGAGAGCGCCTCGACCTGCGCCCAGACCCGCGCGGTGCGCTCGGCGTCGGCCACCGGCCGCCGCAGGTGTGCCAGCGCCCAGGCGGCCTGCTCCTCGGTGGTCGAGGTCTTGCCGTGCAGCTCGGTGGCGTGCGCTGAGAAGTCACGGACCAGCACGTCGAAGATCTGGTCCAGCAGGTCGCCGTCCAGGCCGGTCAACTCGGCCTGCTCCAGCACCAGGTGGCCGTAGACCACGAGCGCGAAGAGCTGGCCGATCTCCAGCAGGAAGTCCAGGTCCTGCTGCTGCGCCTGGTCCGGCGCGTGCGCGGCGAGCAGCGCGCACAGGCCGTCGGCCTGCTCGCGGAACCGGGCCACGTTCGGCACCTGGGCGTGCCGGTCGTAGGCGCCGCGCCAGTCGTGGAAGCGGATCGCGCCGAGGCCGCGGGCCGGACCCTGCTGGAACAGGAAGGTGTCGTCCGCGGCGTCGTCGCGGGTCGGCACCGCCGGGTACTCGGCCGGGTTGAACAGGTAGTTGCCCATGAACTTGAGGATCAGCGCCAGGTTGACGTGCACCGTCCCCTCCAGCTTGGGCAGGCCGCGGATGTCGCGGGCGGCCTTGTCGAAGTAGGTGTCCGCCTCGAAGCCCTTGGCCGCGATGACGTCCCACATCAGGTCGATGACCTTCTCGCCCTCGGTGGTGACCTTCATCTTGGTCATCGGGTTGAAGAGCAGGTAGCGGCGGTCCTCGGGGGAGGCGGTGCGGAAGTAGTCCACCGCGCGGGCACTGAACAGCTTCATCGCCACCAGGCGCGCGTAGGCGTCGGTCAACTCCCGTCGCACGTGGGGGAAGTCGGTGACCTTCCGGCCGTAGAGCACCCGGTTGTGGGCGTGCGTGACGGCCTCGTACATCGCGTGCTCGCAGATGCCGATCGAGGCCGTGCAGAGGTTGAACTTGCCGACGTTGACGGTGTTCAGCGCGGCGTCGAAGGCGGCCTTGCCGGTGTGCAGCACGTCCGCGGCGGAGACCGGGTAGTCCTCCAGGCGGAACTCGCTGACGTACATCTGCGCGTTCACCACGTTCTTGACCAGGTGGTAGGCCTGGTGACGGCTGTCGGCGGCGAAGAAGACGTAGCCCTCCGGGCCCTCGACGTCGGAGCGGCGGCCGAACACCGAGACCAGGCCGGCCACGTTGCCGTTGCCGATGTAGTACTTGGAGCCGTTGGCCCGGAAGCCGCCCTCGCCGTCCGGGGTGAGGATCAGGTCGGTGGAGTAGATGTCGGCGCCGTGGGTCCGCTCGGAGAGACCGAAGGCCATCACCTGGCCCTCGCTCAACAGCTGGGCGGCGCGGGCCCGCAGGGCCTCGTTCTCGCTCTGCCAGACCGGCCCGAGGCCGAGGATGGTGACCTGCCAGGTGTACCAGTAGCCCAGGCCGTAGAAGCCGAGGATCTCGTTGAGCGCGGCGATCCGGGCGGTGTCCCAGCGCTTGGCGTCATCGCCCGCGGCCTGCTCGGCCGGGGTCAGGAAGGCGGCGAACAGGCCCTCCTTGGCGGCGAACTCGAGGAAGTCGGCGTACCAGGCGCGGTCGATGTAGGTGTCGATCAGCGCCTTCTTGCCGCGGGTCTCGAACCAGTCGACGGTGGCCCGGAGCAGTCGCCGGGTCGGCTCGTCGAACTGGGCGGGGTCGTAGCTGCGCGGGTTGAACAGCAGGGCGTCGGCCATCGGACATCCAAAGGGTCTGGTGAGGGTCAGTTGCTGAGGCGGTGCAGGGTGGCGAGCACGTCGTCCAGCCAGGCCAGCGTCATCCGCTCGAACTCGATACCGCCGCGCAACACCACGTGCTGGAGCTGCTGTTGGGTGTCGAGCGCGTCGAGGTCGGGGAAGTCCCGCTGCTCGCCGGTGAGATAGCGGTCGAGCAGCTCGGCGTGCGCGGCCCGGTGGCGCTCGACCTCGGGGATCAGCGCGGCCGGATCGTCGAAGGCGGCGGCCCGGATCCGCACCGCCATCTCGTGCCGGACGGTCTCCGGTTCGACCGGCTGCCGCAGCCAGGCGGCGAGCGCGGCCCGGCCGGGCTCGGCGACCGAGTAGAGCTTCTTGTCCGGCCGGCCGCTCTGCGGGACCAGTTCCACGGCCAGCCGGCCGTCGGTCTCCATCCGCCCGAGTACCCGGTAGATCTGCTGGTGGGTGGCGGTCCAGAAGCGGCCGATCGAGCGCTCGAAGCGGCGCGCCAGCTCGTAGCCGGAGCCGGGTTGCTCCAGCAGGGAGACGAGGATCGCGTGCTCGAGGGCCATGGCCCCAGCTTGCTATGCAACAAGTTGCATAGCAAGAGGGCGGTGGCGGCGTGAGACGCAGCTCACCCCGTGCCCGACTACGGGCGCAGGGTGATCACCTCGAAGGCGGCGGCGAAGCGGACCCCGAGCCGGCTGCCGGCGGCCCGGGCCGCCCCCTCCAGGAAGCCCTGAGCGTCCGCCATGTCCCCCTCCAGTGCCTCCAGGTAGGCCTGGTGCGCCTGCAGCGAGGCCAGCCCGACCTCGAAGTAGTCGGTGGTGTCCGCGGCGTGCCGCGCCAGCGGCGAGCCGGCCGCCCAGAGCTGCCGCACGCCGTTCCACGGCTGGTAACGCTCGGCGGTCAGTTCGCGGAAGACCCAGCGGTTGCCGGCGTCCCGCACCGCGTCCAGGGTGGCCCGGCCCACCGCGATGTGATCGGCCTGGTTGGGGAGGACCCCGCCGTAGCTGTCCCGGAAGTTGGTGGTGATCACGATCTCCGGGCGGTGGCGGCGGACCAGCCGGGCGATGTCCCGACGCAGCGGCAGCCCGTACTCCAGCATGCCGTCCGGATGGCCGAGGAACTCCACGGTGTGCACCCCGACCAGCCCGGCCGCGGCGACCTGCTCGGTCTCCCGGACCGGCCGGCACTCTCCCGGGTCGAGCGAGTCGATCCCGGCCTCGCCGCTGCTCACCATGGCGTAGACCACGCTCTTGCCCTGGTCGGTCCAGCGGGCGACGGCGGCCGCCGCGCCGTACTCCAGGTC
The DNA here is from genome assembly GCF_044547075.1 of Kitasatospora sp. NPDC052896. Lineage (NCBI taxonomy): Bacteria > Bacillati > Actinomycetota > Actinomycetes > Kitasatosporales > Streptomycetaceae > Kitasatospora > Kitasatospora sp. NPDC052896. The sequence continues at coordinate 298,995 of NZ_JBITZU010000003.1, forward strand.
GTCGGGGTGGGCGACCACCGCCAGCGCCCGCTCCCAGTCCTCGTCGAGCGGCTGAAACGGCTCCGGGGGCAGCTCGGTCATCTGAGTCCTTCCGTGGCGGGGACGGTCGGCCGCGAGGACCGACCAGGGAACACCGCCACTATCGCCCAGCGGCCCGGCCCCGCCTACGAACGGCGCCGGACTCGGTGCGGGCGGCGACCGGAGACCGAGACCAGGGTGTAGGAGAGCGCGGCGAACTCCGGGCGGCGGACCAGCGCGCGGAACCGGCCCAGCTCGTCCTCGGTCAGCCCGCCGGCCAGCAGCCGGTCGGCCAGCTGGCGCGAGTTGATCTCGTGCAGCCGGGCGCCGCCGTCGCCCGTCCAGCTCTCGGCGTGCGTGGTGGTGCGCACCTCGGTCAGGCCCGCCGCCTCCATCGCCGAGTACGCCCGCTCGGCCCAGCGCAGGTCGGCGCCCCGCTCGGTGAGCGCGGCCAGCACGCCCTCGATCACCCGGGCGAAGAGCGCGCGCTCGGCGGGTTCGGCGCCGGCCAGCACCCGCAGCGGGCTGCGGTCGAACTCCTCCACCAGCAGCACTCCGCCCGGGCGCAGCGCGCCGGCCAGGGTGGCCAGCACCCGCTCCCGTTCGGGCAGGTGGAGCAGGAGCAGCCGGGCGTGGATCAGGTCGAAGGCGCCCGGCGGCTGCTCGGTCCGCACGTCGTGGTGGAGCGGCGCCAGCTGCGGGGCGGCGCCCCGGAACCGGGTCAGGTCGAGGTCGCTGGCGACCACCCGGCCGCTCGGGCCCACCCGTTCGGCGAGCAGCCGCGCGATCGAGCCGCCGCCGGCGCCGACCTCCCAGCAGTGGGCGCCCGCCGGCACACCCAGGTGGTCCAGTCGGCGGGTGGTGACCGGGTCCAGGTAGGTCTCCAGGACGGCGAGTTGGGACTCGGCGTCGGCGGCGCGGTTGTCGAAGGCGTACTGGGTGGCGGTCAACGGGGAACCTCCGGATCGGGGGCGGCAGGGGTGGCCCGCCGGCTGGACGGGGTGAGGCCGGCCGCCGCGACGAGGAGCGGTGGCCCGGAGGCCACCCCGTCCACGGCCGGGACCGGGTGCGCGCCGAACCGGCCCACCGGGCACCCCCGGCTGTGCTCTGACGTGCTGTCAGTTACCGATGGTGGCCAGGTCCTGGACGGTCAGGTTGGACAGCGTCCGCCCGTCGCTCTGCACCTGGCGCAGGTACCACTTCTGCACCGGCGAGTGCGTGGTCCGGCCGAACTGCCAGGCGCCGCGCGGGCTGTCGATCTGGCCCAGCCCGCCGATCGCGGCGTTGAGGGTGTCCGGGGTCAGGTCGCTGCCGGCCGCCGCGATCGCCTTGTCCAGCACGGCCGCCGCGTCGTACGAGGCCATCGCGTAGGTGGTGGGCGGGCCGGCGTGCTTGGCCTGCCAGGCGGCGACGAACGCCCGGTTGGTCGCGTTGTCCAGGTCGGGCGCGTAGTTGAGGACGGATCGGATCCCCTTCGCCGCGTCGCCCTGGGCGTTCAGCACGCCGCCCTCGGTGAGGAACCCGGCCGCGTAGAGCGGGACGTCCTTGACGTCCGACTGGGCGTACTGCTTGACGAAGTCCACCGCCGCCTCGCCCGCGTAGAAGCAGTAGACCGCCTTGGCACGGGAGTTCTTGATCTGGTTGAGGTACGGGGTGAAGTCGGTGGTCTGCGGGAACGGCGTGAAGAGCGTCTTGCCGCCGGGGTTGGCGAGTTGGCCGCCGTCCTTGGTGAACGCGTCGGTGAAGCCCTGGAGTTCGTCCCAACCGCCCTGGTAGTCCGGGCCGATCGCGAAGACCGGGCCGGAGACGGTGTCCTTGACGTACTGCGCGATCGCGGCGCCCGGCTCGTTGGAGAGGAAGCTGGTGCTCCACTGTCGGCTGACGTCCTTGACCACCGGACGACCGTTGGAGCTGATCAGCGGGATCCGGTTCTGGGTGAGCAGCGGGGTGACCGCGGCCACCGAGTCGGCCCCGACGATGCCGGTCAGGGCCAGGATCTTGTCCTGCTTGACCAGCTTGGTGGCGGCCGGCAGCGCGGTGGACGCGCCGTTGCCCTCGTCGGCCACCAGCAGGTCGACGGTGCGACCGCCGAGCTTGCCGCCGTGGGTGTCCAGGTAGAGCTGGAAGCCGTCGCGCAGGTCGGTGCCGACGGACTGGTAGGTGCCGGTGAGCGAGGCGAGCAGGCCGATCCTCACCGGGCCGTCGGCGGCGGGGGAGCCGCCGCCGGCCGAGCAGCCGGTGGCGCAGAGCGCGGTGGCGAGCAGCAGTGGTCCGGCGGCCCGGGCAAGGCTTGCCGAAGTCATGGGAGCTCCAGGAGAGTTGGTGAGGGCGGCGCTCAGGAAGCGGCGGCGGCTTCGGAGTTCAGCAGCAGCGCGCGGGCGGCCGGGGCGAGCGCCGGGCCCACCTGGTTGATCAACTCTGCCATCTCGTAGGAGACCTGGCCGATGTCGCAGGCCTTGGTGGCCAGCACCAGGAGCGAGGCGCCGCTGCTGACCGCCATCGAGAAGAGGAAGCCGCCCTGCAGCTCGGTCAGGTTGCTGATCACCGGCTCCGCCTCCAGCAGCCGTCCGGCACCGGCCAGCAGGCTGACCAGACCGGAGGCGATCGCCGCCAGCTGGTCGCCGCGCTCGGGCTGGACGTCGCGGGTGGCGGCGATCAGCAGGCCGTCCGCGGAGACCGCCACCGCGTGGGTGATCTCCGGCACGCGGGCCGCGAAGTCGTTCAGCAGCCAGTCGAGGTCGGGGGTGGAGGTGCTGGTCACGGGTGTTCCTTCGGTTCGGGGTCGGACAGGACGGAGGTGGGGGCGGGGCGCCCGGTGCGGCTGGCCCCGATGCCGCGGGCGTAGGCGGCCATCGCGGCGGAGACCCGGGCGGGGTCGCGACGCTCCTCGGGAGCCGGCGCGGTGTCGGGCGCCGGTGCGGGGTGGGGCGCCGCGCTTCGGATCGCGGGCTCGGCGGCGCGCGGGCGGCGACGGGGGAGGCCGGCGCTGGTGGTGCCGACCGGTCCGGCGGGGCGCGCGGGCGTCCGGACCGCGGCGGGTGTTGCGGGGAGGGCCGGGGCCGGCTCCGCCGGCTGCTTGGGAGCGTCCGTCGCGATGCTGAACACCTCTGCCGGCAGGGTGACTTCGGCGATCGTGCCGCCGCCCGGGCGGGGCCGCAGCTCGACCCTGATCCGGTACCAGGAGGCGAGCTGGCCGACCACGGCGAGGCCCATCGCGCGCACTCCGGTGAGCTCCACCGGCGGCGGGCTGGCCAGCCGTTCGTTGACCTGCTGCCACTGGTCGTCCGACAGGCCGATGCCCCGGTCACAGACCAGCACCGCGACCCGGTCGGCCAGCAACCGGGCCTCCACGGTGACCTGGTGCTCCGGCTTGGAGTAGGCGGTGGCGTTGTCGAGCAGCTCGGCGAAGAGGTGCACCAGGTGGTCCACCGCCTTGGCCGAGATCAGCACGCCCGGGTCGAAGGTGCCGAAGTCGACCCGGGTGTAGCGCTCGATCTGGCCCATCGCGGCCCGCAGCACGTCCTCGACCGGGGCGTCCTGGCCGCGCACCCGCGCCGAGGCCTCGCCGCCCAGCACCAGCAGGCTGTGGTTGTTGCGACCCATCCGGCTGGCCAGGTGGTCCAGCGCGAACAGCCGCTCCAGCCTGGCCGGGTCGTGCTCGTCGCGTTCGGCGGCGTCCAGCGCCTTGATCAGCGCGCCGGTGAGCCGCTCGCCACGGCGGGCCAGACCGACCAGCACGGTGCCCAGCCGGTCGCGCATGGCGGCCTGTTCGGCGGCGATCCGGACCGCCTCCCGGCTGACCGTGTTGAACGCCGCGCCGACCTCGGCGATCTCGTCCCGTCCGCGCACCCGCACCGGGTCGCCCGCCGCCGCGGCGAACTCCGCGGGGGTGGCCGTGCCGAGCGCCCCACGGGCGGTCAGCGCGGTGACCGCGGCGGGCAACCGCTCGTGCGCCACGGCGTGCGCGGCGTCCCGCAGCCGGCGCAGCTCGCGGATCATCGGACGGCCCAGCCGGATCGCCAGCACCACCACGGCGATCACCGAGAACAGCACGGCCAGGCTCTCGCCCAGGGTCCACATCCGCTGCTGGTCGCGAACCTGGGTGACCTCGGTCAGGATCGAGGCGTCGATCCGCTGGTCGACCTGCTGCAACCGGTCGACCCGGTCGTTCATCGCGGCCGTCCAGGCGTCCGTCGCGGGCAGCGGGTCACCGGGCCGGGCCCGGGCGACGTCGTCCTCCATCCGGCCGGCGTCGATCACCAGGTCGCCGGCCAGGTTCTGGTCCAGCCAGGACTGCCAGTCGGGGTCGGCGGTGCGGTCGAAGTCCAGCACGGCCTCGGTGTAGCCGCTCCGCGCGGCGGCGATGTTGTCCTGGGCGGCCGGTGTGAGCCCGCCGGCGGCCTGTGCGCGCAGCACGGCCAGCTCCTGCTCGCTGGCGTACTCGGCGGCCTGGGAGAGGGCGACCGAGCTGTTGATCCGGGCTGCGACGGCGGCGCCGGCCCGGCCGGCCTCGGCGGTGTCACCGCGGTAGCCGAGCAGGTCGGCGACCAGGATCCGGTACTGGAAGGTGGTGGCGGACAGCTCGGCGCTGGGGCTGGACTCCACCTGTTTGCGCAGCGCCGGGAGTTGGGCGAGCTCCTGGTCGGTGGTCTGCAGCATGCCGTTGGTGTCGCCGGACAGCTTCGCCAGGTGCTCGCGCAGCCGGTGGTAGGTCGTGATGTCCTGGTCGGTGTTGCGGATCTGCGCAAGATAGGTGGCGGTGAGGGTGGCGCTGTCGGCCGGGTTGCTGGAGAGCACCAGCGCGGCGTCGGTGCGCTCGTCCTGGAGCTGGTGGGCCAGTTCACCGGCCTGGGCGCCGAGGGCCACCAGGGCTCTCAGTCGGGCGGCGTCGAGGGCCTGGCCCGCGGTGGTGCGCAGGGCCAGCGCGGCGAAGGCCAGTACCGCGACGAGTGGGACGGTGGCGAGGAGGGTGAGTTTCCGGGTGATTCTCACCTGGCCCGGCCCTCCGGCTCAGCCGGATCGCCTGGTGCGGCCGCGCTGTGGAGGGGCCGGGCTATTCGAGTCAGCTGACGGTGTGTCATGTAGGTGCCTTGGCTGCGATCTCGGTCCGACGGGGGAGCGGACCGGGCGGGGACTCGGTGCGTTGGGCGGGGTGCTGCGGCGACGCCGCGCGGTCCGAGGGCAGGCATGGAGACCCATGGTCAGGTACCTGACATGCGATTCCCGTACGCGGGATCGACCCTTGAAAGGATCATCCGGATGCGGTGTCAGGCGGGAGCTTAGCTTACGAATGTGGCGTCAGGCGCCAGCCGGTCCCGGGCCGTTGGCACGGCGTCGCACTAGGGGTGTATAGGGGTGGCCGGCGAAGCCGCCCCGGTACACCCCTGGGTCAGTGCCGTGGCACCAGCCACGGTTCCTGCGGGAGCGGCCTCCCGGTCTCGACGAAGGTCTTGAGGTTGGACAGCACCGCCGACCAGCCGGCGGCCGCGTCCGCCCGCTCGGTCGCGTCGGCCAGGTCCTCGTGGGTCACCGTGAGCCGGACGATGTCGTGGTACCGCTCGACGGTGAAGGTCACCCGGGAGGGGGTGGCTCCCTCGCCGCCGGGCGCCGACCAACTGGTCACCAGGCGGGTCGGCGGCTCACTCTCCAGTACTGTCCCGACCACGTCCGCGATCCCGCTGCCGTCCGTGCGTCGGTGCTCCCAGGTGGAACCGACCTGCCAGTCCGAGACGTTGCTGTGCCCCCAGTACCGGCCGGTCAGCTCGGCGTCGGTCAGTGCCCGCCAGACCTTCTCCGGGGTGCTCTGGACGTAGCTGACATAGACGACCGTCGGCCTGTCGGCCATGGCTTCCTCCGCTCGTTGTTCCACGGCGCTGAGCGCGCGCAGCCGCGGGCGTTCGAACTTGTCGATCCACCGCTCCTCGATCTCCTGGAGCGGCACCGGGTTGAGGTAGTGCAGCCGCTCCCGGCCCCGCCGCACGGTGCTGACCAGGTCGGCGGCCTCCAGGACGGCCAGGTGCTGGCTCGCCGACTGCCGCGTCATGGCGAGCCGTGCGCACAGTTCGCCCAGGGTCTGCCCGTTCTGCTCGTGCAGCAGGTCCAGCAGGTAGCGGCGGGTCTGGTCGGCCAGCGCCTTGAAGACCTTGTCCAGCTCTGCGCTCACACTTCACGTTATGCAGGTAAATACCTGCGTGTCAATCGAGGGGATCCGGGCGGGGTGGCCGCCCGGAGTGGCCGCCCGGAGTGTCCGCGTGCGTGGACCGGGCGCCGGGCCTCAGGAGGCCGGGCCGAAGCGGGCGACGGCGGCGGCGCCCAGCAGGGTGACGGCGGCCAGCGCACCCCAGAGCACTCCTGGCCCGACCGCCAGCAGCGCGGTCAGGGTGGCCGGCGCGAGGGTGCGCCCGACCCCGGAGGAGAACTCCCAGCGGGCCAGCGCCCGCCCCAGCAGTCGTGGCGGCGCGTCGGCCACCACCAGCGCGGTGCCGCTCCCGGTGTAGAGGATCTCCCCGAGCGTGTACGGCAGCGCGACCGCCGCCACGGCCGCCGCGCCCGCCGTCCCACCGGCCGCCCCCGCCGCCCAGAACCCCAGGTACGAGCCGGCCAGCAGCACCCCGGCCCAGCCGAACGCGGCACGCCGGGCCCGCCCGGCGAGTCGGCGCACCACCGCCAGCTGGACGGCGATCACCATCACGGTGTTGCCCACGAAGATCCCGGACGACCAGGCGGGTGAGGCGTGCAGCCGGGTCACCAGCAGGGCGGGCAGGGCCACCTCCAGCACGTCGAAGCAGAACGCGAACGGGAGGTTGGCCGCACTCAGCAGCCGGATCCGGCGCAGCAGCGCGCGGTCGGCGGCGGGGCTCTCGACCGGAGCGTGCCGGTCCACCGGACCCGCGGTCGGACGTGCCGTCACCCGCAGCGAGTGGACCAGGCCCGCGGCCATCGCGCAGGCCAGCGCGGTCAGCGCGGCCAGTGCCCGCAGCGCGCCGGCCCCGCCGGCCAGGGCGAGGGTGGCGAGCAGCGCCCCGGCGCCCAGCCCCGCGTTGCGCAGCGCCCGGCCGGCCGCGAGCGCGGTGTCCCGGGCCCGCCCCACCGTCAGCTCCGCCACCGTCGCCGCGTGCGCGGTCGGGAAGGACTGGCTGCCGACGCCCAGCAGCACCGCGGCCGCCGTGAAGCCGGCCGGCCCGCCACTCGCCAGCAGCAGGCCGCAGCCGGCGGTCCGGACCAGCAGGGTGGCGGCCACCACCGAACCGCGCGCGCCGCGGTCGATCCAACGGCCGGTCAGTGGCACCACCAGCAGACCGGCCAGCATGCCGGCCGACATCGCCAACCCGGCCGCGCCCGGCCGCAGTCCGAGCACGCTCACGCCGTACAGCAGCAGGAACGGCCGGAGCAGACCGGCGCCCAGCGCGTCGACCAGCAGCGCGGCGGCGTACCGCGGCGGGCCCGCGACGCTCAGCGGGCCGAGCGGCCCGCGCCGCCTTCGCGTACCGGGGCGGACCGGATGCCGTCGCGCCGGCCGCGTCACCGTCGGGTTCACCGCTGTCGGCTGCATGGCTGTCGGCTGCGTGTCTGTCGGATTCAGGGGTGCCGGATTCATGGCCGTCACGCTGCGCCCGGACCGGTCGGTCGGGCACGTCGATTGACGACTGCCGTCAACCCACGCCCCGGCCCGGCCGGACGGCTGGCAGGATCAGCCGGGTGAGCCTGACCATCGACATCACCGCCCTGCCCGCGGAGCGCGTGCGCTTCGCCCTTTCGCCGCTCGCCGAGCTGACGGCGATGCTGCACGTGCTCGCCGAGCCGGCCCACCACCCCGCTCTGCACGGCTGGGCCGCCTCGACCACCGAGATGCTCCAACCATCCCTCGCCGACCGGCTGTTGGAGGCGGACTTCCTCTGGCGCTCGTCCCGTGCCGACTTCCTGCTCCCAGCCACGCCCGGCCACACCCTCGCCGAGGAGCTGGACGCCCTGGACCGGCTGGACGACGAGTCCTACGTCGCCACCGCGCTGATCACCAGCTGCGGTTCGGACCGGCTCGGCTTCCGGGGCGGCTCACCGTTGACGGATCCCGTCACCCAGCAGCGGGCCCGCGAGCTGGCCCTCGCCCGGGGCCCGCGCCAGGCGGCCTTCGCGGACCGGCTGCTCGCCGACCCGCCGGCCGTCCGGGCCGTGGTCCGCCGGCTGTTGGAGGACTGCGCGGACGCCTTCTTCGCCACGGCCTGGCACCGGGTGCTGCCCCAACTCGCGTCCGACGCACGGCAGAAGGCCGACCTGCTGGCCCGGCGCGGCCTGCCGGAGGCGCTCGCCGCGGTCTCCCCGTCGGTGACGCTGGACGAGAGCGAGCCCGGGCGGCGCCGGATCGTGATCGACAAGCTGCAGGACAACGCGACCAGCGGCACCGAGGCCGGCGGGGTCACCTTCCTTCCCACCGCCTTCGGTCGCCCGCACCTGGTGGTGGTGCACACCCGCGGCCTGCGTCCGGTCGTGCAGTACCCGGTGGCCGAGGACGGGACGCCGGAGCCGGTCTCGTTGGCGCTGGTCCAGCGCCGGCTGGAGGCACTGGCCCACCCCGTCCGGCTCCGGCTCGCCCGCACGATGGCGCGCGGGCCGCACACCACCGGCGAACTCGCCGCCGCCTGGGAGCTCACCGCCCCGGAGGTCTCCCGCCACCTCGCGGTCCTGCGCAAGGCCGGACTGCTCACCACCCACCGCCGCGGGCGGTACGTCCTCTACCAGCTCGACCTCGCCGGCTCGGCCCGGCTCGGCGGCGACCTCCTGGAGGCGGTGCTCCGCTGACCTCCGGCCGTGGTCCCTCGCCGTGGTGGCTCGCCGAGGACCGAAAGGGTGTGCGGCGCGTCCGTCCTCGACCCGCACCCACCCCGCGGTCAGCGGGGGTCCAGGCCCTCCAGCATCTCCGGCAGCTCCCGGCTGTGGATGACCCCGAGGCTCTTCGTCGCGCGCGTCAGCGCGACATAGAGGTCGTTCACGCCGTGGGTGTGCGCCGCGAGGATCTCCGTGGGCTCCACGACGAGGACCACGTCGAACTCAAGCCCCTTGGCCTGGGCGGCTGTCATCAGGACGACCGGCGAGTCCAGTGCCGATGGCCCGTCAGTGACCGCGACGCCGTCCAAGTCGGCCAGCCCGTCGCTCAGTTCGGCCCGGGAGGCCGGGGCGTGGATGATCGCCATCCGGCCGCCGTCCAGCGCCGCGATCTCCTTCCTGACGGCGGCGCGCAGTGCCGGTCCCCGGTCCTCTTCGGGGATCCGCAGGCTCCACGGACGGATCCCGCCGCTGCGCACCGCGCTCGGGGCGGTGAGCGCCGGGTTCACCGCCCGCAGGACGCCCTCGGTGACTCGCATGATCTCGGCCGGGGTCCGGTAGTTGATGGTGAGTTCCACCGTGCGCCAGCGTCCCGCCGTGTACTCGTCGAGCGCCTCGCTCCAGGAGCTCAGTCCGGCCGGTGCGCCGGTCTGCGCCAGGTCGCCCACGATCGTCATGGAACGGCCGGGACAGCGGCGGGCCAGCAGCCGCCAGGCCATGGGGGACAGCTCCTGCGCCTCGTCCACGATCACGTGCCCGAAGCCCCAGGTCCGGTCCTCGGCCGCGCGCTCGGCCAGCGGGCGGAGCGCCTCCTCGCCGCGGTACTGGCGCGTCAGCATCTCCGCGTCGATCTCGGCCAGCCCCTCGCCGAAGTCCTCGAGGACGACCTTCGCGAACTCCAGCTCCTCGGCCGCGGCGGCGACTTCGGCCTGGTGGGACGGGCTGCCACCGGGAAGCGGGCCGAGCAGTTCGGCGGCCTCGTCGAGCAGCGGGACGTCGGCGGTGGTCCAGGGGGCGGCCTCCTGGTCCCGGCCCGGCTGTCGGCGCAGTAGTGCGGCACGCTCGGCCTCGGAGAAGTCCGGCATGGCCCTCGTCAGCAGCTCCGGGGAGCCGAACAGGGCCGTGAGCAACTGCTCCGGGCTCAGCAGCGGCCACAACTTCCCGGCCAGGGCCTGGAACTCGGGCTCGTCGACGAGCGCGTCGGCGAGGTCCGCCACGGCGTCCAGGTCCATGTCCCCGCCCCGGTCCCTGGCGATCCGCAGGGCCAGCTCCGAGGAGAGCCGCTCGACCAGGGCGGGTCGGGCCGCGTTGTGGGGTTCACCGGTCCTGCGCGCGGCGGCGTGGGCCCGCTCGCAGAGGGCCCGGCTGATGTGGAGTTCCTCCCGGTAGGGCGACGTCCTGCCCACGGTGATGGTCCATGACGCCTCCGGCAGCTGCCGGAGGCCGTCCAGCGCGGCGGCGAGCACCCGCGCCATCCGTGCGTCGCCCTTGACGGCGGCTGCCTCGGGCGTCTCCGCGTCGGTCGCGGTCACACCCGGGTAGAGCGCGCCGATGCTGCTCAGCACGACCTCGCTCTCGCCGAGCGCGGGGAGCACCTGGTCGATGTAGCGCAGGAACGTCGTGTTCGGCCCGATGACCAGCACACCGCGCTTGGCCAGCCGGTCGCGGTGGGTGTACAGCAGGTACGCGGCGCGGTGCAGGGCGACCACGGTCTTGCCCGTCCCCGGACCACCCTGCACGACCAGTACGCCGCCGAGCTCGGAGCGGATGACCCGGTCCTGCTCGGCCTGGATGGTGGAGACGATGTCGCCCATCCGCCCGGTCCGGGTCGCCGTCAGCGAGGCGAGCAGGGCGGTCTCCCCGCTGAGCTCGGAGCGGTCCCGGCCCTCCAGGGCACCCAGGCCGAAGGCGTCGTCGTCGAAGTCGACGATGGTCCGGCCCTTGCTCCGCAGGTGTCGTCGTCCCGCCACGCCGCCGGGCACGGCGGGCGTCGCCCGGTAGAACGGCTCCGCCGCCGGCGCCCGCCAGTCGGTGAGGAGCGGCTCGTGGTCGTCGTCCGCCAGGGCGATCCGGCCGATGTACCGCCGCTCGCCGTCGGCGCTTTCGATCCGGCCGAAGCAGAGCCCGTACTCGGCGGCGTGCAGTTCCGACAGCCGGCGGGTGTGGTGGATCTCCATCGTGTCGCGTTCCATGCGGGACTGGAGCGTTCCGCCCCTGTCCTGGAGATGGGTCTCGCGCAGCCGAGCCGTCGCGATTTCGCGCTGGGTCTCGAGGCGGTCGTACAGCTCACCGACGTACGCGTTCTCCGCCCGCAGCTCCCTGCTCCGCCAGTCGTCGGAGGGCTGAGCGTTGTCGTCGTCCGGGTTCACTCCGTTTCCGGCTCCGGAACTGACGACCGAATCGAGTTCGGACGAGGACGACGGGGTGGGGACCAAGGCTAGCTCCATTGGCTCGGGACTCTTGACTGATCGAGCAGTTGAGGGCGGATCGACGTTTCCGTGCGACCCGTACGTCGACAACGGAACACGCATTCCGCGACTCTCGTTTCCGCGGGTTTCCGACCTCGGCCGACGATTCTGCGGCATGACCGGGGCCTTGCCGCAAGCCCCCCGGTGGGATATAAGTTGAGAGTGGAGGGGAGTGGGTACTCTCCTTCTCCCCTTTCTCCCCTTTCTCCCCTGTCGGGCTCCCTTTCTCGCGCCCCTGCCGCAGTCACGGAACGAGCAGATCCCCCGCTCTCCTCGGCAGGGCCGCCTCGAACGTTCTCCGTTGGTCGTCGTGGGCCATCACGTTGTTGGCGCCGCCGCCCTCGTCGCCGCCATCAACGAGTGGCTGTGACGTACTGGTCCGACGACAACTCGAACACCCGTACTCGCCGACCGCCGGTGGGATTGACGGTCTCACGGACCGGATGCATCCCCAGCTTGGTCATGATCCGTTCGGAGGCGTCGTTGCCCACTTGAGTGATGCTGATGATCCGTGCCAGCCCTCGCTCTTCGAACCCGAACCGTACAGCGGCCGCAGCGGCCTCGGTGGCCAAGCCCTGCCCCCAGTGGGAACGTCCCAGCCGCCAGCCGACCTCAACCGCCGGCAGTACCTCCGGCAAGAAGTTGGGCACCGAAAGGCCGGTGAACCCGGCCAGCTCGCCAGTGGACCGGATCTCCACGGCGAACAGGCCGAAGCCCTGTGACTCCCACTCGCTCTCCCACGCCTCGACCCCGGCGCGAGTCTGCTGTTCGTCACGGACGCTGCCGTCACGGATCCACCGCATGACCTCGGGGTCGGCATTGACGGCAGCCATGGGCGCGACGTCCTCCTCGCGCCAGCGACGCAGGATCAAACGGGGAGTCTCAAGCGTGACCATCCAGTCATTCTGGAGCGCGAACGGGACATCCGCCATCCTCACCAGGCACTTCCGACGCACGCCCTCGGAGGGCACGGCGCGGAGCGAGCCGTACCGGTCGGCTCGGGTCAGCTCCGTTCGGTCCTCGCGTGCGGGCGGGCGGGGGACGCCGCACCGGAGGCGGTGAAGCTGCCGAGGAAGTTCAGTGCCTCCTCGGCAGGGCTTCCGGGCGGGGCCGTGTAGATGACGAGCAGGTGGTGGGCGGCGCCGGGAACCTGAAAGGTCTCGTAGTCGAGCGTCACGTCTCCGACGGTGGGGTGCCGGAAGCGCTTGGGCCCGTGGGTCTTCTCGTGAACGTGGTGGCTGGCCCACAGCCCACGGAAGGCCTTGCTGCCCAGTGACAGTTCGCCGACCAGGCGCACGAGTTCCGGGTCGTGCGGGTGGCGTCCGGCGGCCATCCGCAGTATGCCGACCGTGGTGCGCGCCGCCTCGTCCCAGTCGAGGTGGATCCGTCGCGCGTCCGGGTCCAGGAAGATCCGGCGGGCCATGTTCCGCTCGCGTGGCGCGAGGTTGGGGAAGTCGGCGATCAGCGCGGCTGCCAGTCGGTTCCAGGCGAGCACGTCGTTGCGATCGTTCATGATCACGGCTGGGGTGGTCGGGATGGCCTCGACGACCTGCCGCAGGGTGGAGCGCAGCGCGTCGCCGCGTCCGGAGGTCGCGGCCGTCGCCGTGGTGCGGCGGGGTGGTCGGGCCAGGTCGTACAGATGGGCGCGCTCGGCGGACCCGAGTCGCAGCGCCCTGCTGAGTGCCTCGAGGACCTCGTCGGAAGGGCGGTCGGCGCGCCCCTGCTCCAGGCGTACGTAGTAGTCGGTGCTGAGCCCGACCAGTTCGGCGACCTCCTCGCGGCGCAGGCCGGGCACGCGGCGGCGGCCGGTCGCTGGTAGGCCCACGTCCGCGGGTGACAACAGGGCTCGCCGGGCCCGGAGGTAGTCACCGAGGCTGTTGGCGATCGCGTTCGTGTTGGCCATGGGCCTCAGTATGGGGGGCGTGGCCGCGGGCGCGGTGGGCCGGAAGGTGGTCCTGGCAGTCCCAGGGAACCGCGGTCCCTTCATCCACCGGCGGCCCTCGCGAAGGATCGAGGGCATGTCCACCTCCTCCCTCGACGGCTCACGTCGGCCCGCTCCGGATCGCACTCGTGGCGCGGGCGGCCCCGGAGCCGACCCGTCGCTCGTACCGGCCCCGACCCGACCCGGGTACGGCGGCGGGCGCGGCTACTGGCTCACGGTGGTCGCGGTCGCGTCCGCCAGCATGATGCTGCCGTTCTGCGTGACCGGGGCCGCGGTGGCCCTGCCGAGCATGGCGGCACACTTGGGCTCCTCGGTCGGCAGCGCGCAGTGGATGCTGAACGCCTTCAACATCACCTTCGCCGCGCTGCCGCTCGCGGCCGGCGGCCTCGCGGACCGGCTCGGCAGGCGCCGCGTGCTGCTGTCCGGCATCGCGCTGGTCGGCGGGATGTCCCTGCTGGTCGCGCTGTCGCCTTCGATGGCCGTGGCCGATGCGGCCAGGGTGTTCCAGGGATGCGGGGCGGCGGCCGTGCTGGCCTCGGGCGCCGCCGTGCTGGCACACTCCACCTCCGGGCGGCAGCGGCAGTTGGCCTTCGGGATCCTCGGCACCTCCTTCGGCACGGGCCTGGCGATCGGACCGCTGGTCGCCGGGGCCCTGGTCGAAGCCGCCGGGTGGCGGTCGGTGTTCCTCCTGGCCGCGGCCGTGTCCGTACCCGCGTGGCTGTGCGCGACCCGGGCTCCGGAATCCCGCAACCCCGAGCAGCCCGCCCTCGACGTGGCCGGGCTGCTCACCTTCACCACCGGGCTGGCCTGTCTGTCCTTCGCCTTCGTACGGGCCGGAGCGGCGGGGTGGAGCGCGCCCGGCACCCTGCTGCCGCTCGCCGCGGCCGTGGCGCTGGTCGCGCTGTTCGTCGCGGTGGAGATCCGTCTGGCCGACCGCGCGATGTTCGACGTCCGCCTGTTCCGCAGGCCCGAGTTCGTCGCGGTGGTCTGCCAGCCCTTCACGGTCACCCTCGGCTTCGTCGTCCTGCTGGTCTACCTGCCCGCCTACCTCCAGGGCGTCGCCGACCGCACCGTCCTGACCAGTGGCCTGCTCCTGCTGCCGATGACCGCCCCGGTCCTGCTCCTGCCGCTCGCCGCCGGCCAGTTGGCCGCGCGCACCTCCGTGCGAGCGGTGCTGACCGGTGCTTCCGTGCTGATCGTGGCCGGCGCCCTGCTCCTGGCAACCCTGGGCAGCAACGGATCATGGCTGGCGCTGGTGCTTCCGCTGCTGCCCTTCGGCGCCGGGGTGGGTCTGGCGTTCGGGGTCATGGACAACGCCGCCGTCAGCACCGTCCCGGTCGAGAACGCCGGAGCCGCAGCGGGAATCTTCAACACGATGCGGGTCACCGGCGAGTCCGTCGCCGTCGCCGGCGCCGCAGCCCTGCTCACCAGGCTCACCGCCGCCCGGTTGAGCGGCAGCGGCCTCTCCTCCGAGTCGGCGACCCGCATCGCCGGGCAGGCCGTCCAGGGGCAGGTCGCCGGAGCACAGCACGCGGCCCTGGCCGCAGGCTTCACCAGCGCCTTCCACACCCTCGGCTTCATGCTCGCGGCCCTGTCCACGCTCGGCGCGGTCCTCACCTACCTGGCGCTCGCACCCCACCGCACTGCCACCGCACTGCCCCGCGCCTCCGCGGCCAGGACACCGCCGTCCCCGCACCGGCCCTGACCGGCGAGGTCACGGTCCACGGCCGGAGCATCGCGTGAGCGCGTCACGACAACGGCCCTCCCGGCAAACGGCGGCCGAGTACGCCGCCCGGGCAGAAAACCATTTCTGAAATCGTCAACCGGGTACGAAGGAGGCGTTCGAGAGCGGTGATTTCCGGAAAAGTCAACGGCATTTGCCGAGTGGTTCTCCGGCGTGGCACGTGATAATCAGTCAGAAGCCCATCGGGACCAGGCCGCACGGAGGGACCACACCATGAACGAGCACTCGGTCGAGGCCGGTTGGCGCGTCGATCACCGCTGCACCAACTGCGACGTCGCCCGGCAGCTCGCGCCGGAACTGATCGCCGAGGTCGCCGGTCGCTCCTCGGTGATCCGCCAGCCGCGCACCGACACGGAGGAAAGGGCGCTGCACGCCGCGGCGTTCGCGTGCCCCACCCGATCGATCCGGCACGGCGCGCGCGGACCGCACCCGGCGCTTGATCCCTTCCCGCTGCGACTCGCCGAGCACGTGCACCTGTGCGGGCACAACTCGCCGCACACCGCCGGCGCGAATTCCTACCTGCTGCGCCGGCCGGCCGGAAACCTGATGATGATCGACACGCCGCGCTTCAGTTCCGCCCTGGCCACGAAGTACGCCGCCCTCGGCCCGATCACCGACGTGCTGCTCACCCATCGCGACCACGCCGCGCACGGCCGCGAATACGCCGACCGGTTCGGCGCCCGCCTGTGGATCCACGAAGGAGACCTGGCCGCCGCACCGGACGCCGACAGCGTTCTGCGGGGCACCGAACCGATCGAGATCGCCGACGGCGTGACCGCGCACCCGCTGCCCGGACACACCGAGGGCAGCGTGCTGTACCTCGCCGACGACACCTACTGCTTCAGCGGTGACAGTTTCTACTGGTCCCGGAGCGCCGGCGACATCGCCGTCGCCGAGTCGGTCACCTGGTACTCCATCACCGAACTGGCCGCATCGCTGGTCCGTACGGCGCCACGGGTGCGCTTCGAGTGGCTGCTGCCCGGCCACGGCGACCGCAGGCGGCTGCCTGCCGACGAGTTCGCCGGTCGGATGCACGATCTGGCCCGCCGCACCGGAGAACTCTCACCCCGACCGATCGACTTCACCGCGGTGCGCTGGTGACCCACCCCGCTCCGCCGCTGCGCACGATCGCCGAGTCGGGCCGGGACCCCGCCGAGTCGAACCGGATCGTGCTCACCCCGGGTGGATCGGGCGAACGCGGCAGATCGGACCGCGACCCACCGCCGTGGTACGAGGGGCGGCGGGCCCTGGGCACTCGAAGGTGACGGCGGAACCCGCTAGGCTCCGACGGCCGTTGGCGGCGAGTCAGGTGGCGGGATCAGGTACTGAGCGAGGGGTGGGACCGATGGCGGACTGGGTCGGGCGGAGTGCCGGGGAGATCGCGGTGGCCGTGCGGGCCGGCGAAGTGACGGCGTCCGAGGTGGTCGCCGAGCATCTCGCCCGGATCGCCGCACTCGACCGCCGGGTGGGCGCGTTCCGGACCGTCACCGCCGACCGCGCGCTCGCCGAGGCGGCCGCCCTCGTCGACCGTCGCGACCTGGAGCGGCTGCCGCTGGCCGGCGTCCCGGTGGCGGTCAAGGACAACCTGGCGATCACCGGCGAGGCGAACCGCAACGGCTCCGCCGCCACCTCGGACCGCCCGGCCGCCGCGGACCACCCCACCGTCCAGCGCCTGCGGGCGGCGGGCGCGGTTCTGGTCGGCCTGACCAACGTGCCGGAGCTCTGCGTCTTCGGCACCACCGACAGCGTCTACGGCATCACCCGCAACCCCTGGAACCTCGCCCGCAGCGCGGGCGGCTCGTCGGGCGGCAGCGCGGCGGCGGTCGCGGCCGGGATGGTGCCGATCGCGGTGGGCAACGACGGCATGGGCTCGATCCGGATCCCGTCCGCCAACTGCGGGGTACTCGGCCTGAAGCCGGGCCGGGGCGCGGTGCCGGCCGAGGTGGGGGTGGACGGCTGGTTCGGGATGACCGAGAACGGACCGATCGCCGCCACCGCCGCGGACGCCCGGCTGCTGTACCGGGTGCTGGCCGGCCTCGACCCGGCGGACGAGTCAGGTCCGCACGACGGCCTGCGGATCGCGCTCTCCGGCAACTGCCCGACCCCGGGCCTGGCCGTCGACCCGGCGTACGTCGCCGCGGTGCGCGCCACCGGACGCCTGCTGGCCGACGCCGGACATCGGGTGACCCGGGCCGAACCGCCGTACCCGGCCTGGCTGGGCGCGGCCTCGGTGGCCCGTTGGCTGGCCGGCCCGGCGGCCGACGCGGCCACCCTGGACGCCCGGCTGCTCACCGCTCCGACCCGTCGGCACATCGCCGTCGGCCGGCTGGTCGCCCGTGCCGGGCTGGTCCGGGAACGCGAACGGCTGCGCTGGCAGGAGCGGTTGGCCGAGTTCTTCGCCCAGCACGACGTGCTGGTCACCCCCAGCCTGGCGCGCACCGCGCCGCCCGCGGTGGCCTGGCACACCCGCGGCTGGGGCGCCAACCTGGTCTCCAACATCCGCTACGCGCCGTTCAGTCACCCCTGGAACCTGGCCGGCTGGCCGGCGTTGGTCCTCCCCGCCGGCGAGCACCCCCGCCAGGGCGTCCCGCTCTCCGTCCAGCTGGTGGCCCCGCCCGGTGGTGAGGAACGCCTGCTCCGCCTCGCCGCCACCCTCGAACCCCGCCGCTCCTGGCCCCGCCCGGTCCCACTGACCGGTGGCGGAGCCTGACGGGCGGCGAAGTGTTGCCCGGTGGCCTGGCCAAAGCGGACGTGGCGCTTCTTCCCCCGAGGTGGTGCGGGCGCCGGAGCCGGCCGCGCCGCTGATCGGTGAACCGGCCTGCGCCGTGGCCGAACCACCCATGGTGCCAGGTGAGTTGGCGATCTCTGGCAGCTGTGGGTGGCGTCGAGCATTCCGCCCTTCCCGCACCTGGTGTCGGCCCGTTTCCCGCGGGACCCGTGGCCGGAGTGGGGTGCGGTGCGTCAGGCGCGGATGTGGAGCAGGCGCCGGGCGGGTGGGGCCGGCCCGCCCCGGCCCGCCCGACGGACCCGCCGCCGTGCGGGGACCCGCCGCCGTGCGGGGACCCCGAGCCGGCCGGCTGCGACCGGCCGGGATCCGTACGGTGCTCAGCCGTGCGTCAGCCGGGGGCCGGGAGGCACGGTGGGGGCGGGGACGGCCACTCCGAGGCCCGGCACCCTGCCCGTCGGTGCCGCCTCGGCCAGGACTCTCCAACGCTTGCGCATCCGCTCGCTCCTTCGCTCGGTGCTGAACTCCTGGGGGTGGTGCGTGGTGTGTGCTGCCGACTGACGTCTGGTCGGCGGGGGCCCGGCTCGGACCGGGCGACTACGGGGGAGTCTTGCGGGCCCGGGTCCGGCCCGCAAGAGGTCTGTACCAGTAGGACGGCCAAGGGTTCTCCTCGGTCGTCGCAATGGCCGGAAGTGACACTGCCCACGGCAGCGCGCTGGGCCTAGTGTGGCCCCCCTCGGCGCTCCCAGTCGCGTGATTGTCATGAACCCGCCAAAAGCTGGCCGAGCCGAGGCCCTGTCATCCCCCCGAAGGGAAACCCACATGCTCCGCACTCTGGCAGTCGCCGGTGCCGCCGCGGCCCTGCTCGCCGCATCGGGCCTGAGCAGCACCGCCTCCGCGCAGCCCGCCGACGACACCCCGCCCGGCGGCTTCACCGTCGGCCTGGTCAGCGTCAACGGATCCGGCTGTCCGGTCGGGACCGCCGCGGTCGCCGTGTCACCGGACGACACCGCCTTCACCGTGACCTACAGCAACTACCTCGCCCAGGTCGGCGTGGGCGCGCTGCCCACCGACTTCCGCAAGAACTGTCAGCTGGACGTCCAGGTGAACGCCCCGCAGGGCTTCACCTACGCCGTCGCCGAGGCCGACTACCGGGGTTACGCCTCGCTGGCGAGCGGCGCGACCGGCGTCGAGCGGGCCAACTACTACTTCCAGGGCCAGCCGCAGACCGCCACCGCCTCGCACTCCTTCGCCGGCCCGCTGGACGACGACTGGCAGGCCACCGACACCACGGGTGTCGCCTCGCTGGTCTTCGCGCCCTGTGGGGAGACCCGCAACCTGAACATCAACACCCAACTGATCGTGAATGCCGGCAGCTCCGACCCGAGCAGCACCACCAGCTTCATGACCATGGACTCGATCGACGGCAGTCTGACCACCATCTACCACCTGGCGTGGGAGACCTGCCCGCACTGACCCGCGGGGCAGGTGAGGTGACGGATCCCCGGGCGGATCGCGACTCGTCGACCGGCGAGCCGCGATCCGCCTCGCCCGTTCCGGCCCCGGCTCAGCCGCGAGTCCAGTGGCGGCGGCCGATGCTGATCAGTCGCAGCTGGTCGCGTGCGGTGTCGGCGATCCGCCGGGCTGCCTCCGGCTGGTCGGTGGGGGCCTCCAGGAAGGCGGCGGCGGTGGCGACCAGGTGCTCGACGTAGAGTCCGGCCAGCATCCGCAGGTCGGAGTCGCTCCAGTCGCCGCTCGCCGGCTGGGTGCCGAGAGCCGTCGCCACCTCGGTGGTGAAGACGTCGAGCTCCGCGGTGATGGCCGCCCGTACGGGTTGGACGCCGCCGTGTCGCTCGCGGGCCAGGAAGCGAATGTGAGAGCGGTGCTCCCGTACGTGAGCGGCGATCACTTCGATGCTGCGGTCGATCAGTTCCGCCGCCTCGCCCTCCCCGGCGAGCACCGAGCGGATCATCTCGTGCAGGCTCCGCAGCGACTCGCCCACCAGGACCACGCCGAGCTCGTCCAGGTCGCGGAAGTGCCGGTAGAAGCCGGCGGGGGAGAGGCCGGCGGCCCGGGTCACCTCACGCACCCCGAGGCTGCTGAGGTTCTGGTGCTCGAGCAGCCGCAGGCCCGCGTCCAGCAGGGCGCGGCGGCTCTGCTCCTTCTGGGCCTGCCGGGTGCCAGGGGTGGGGCCGCTGGCCGGGGTGGGGGAGGAAGTGTGACTCACGTCATTCAGTAAACAACTGTTTGCCGACTTTGACCAGCGTAGAGTGGAGAAGTCAGCGAACAGTTGTTAGCCGAACTGCTCGTCCCCCGACTTCGGCCCAGTAGTCGCCCCGCCGTTGGCCCGTCCCGAAAGGCCCGCAGATGTCCTTCCTCGTCGCCATCGTCGCCATGGCAGTCCTGCTGGGTGCCGCGGCGCACACCAGCCTGTCGGTCTTCCTGGCCGCCGCCGGGGCCATCTCGGCCTGGCTGCTGCTCTTCGGGGCACGCGAGGGCCTGGCCCGGCTGCGCCGCCGCTGAGCCGTGCCGCGAAGGCTCCCGCCGTCGAAGTACCGCACCCGCAAGGAGAGGAAAGCCTCGGATGAACGCCCTGACGCCCACTCGGCAGCCGCTCCCCGCACGGGCCCAGGAGGCGGACGGGATGGCTGTCGCCTCGTTCGTGCTGGGTCTGATCGGCCTGCTGCTCTTCAACCTCGTGCTCGGGCCGCTGGCCCTGGTACTCGGCTCGCTGGCGCTGGCCCGGGGCACCGGCCGGCGCGGCCGGGCCCTGCTCGGGCTGGCCCTCGGCGTGGCGGATCTGGTCGTGCTGGCCGCGACCGTGGTCTCCAGTCACGGAATGATCTGGCGGTTCGGTCACTGATGTGACGTCAGGCCACTTTCAGGAAAGAGGAGTTCGTGCTGCCCGGAGCGACCGTCGTCGCTCCGGGCAGCACGCCGTTCCGGCCCGCCGGGCACCGCGTCAGAGCGGCAGCAGCTCGGGCCGCTTCGCCTCGACGTTGTCCCCCGAGGACTCGCCGCGCAGTCGCCGCCCCACCCAGGGCAGCAGGTAGTCGCGCGCCCAGGCCAGGTTCTCCCGTCGCTGCTCGGCCGGGGTGTGGGCGGCCTCGTCCGGCCACGGCGCGGCCGGGTCGTCGGAGGTCGGCAGTCCCAGCGCCCGGGCGGCGAGCAGCGCGACCCGCTGGTGCCCCTCGGCCGAGAGGTGCAGCCGGTCCTCGCTCCAGGCCGGGCGGCTCCGCAGCGTCCGCAGCGACCAGAGGTCGGCCACCGCGCAGTCGTTGCGGTCGGCGATCGCGCGCAGGTGGACGTTGTAGGTGGCGATCTTGCCGCGCAGGTGGCGCAGCACCGGCACGTCCCGGGTGTCGAACCCGGTGCAGATCAGCACCCGCCCGGCCGCCCCGCGCAGTTCCACGACCGCGGCCTCGAACCGCTCGGCGACCTCGTCCGGGTCGCTGCCCGGGCGCAGGATGTCGTTGCCGCCCGCGCAGAAGGTCACCAGGTCGGGGGCGATCCGGCGGACCTGCGGGACCTGCTCGCTGACGATCTGGTCCAGCAGCCGTCCGCGGACCGCGAGGTTGGCGTAGCGGAACGTGCCCTCGTGCTGCCCCTCGGCGAGCATCCCGGCCAGCCGGTCGGCCCAACCGCCGAACGTGCCGTCCGGGTTGGGGTCGTTCAGGCCTTCGGTGAAACTGTCCCCGAGGGCCACGTAGGAGGTGATGAGGTCAGAGGTCTCCAGTAGGTCAGCCATGGAACGAAATAGTTCACCTTCTCAAGTGACCTACGCCACCGTAGGTGACGGGTGGCGGAGCGTGACATTGGCCACGCACGGTTCGGGAATAGCCGGGTCAGCACACCCGGGTCCAGTCCTCCCGGGAGCGCGCGGCGCCCGTGGCGGCGGCCAGCGTCACGGCGAACAGCATGACCGCGGGTGCCGCCAGGGCGAGTTGGCGGTTCAAGTGGCGGACCACCAGCGCGCCCGCGGCGGCGCCGAGCAGCAGCACCAGCACCGAGAGCAGCCGTCGGCCGGTCTGCTCGGCCCGGCTCCGACCGGCCCCGGTGTCGGCGAGCGCCCCGGCCATGGTGCGGGTCAGCACGGTGGTGGTCAGGTCGGGCACGCCCAGCAGGTGGACCATGGCGTTCTGGAAGCCCATCGCCACCGCCAGTACGGCCGTGGCCAGGTACCGGGCGGGGCCGGCGACCGGATCCGGGCCGGCGGCGGCCAGCGCGGCCGCGGCGGCCACCAGCACGGTCTCCAGGAACACCCCGTGCAGCATCGCCCGCCCGCGGTGCGGAACCCGACTGATCAGCCGTCCGCCGAGCAGGGCACCCAGCGCGAAACCGGCCAGCGCGGTGAGCGTGGCGCTGCGCGAGAACTGGGGAACACCGGCCAGACCGAAGGCGAGGAAGGCCACGTTGCCCGTCATGTTGGCGACGAAGACCTGACCGAGCAGCAGGTAGCTCACCGCGTCCACCAGGCCGGAGGTCACGGTGAGGCCGAGCAGCAGTGGCGGCAGCGGGCCGTGTGGGTCGTCCGGCGCGGGGACGACGGTCCGCCAGGCACCTCGCAACAGTCCTCGCACGCCCGTGCTCCCTCCGGCGGCCGGCTCGGTCGCCGCCGGAGGAAACCCTAGGTCCGGTGATCGGGGTCGGCCGGGATCCGGCGCGCCCGGCGGGTCAGGGGCGGATCTCCACGCCGCGCCAGAAGGCCACCCGGCCGCGGATCCGCTCGGCCTCCGGCTTGGGGTCGGCGTAGTACCAGGCGGCGTCGGTGTTGCGACTGCCGTCGACCAGCACCGAGTAGTAGCTGGCGGTGCCCTTCCACGGGCAGACCGTGGTGGTGTCGGAGGTCTCCAGGTACTCCGCCCGGACCGCGGCGAGCGGGAAGTAGTGGTTGCCCTCGACGACCGTGGTGTCGTCGCTCTCGGCGATGAGCTTGCCGTTCCAGTGCGCAGTGGTCATCACGCCAGTCTGACGCACCGGGCGGCCCAGCTCCAGCATTCCGGGCGGGCCGGGCGCGCGGGCGCGGGTCACGGCTGTTCACCCGGACGGGACGGCATTGCGGCCGGTTGCCGCCAAGGCGCTCCGCCCGGCGGGTGATCGTGCTCACCGCGCGGCCGAACAGGCGGTTCCGGCCGCGCCGACCTGGCGAGACTCCACCTCGACCCGATCGCCCACGACCGGACGAGGTGCGCCATGACCCTCACCCTGCTCCTGCTGATCGCTCCGCTGCTGCTCGCGGCGGCGCTGAGCACCGGCCTCGGGCCGGGCCCGACCGGCGTCGACTCCCCGGTCCGCCGCCGGCACGGACGCCCAACGGGCCGGCACGCCGCGCCGCGCGGCCGGGGCTGAGTTGTGACGGGCAACGCCTGAGCGGCCGAACACGCCACCGCCGCAGGCCCGTTGGGCTCGCGGCGGTGGCGTGTTCGGCCGCTGTGGATCACTCGTGTCGCAGATCCTCGGGCCGGGCTCCCCGCCGGAGCAGCGGCAGCCCGAGCGTGACCCCACCACCGGGATGTCGGGATCGTCCGGTCGCTCGCCCAGTACGGCGAACTCGCTGTAGCCGAGCGCCGATCCGGCCGAGGCGGCGCGGAAGGCGACCATCAGCGACGCACCTCCGCGGCCAGCTCGTCCAGCCGGGCGGCGGTGAGTTCGAGCCAGCGCAGGTCCGCCTCCAGGTGGAACAGCGCGTGGTCGCAGACCAGTTGGTCGACCAGGTCGCCGGCCAGCTTGTGCCGGGTGAGCTCGCGCACGTGGCGCAGGTGCTCGGCCCGCTGGGTGTCCAGCAGCTCGGCGGCCGGCCGGCCGGTCAGCAGGGCGAGCACCACCTTGGTGTAGAGGGTGTTCCGCAGGTAGGGCTCGGGGCTCTCCGGGGTGTCCAGCCACCGCGAGACGTCGGTGATCCCGGCCTCGGTGATGATGTAGCGCTTGCGCTCCGGACCCTCGCCCGGTTCGGTGCCCTCGACCTCGACCAGGCCGTTCTTCCGCAGTCGGGAGAGGGTCGCGTAGACCTGCCCGTAGTGCAGCGAGCGGCCGCGGCCGAAGCGCTCGTCATAGGCGCGCTTGAGGTCGTAGCCGTGCCGGGGTCGGGACTCCAGGAGCCCGAGGATGGTGTGGCCCAGTGACATGGTGTCGACTATGCACAGCATGTATACATCGAGTGTATAGACACGCCGGATCGGCCCTTGGGGTGCGGGGCCCCGGCGATCGCGGCAGGCTGGAGCCGGAGCCCCGTCGCCCAGCCACCCATCGTCACCCAGGAGGGCCGTCATGACCGAGCAGGCTCAGGCACAGATCGGTGTCACCGGACTGGCCGTGATGGGACGCAACCTGGCCCGGAACTTCGCCCGGCACGGCCACCGGGTGGCCCTGCACAACCGGACCGTCGCCCGGACCAACGACCTGGTCGAGCAGTTCGGGCACGAGGGCGACTTCGTCCCGGCCACCACCACCGAGCAGTTCGTCGCCGCGCTGGAGCGGCCCCGGCGGGTGGTGGTGATGGTCAAGGCGGGCGAGCCGACCGACGCGGTGATCGACGAACTCGCGCCACTGCTCGACCCCGGCGACGTCCTGGTGGACGGCGGCAACGCGCACTTCCTCGACACCCGGCGGCGCGAGGCCGCGTTGCGCGAGCGGCGGCTGCACTTCGTCGGCACCGGGATCTCCGGCGGCGAGGAGGGCGCGCTGAACGGGCCGAGCATCATGCCGGGCGGCACCGAGGAGTCGTACCAGGTGCTCGGCCCGCTGCTGGAGTCCGTCGCGGCCCAGGTGGACGGCACCCCGTGCTGCACCCACGTCGGCCCGGACGGTGCCGGCCACTTCGTGAAGATGGTGCACAACGGCATCGAGTACGCCGACATGCAGCTGATCGCCGAGGCCTACGACCTGCTGCGGCACGGTGCCGGCCGGCAGCCCGGCGAGATCGCCGAGGTGTTCCGGGCCTGGAACCGGGGGCGCCTGGAGTCGTACCTGATCGAGATCACCGCCGAGGTGCTGGCGCACACCGACGCCGCGACCGGCCACCCGTTCGTCGACGTGGTCCAGGACCGCGCCGAGCAGAAGGGCACCGGTCGGTGGACCGTGCAGACCGCGCTGGAACTCGGCGTCCCGGTCAGCGGGATCGCCGAGGCGGTGTTCGCCCGCTCGCTCTCCGGCAGCGTCGAGCTGCGCGCGGCCAGCCGCGAGCTGCCCGGGCCGACCGAGACCTGGCTGGACAGTGCCGCCGCCGACCGCTTCGCCGCCGACGTCGAACAGGCCCTGTACGCCTCCAAGATGGTCGCCTACGCGCAGGGCTTCCAGCAGATCCAGGTCGGCAGCGCCGAGTACGGCTGGCAGGTCGACGCGGGCGCGATGGCGACCATCTGGCGCGGCGGCTGCATCATCCGGGCCCGGTTCCTGGACCGGATCAAGGCCGCCTACGACGCCGACCCGAACCGCCCCACCCTGCTCACCGACGACCACTTCCGCCAGGCGCTCGGCGAGGCCCAGAGCGCCTGGCGCCGGGTGGTCTCCACGGCGGCGCAACTCGGCGTGCCCGCGCCGGGGTTCTCCACCGCGCTGGCCTACTACGACAGCCTGCGGGCGGCCCGGCTGCCGGCCGCGTTGATCCAGGGCCAGCGGGACTTCTTCGGCGCTCACACCTACCAGCGGGTGGACCGGCCGGGCACCTTCCACACGCTCTGGGCGGGCGACCGCAGTGAGCAGGAGCGTTGAGGGATCCGGCATGATCGTGGGGTGACCGACCAGCACGGGACCCGACCCGAACAGCAGCGTTACCTCCTCGACAACCGGCAGGACGAGGCCGGCGAGCGCTTCGTCGCGCTCGCCGAGCTCTTCGACCCGTGGACCCTGCGCCACCTCGACGACGCCGGGCTGACCGGCGGCTGGGCCTGCTGGGAGGTGGGCGCGGGCGGGCCCGAGCTGCCGAACCGGCTGGCCGAGCGGGTCGGCCCGACCGGGCGGGTGGTCGCCACCGACCTGGACACCGGCTGGCTGGCCGGTGACCGGGTGCACCCCCGGGTCGAGGTGCTGCGCCACGACGTCGCGGCGGACCCGGCGCCGACCGGTCCGTTCGACCTGGTGCACGCCCGGCTGGTGCTGGTCCACGTGGCCGACCGGGAACGGGCCCTGCGGACCATGGTGGAGGCGCTGCGCCCGGGCGGCGTGCTGGTCCTGGAGGACGCCGACCCGGCCCTGCAGCCGCTGATCTGCCTCGACGAGTACGGTCCCGAGCAGCGGCTGGCCAACCGCCTGCGGGCCGGGTTCCGCACCCTGTTGGCCGAGCGCGGCGCCGACCTCGGGTACGGGCGCACGCTGCCCCGGTTGCTGCGCGGGGCCGGGCTGGCGGACGTCCGGGCCGAGGCGTACTTCCCGGTGACCTCGCCGGCCTGCGCGGTGCTGGAGTCGGCCACCGTCCGCCAGGTCCGTGCCCAGCTGGTCGAGCGCGGCCTGGCCACCGAGGCCGAGATCGAGCAGCACCTGGCCGCCGTCGCGGCGGGCCGGCTGGACCTGACCACCTCGCCGCTGATCACGGCCTGGGGCAGGCGGGGGTAGCGGGGGCGGCGCGCCGGGGCCGGCCGGTCAAAACCTGCCGCCGGCCCGGTTCGCGTCTACGCTCGGCGGTGACATCGCACCAGGCCGGGCCCGGTCGCCGCAGATGCCCCGGGTCTGCCGAGGAACGGAGAACCGCACTCATGGCCGCCGAGCTGACCATCGAGCAGACCAGCAAGCTCATCGACACCGTCGCCCGCACCTCCAGTCACGCGGCCCGCGACATCGCGCTGTCCACCCGGTTCGCCGACGACCTCGGCCTGGATCCGCAGGGCCTCGACAAGCTCTACGGCCGGGTCCAGTCGGAGTTCGGGGTCACGCTGGCCGACGCGCAGGCCGGTCGGCTGCGGACGGTCGGCGACCTCGCCGAGGCGATCGCCGGGAAGCTGTGAGCCGGACCGGTCCGGTCGCGCGGCTCGCACCGACGGCGTCCCGGCGGGCTCAGTGCCCGTTCAGACTCTCACACAGTTGCAGCTCGGCGGCCGTCGTCGGGTTGGCCGAGGTGTTCGCGGTGAGCAGGTAGCGCTCGCCGGTCGGTGCGCCCGCCTCGTCCAGCTGGTGACGGAACTCCCGCGTCAGCGCGGTGTGGTCCCGGGTGTCCTGCGGGCCGTGGGGTGATCGGCCTCATCGTCCGGCTCGTCAGGGCACTCGGGCGGTCCGCCCGGTAGCAACGCGCCACGCGGCCCCCGGGAACGGGGGCCGCTCCCGGTGTCCTCCGTGGGAGGGGAAGTCCGGTCGCCGGGCCGGAGGTTGGAATACCGCCGCGGTCCGCGCCCGTTCCCCCAGCCATGAAGACTCTCGCACTGATCGGCAGCGGCAACATCGGCAGCACCCTGGCCCGACTCGGCGTCGCGGCCGGGCTGAACGTCGTGCTCAGCAACTCCCGAGGACCGCAGACCCTGTCCGGGCTGGTGGCGGAGCTCGGCCCGCGGGCCCGGGCGGCCACCGCCGCCGAGGCCGCGGCGGCCGGGGACTGGGTGGTGGTGACCGTCCCGTTGAAGAACTACCGCCAGGTGCCGGTGGCCGAGCTGGCCGGCAAGGTCGTGCTCGACACCAACAACTACTACCCCGAGCGTGACGGGCGCATCGCGGGACTCGACGCGGAGCGGACCACCACCGCCGAGCTGCTGCAGCAGCACCTGGTGGACGCCAGGGTCGTCAAGGCGTTCAACAACATCTACTTCAAGCACCTGGTCGCGCTCGCCCGCCCGGCGGGTGCCGCGGACCGCTCCGCCCTGCCGATCGCCGGTGACGACGACGCCGCCAAGGCGGCCGCCACGGAACTGTTGGACGCCCTGGGGTTCGACGTGGTCGACGCCGGGCTGCTGGCCGAGGGCTGGCGTTTCCAGCGGGACACCCCCGCCTACTGCGTCCCCTATGCGAAGAACCCGCAGGGTGCCGCCATCTCCGCGGACGACCCGGGCGCCAGCGCCGACGCCGCCACCCTGCGCGCCGCTCTCGCCGCCGCCCGCCGCCACCGCGACCTGCCCAGGAGCTGACCCGGGACCCGGGACGCGGGTTCGCCCGCGGGCGGGAGCGGGCGCGGCTGGACGGCGGTTGGCCCACCCCCGCCACCAACACGAAGAGCCGGCTTCAGCCGCGCCCTGACCCGGAAGCGACCGGGCTGGCGTCCCGGGCAGGCCGGGCTCGTCCCGGACCGGGCAGAAGGCCGGCCGCCGGAGCCGTCCGGCGAGTGCTACGCGTCGGTGCCGTCGGAACGGGTGGCACGCCAGCAGACGGAGCGGAACGGGAGGTCGATCTCACCGTCGCCGTCGAGCCCGTGCTGTTCCCGCAGCGCCCGCTCGGCCCCGGCCAGCAGCTCCCGCCGTTCGTCGGCGGGCAGCAGGATGACCGCGCTGTAGGTGCCGAGCAGCGCGGCCGCGTCGCCGGGCGTGCTGCGCCGGGTCCAGGTGAAGGTTCGCGACTCGATCCGGACGAACGGTGAGTCGGGGCCGGACAGGTCGGCGCGCAGCCGTTCGCCACGCTGGGCGTGGCGCTGCGGCTGTGCGCCGAGGTCGACGGTCCGCTCGGGGCGGAACCGGGTCCGCCACTGCGCCACCCACGGCACGGTGTTGTCCAGGCCGCTCCACACCACGCCCAGCCGGCCCCCGGGGCGCAGCACGCGCCCGACCTCGGGGACCGCCCGCGCGGTGTCGAACCAGTGCCAGGCGGAGGAGACGATCACCGCGTCGAGCCGGCCGTCGGGCAGGGGCAGCTCCTCCGCGGTGCCCTTCAGGGCGGTGACGCCGGGGCAGCGTGCGGTCAGTACCGCCCGCATCCGGTCGTCCGGCTCCACCGCGGTCACCTCGGGCACCCGCTCGGCGAGCAGCGCGGTGAGGGTGCCGGCGCCGGCGGCCAGGTCGAGCGCCCGGTGGCAGTCGGCGGGCAGCAGCCAGTCCACCGCCGCCTCGCAGGGCGCCGGGCGCAGCCGCCCGTAGTCCTCCGCGATGCTGCCGAACACCGTGGCCCGGGGGCCCTGTTCAACGTGTGCGTCGGCCATGGCGCGATCTCCTGCGGCTCGGTGTGCGGGTGGGCCGGTGGGCGGACCCGCCGTGCCGCCGAGCATAGGCGAGCGTCCTTCGCCGCCG
This sequence comes from Kitasatospora sp. NPDC052896, assembly GCF_044547075.1. NCBI lineage: Bacteria > Bacillati > Actinomycetota > Actinomycetes > Kitasatosporales > Streptomycetaceae > Kitasatospora > Kitasatospora sp. NPDC052896. Next base: position 327,847 of record NZ_JBITZU010000003.1, read on the forward strand.
GCACCCGGGCGGTCGACCGGGGCACCGGCGGCGCACGGATATAAGGACCCTTCTTATCCCGGCCCGCCACGATCCGGGCATGACCTCCAAGACCTCCCATCGTTCGGTACCGACCCGACGCCGCCGTGCGGCGGTCGCGGCGCTCGTCGTGCTCGGCGCCGGCACGCTGACCGGCGTGAGCTGGTCCTCCGCGTCCGGCGCGACCGTCCGGCCCGAGGCCCGGCTGCACGACGGCCGGATCGACCTCCCGATCACCGGCGGGACGGCCGAGCTGCGGCCCGACTCGCTGGCGGTGACGGTACGCGCCGCCGACGGCGGCGAGTTGACGCTCTCCGCGCCCGCGGCCCAGTCGCTGGGGCAGCCCGGGCCGGTCAAGATCAGTCACGGCACGGCCAGTTGGACGCTGCCCGAGCACGGACTGACCGTGACGGCGGCGGCCGAGCAGGGCCGGCTGCGCGTCACCGTCCATGGTGGGCAGGACAATTCGACGCTCTCGTGGCCGGTCACCGGAACCGACCGGACCGCCACACAGGTTCAGCTGCCGAGTGGTGACGGGCTCGGCATTCCGGTCTCCGACCCGTGGTGGAACTCGACCTCCACCGGCCTGGCCGGTCACAGCTACGACCTCACCGCCGACCTGACCATGCCGCTCTGGGGCTACACCCTGGGCGGCCACGGCGTCAGCTACCTGGTGCCGCGGCCGGCCGGCACCGCACTCGGCTTCGCGTCCGACGGCACCCGGCTGCACAGCACCGGCGTGCACACCTTCTCCCAGCGGGAGGGCACCCAGGACTACACGGTCACCTTCGCCCTGACCAGCCCGTCCCCGGTCGCGCCCGCGCTGGACTACCGGCGCTGGCTCACCGACCACGGCCAACTGGTCACCCTGCAGAGCAAGATCGCCGCCAATCCACAGGTCGGCAAGCTCCTCGGCGCGTTCCACGCCTACACCTGGGGCACCGCCCGGACCGCCCAGGGCGTCGCGCAGATGCAGCGACTGGGACTGAGCCGGATGTGGCTCGGTTACGACGCCGACGACAGCCCGATGGACCCGCAGGCGGTCGCCGCCGCCGAGCGGGCGGGCTACCTGGTCGGCCCGTACGACTCGTTCGCCAACGGGCAGGACCCGCAGATCGCCGACGCGCCGACCTCCAGCTGGCCGGCCCCGGTCTATCCGGACTTCTGCGTCCACGACCAGAACGGCCAGCTGAAGGCGGGCTTCCACGACCGTGGCTGCTACCTCAGCTCGCAGGCCTTCGAGCAGAGCGCGGCCGGCCAGCAGGTGCTGGCCCAGCGCACCCGGCAGATGACCGCGAACGGTGCCAACAGTTACTTCCTCGACGTCGACGCGGCGGGGGAGTTGTACGACGACTACAGCCCGGCCCACCCGATGAACCAGTCGCAGGACGAGGCCAACCGGCTCGCCCGGATGGGGAGGCTGTCCGGTTCGGACAAGCTGGTCCTCGGCTCGGAGAGCGCCGGCAGCTGGGCCAGCCCGGTGATCGACTTCAGCCACGGCTCGGCCACCCCGGTGGCCGACGGGCTGTGGTCGCTGGAGCGGGACAAGGCGACCTGGGGTGGCTACGCGCCCGCCGGCGCGCCCGGGACCTTCTTCAAGCCGGTCACGCTGCCGGCCGACCTGACCAAGGCGATGTTCGATCCGGTGTACCGGATCCCGCTGTACGAGACCGCGCTGCACGACGCGCAGGTCAACCTGGACCGCTGGGAGCTCTCGTACACCAAGTTCCCCGCGCTGGAGACCGACCGGGCGCTGCTCGCGATGCTGTACAACACGCCGCTGAACCTGGTGCTGGACGGCCCGACGCTGGCCGCGCAGGGGAAGCAACTGGCGGCGCTGCAGAACTACTTCGCGCCGCTGCACGAGGCCGCGGGCACCCAGCCGATGACCGACTTCCGCTGGCTCACGCCGGACCACCAGGTACAGCGGACCACGTTCGGCGACGGCGTGCTCCAGGTCACCGCCAACTTCGGTACCAGCCCGTACGGTTCGCTGCCGCCCGGCTGCGTGGACGCCAAGCTCGGGGGAGACCGTCAGCCGAGGCGGCTCTGCCCGACGACGCTTCCGGTCGGGTAGTCGCACCGAGGCTGTCAAGGCGTTCGTTGCGAACCGGCCTGTTACTGGAGTGGCGACTGATGCCTTTGTGGCATTCCGGCCCGTCACCGTGGGATCTCCCCGGTGGCGGGCCGGTCGGCATTGGTGGTTCGGATTGGCGGGATTCGATGCCTTGCGCAGTTTATTTGCCTGTGTGTGGTTGTTGTATGACCATCCCTTTACTTAGCTTGGGGTGAGGGCGAACGGGCGGCGGCCCAGCCGCACCGCTCCGACGCGCCCGCGGCCGGCACGTCCAGTGGGGCGTGCCGGCGTAACGCATCGGGTACCACCATCACCTGCTGGAGAACCCTGTGAATCACCCTGTTCGGCTGCGTGACGCGATCTCCGAGACCGGGACCACCCCGCTCATCGGCGTCTTCGACATGTTCTCCGCCTCCCTGGCGGCTCAGCACTACGACGGAATGTTCGTTTCCGGTTTCGGCTTCGCCGCCTCGCACTACGGTCTGCCGGACATCGGCTACATCGCCTGGCCCGACATCGTCGCCTTCGTCCAGCGACTCCGGCTGGCCTTCCCCCGCCAGCACCTGCTGGTCGACATCGACGACGGCTACGTCGACCCGGAGACCGCCTGCCATGTCGTGCAGCACCTGGAGGCGGCCGGGGCCTCCGGCGTGATCCTGGAGGACCAGCAGCGTCCGCGCCGCTGCGGGCACGTCGACGGCAAGCTGATCCTCCCGCTGGAGGCGTACCTGGAAAAGCTGCAGATGGTCCTGGCCGCCCGTCGCGACCTGGTCGTCGTCGCCCGCACCGACGCCACCGAGGAGGGGGAGATCCTGCGCCGCGCGGAGGCCCTGGCGGCGACCGACGCGGACGTCATCCTGGTCGACGGCGTGCGCAGTGTGGAGTGGATCCGCAAGGTCCGTGCCGTCATCGGGGACAAGCCGCTGCTCTTCAACCAGATCGCCGGTGGCAAGTCGCCGCGGCTCTCGCTGCCCGAACTGACCGAGCTGGGAGTGGACGTGGCGATCTACAGCACGCCGTGCCTGTTCGCCGCGCACGGCGCGATCGACCAGGCGCTGCTCGACCTGAAGAAGGCGGACGGCCGGTTGCCGGAGTTCACCGCGGAGAGCGTCGGTGTCGCCCAGTCGCTCGCCCTGCTGGAGAAGAACATCAGCCGGCACCACCAACTGGCGACCCAGGCCGGATAGTCGGCCCACCGTCACCGCGACGGCGCCGCCTCCCCCGGTTCCGACCGCCCGGACGGCCGTCCGATCGAACGGCCGTCCGTCGCGTCGCCGGGGCCCTTCAGCCCGGCGGCGTGGCGACGGTCTCGAACTCGTACCAGGTCCACTCCTCGGCCGCCCGGTAGCCGAGGGAGCGGTTGATCCCCAACATGTGCGCGTTGTCGGCGTTGTTGAAGGTCTGCACCCAGCGCGCCGCGGGAAACCCGTCGAGCATCCAGAGCGTCTGCGCGGCCTTGAGGCGGATGCCCAGCCCGTGGCCGCGGTGGCCGCGGGCCACCCCGGTGTCCCAGATGTCGAGGGACTCCGGCCCGTCCGGTGTGCTGGCGAAGATGGTGAACCCGGCGACCTCGCCCGTCGCGGTCACCGCGGCCAGCACGTGGCGGGCCACGCCCGCCCGCACCGACAGCCGTTCACGGCCGCGCAGCCGCTCGCGGTCGTGTGCGGCATGCTCGTACACCAGCTCCCCCTGCGGGGCGTCGGCCATCGCCGCCATCGCGACGCAGAACGAGTCGGCCAGCTCGTCCGGGCAGTGGTCGGTCCAACGGGCAAGCCGGTAGCCGGAGTTCTGCTCGGTGGCCGCGGCGGTCGCGGTGAGTCGGGCCCGGGAGACGCCCGCGAGGTCGAGCACGGACCTGGTCACCAGCTCGACTCCGCGGCCCCCGTGCGCGGTGACCAGCGCGTCCACCGGAACCGTCGACGCGCCGTTGACGACCACCCGCGGTCGGTCCAACTCTGCTCTCACCGCCAGTACTTCGGCGAACAGGGCGGAGCCCAGGCCGCGTCCTCGGCCGGTGGGAGCGACCCAGACGGAGGCCGCCAGCAGGTCCTCGTTGGCGTCGTCCGTCCACTCCGCGATCGCCACGCCGTCGGCGACTCGCGCGTCGGCGTCGCGGAAGGCCCCGAAGACCCGTACGCCGCCGTGGAAGTCGGGCAGGCACCACAGCCGCAGCGTGCTCGCCGCAAGGGCGGGGAATCCGGGCATCTGCTCGCCGAGCACCGCCCGCGCGACCGGCAGCACCGCGGCCAGCTCCTCGGCCCGGTCGGCCGGACTGATCTCGCGAATCATCACCGACCCAACCAAGCACGCGACACCGAGCTCGTGCCACCGGATTTCCTCTGCCGCGGAGGGGAGTTGACGCCGGGCCGGCCAGGTGTCGGGCCGGCCCGGCGCCGGTCCTACAGCTCCAGCAGGGCCGCCAGTCGCGCCTCGGGGAGGCTGCCCGGTGCGCGGCCGTTGCGGGCGAAGTCGTTGGCCAGGCGTTGCAGCGCCTCGTTGAGTGGTGTCGGCACCCCGTGCAGCCGCCCGAGCAGGACGATCTCGCCGTTCAGGTGGTCGGCCTCGATGTCGCCGGTGCCCCGGGCGAGGCTCTGCCAGGAGGAGCCGCCGGGGCGCGGTTCGCCCTCGACGGGGACGGCCGTCACCAGGTCGCCGCGGACCGCCTGCTGTTCGGCCGTGCTGCGGTACGCGATGCCGGCGGCCGCCAGGACGGCCTCGCCCTCGGCCCGCGCCCGCTGCCACACCGCCGTGCGCAGGTCGCCCCGGATCGGCCCGCTCAGGGCCTCGAGCGCGTTGCCCAGATTGCTGAGCAGCTTGGCGTACTTCCAGCTCATCACCGAGTCGCTGACCGGCGCGCCGATCCGGGCGGTCTCCAGGTCCGCGGCGATCCGCTCGGCCGTCCCGTCGCGGCCCGCGGGGTAGCGACCCAGGTGCAGCATGCCGCTCAGCGGGCTGCCCAGGGCGCAGACCCGGCCCGGCTCCAGATGGGTGGCCGGCATCCAGACGCAGACGCCGTAGACCCGACGGAACCGGCGGAGCGCGAGCCGCTCGTTCGCCACGCCGTTCTGCGCGCAGAGCACCGGCAGCAGCTCGCCCGCCGTCCCGCCACCGGCCACCGGCTGCGCGGCCCACTCGGTCAGCAGCGCCTCGGAGTGCTGGGTCTTCACCGCGAGGACGAGCACGTCGTCGCGGCGCAGCTCGACCTCCAGCGGTCCGCCGTGGGCGGGTACGGCCAGCTGCTGGACGCCCTGCGGGGTGGCGAGCCGTAGACCGTCCTGCCGCAGGGCCTTCAGGTGGTTCCCGCGGGCGATCAGGACCACCTCGTGACCGCTCTCGTACAGCCGTCCGCCGATCGTGCCGCCGACCGCGCCGGCGCCGATGATGATGTAGCGCATGTGTCCAGCATGGCAGGCCGGATCGGCCTCCCGGCAGGGGCTACGCCCAGAGCTGATCCCCCGTCACGACCGGTGGTGCCGGGCCGGGGCACCGAACCAGGCGCGCAGGGCGGCGTCCGGTCGCTCGGTGTCGTCGCGGCCGACCCAGCACACGTAGCCGTCCGGGCGCACCAGGACGGCCCGGGTGTCGGGGGCCCCGAGGGCGGCGGCGGTGTGGTCGACCCGGTCCGTCCAGGGCGCGAGCGCGGCGACCGGGCCGGGCTGCTGACCGGACGTCAGGAGCAGGCCGCGGCCGGTGGGCAGTTCGATCCCCGGCAGCCGGGCGCCCAGTAACGGGTGCGCGGGGGAGCCCGGCATCGGGTAGCGGATGTCCAGGCCGGAGATCATGCCGGCGATCCGCCGGTTGGCCTCGGGGACGGTGAGCAGCCCGGCCACGGTGGCGCGCAGCGCGCGGGCGTCCGGGTCGGGGGAGGAGAGGACGCCCTGGGCCCGGGTGTTCTCCAGCACCATCGCCCCGACCGGGTGCCGCTCGGCGTGGTAGCTGTCCAGCAGCCGCTCGGGCGCCCAGCCGTGGAGCTGGGCGGCGAGCTTCCAACCGAGGTTGAAGGCGTCCTGCATGCCGAGGTTCAGGCCCTGGCCACCGGCCGGCAGGTGGATGTGGGCGGCGTCGCCGGCCAGCAGCACCCGGCCGTCGCGGTAGCGCTCCGCCTGGCGGGAGGCGTCGGTGAACCGGGACGCCCAGCGCAGCTCGCGCAGCCGGACCCGGTCGCCGTGGTGGGCGAAGAGCGCGGCCCTGACCTCGTCCTCGGTGACCGGGGCGGACCGCTCCAGGCGTTGTTGCTCCGGGCCGCCGAAGAGCAGGCGGTGCACGCCGCCGTCCAGCGGGAGGAGGAAGGACAGGCCCTTCTCGTCGGGTTCGAGGGAGGGCAGCCGCCACTCGGTCCCCGCCGCCGGGCCGCCCTCGACGACCACGTCCGCGACCACCATCGACAACCGTCCGTCCCGGCCGGGGAAGGGCATCCCCAGCAGGTGGCGGACCGTGCTGCGGCCACCGTCCGCGCCGACCAGGTACCGCGCGCGCAGCCGCCGCGTCCGGTCCGGGCCGGTGACGGTGGCCGTCACACCCTCGTCGTCCTGCGCGAGGTCGGTCAGTTCGTGCCCGTGCAGGAGTGGGACGCCGTGGTCGGTCAGGCGGTTCTCCAGGCACTCCTCGACCCGGGCCTGTGGAATGCCCAGTTGGTACGGGAACGGAGTGTCGAAGACCGAGTAGTCCAGGGGCATCCCGGCGAAGTGCCCGCCGGGGATGGTGGCCAGCGCCCGGTCCAGTACCGGCTCCAGCCAACCGCGCAGCTGCAGGATCTCGGCGGTGCGCGGCTGCAGGCCCAGTGCCTTGGACTGGCCGGTACGCTCGGGCAGCCGCTCCAGCACCAGGGCGCCGACGCCCGCCAGCTGTAGCTCGTTGGCCAGCAGCAACCCGGTCGGGCCGGCGCCGGCGATCAGGACGTCCACGTCGTCGGAGGTCATGTCCCACCCCTTCCACTCCGTAGCTCCCCATCCTGCGCCGCGTGCCCGAGCAGTGGGACGGAACCCCGGGGCGTCACCCGAACGGCTTATCCGAGGCGGATACACGTCCTGTGCCGTCAACCTTCGAGGGGAACTGGTCGATGTTCGCCGGCACAGGACGGATACATTCAAGTATCCGATGCTTGGATGTATCGTGTGCCTGCAGTCACCGCACCGCTCCGCACCTGGAGGTCCGATGCCCAAGGGCACCACCAAGCGCCGGCCGCGCACCCGGGCCGCGCTGCTCACGGCAGCACTGGAGGCCTTCGCCGAGCACGGCTTCCAGGCCACCACCATCGAGCAGGTCTGCGTGCGCGCCGGGTACACCCGCGGCGCGTTCTACTCGAACTTCAGCAGCAAGGAAGAGCTCTTCCTCGCGCTCTTCGACCAGCACGCCGAGCAGACCCTGAGCCGACTGGCGGCCCGGACGGACGCGCTGGCCACCGAGGACTTCTCACTCGACCGGCTCGCCGAACTCGTCTCCGAGGTCGAGCCCGCCGAGCGCGAGTGGTACCTGGTGACCACCGAGTTCACGCTGCACGCCATCCGCGACCCGCAGGCCGCCTGGATCCTGGCCCGGCACGACGGCCGCCTCCGGGCGGAGCTCGCCCGCGGCCTCACCGGCTACCTGGAACGCGCCGGCCTGACCCTCACCGTCGCGCCCGAGGAACTCGCCCGGCTGCTGATCGCCATCCGCGAGGGTGGTCTGGCGCAGAGCTACGTCGAGCCCGAACAGCTGCCTCCCGGGGGGCTGGACCGGCGCTTCCTGGCCACGATCCTCTCCGCCGTCACCACCCGCGCCGACGCCACCGACACTGCCGTCACCGCCACCGCCGACACCGACCCGGGAGACCGATCCGCATGCCCAGCCCCACCCCACGGCGACGCCTGAAGATCGCGGTCCTCGGCGCCGGAAGCATCGGCTGCCACCTCGGCGGCCACTTGGCCCCGCACGCCGAGGTCACGCTGATCGGCCGGCCGGCGCTCCGGGAGACCCTGGCCGGTGGCCTCACCCTCACCGCCGCCGGCCGGCCCACCCGGCACCTCCCGCCGGACCGGCTGGTGGTGGCCACCACTCCGGACGCGGCCGCCGACGCCGATTTCGTCCTGGTCACCGTCAAGTCCGCGGCCACCCCGACCGCCGGCCGGGAACTCGCCGAGCACCTGCGCCCGGGCGCCGTCGTCGTCAGCTTCCAGAACGGCCTGCACAACCCGGGCATCCTGCGGGCCGCGCTGCCCGGCCACACCGTGCTGGCCGGCATGGTCCCGTACAACGTCCTGCAGACCGCCCCGGGCGCCTTCCACCAGGGCAGTACCGGCTCGCTCATGATCGACGACACGCCGGAGGGCGCCGGGCTGCTGGAGCTGCTGCGGGCGGGCGGCCTGGCGGTCGAGGCACGGCGGGACATGCGCGAGGTCCAGCACGCCAAGCTGCTGCTGAACCTCAACAACGCCGTCAACGCGCTCTCCGGCCTGCCACTGCGCGACCAGCTCGGCCGGCGCGCCTACCGGCGCTGCCTCGCCCTCTGCCAGCAGGAGGCGCTGGCCGCGCTGCGCGCCGCCGGGGTCCGGCCCGCCCGGCTGGGGCCCGTCCCGCCGGCGCTCACCCCGGCCTTGATGCGGCTGCCCGACCGGCTCTTCCGCCGGATCGCCGCCGGCGCGCTGGGCATCGACGCGCACGCGCGCTCGTCCATGTGGGAGGACCTGGAGCGCGGCCGGGCCACCGAGATAGACGCGCTGCAGGGCGAGGTGGTGGCGATCGCCGCCCGGCACGGCCGGACGGCCCCCGCCAACGCCCGCCTGGTGGCCCTGGTCCGCGAGCGCGAGGTGGCGGACGCGGCCGACGCCCGCCGCTGGACCGGTTCGGACCTGCTCGCGGAACTCACCGCCGCCCGCGCGGCCGACAAGGCGGGCCGCCCGGTCTGAGCTATCGGATCCATTGCCGTATCGGATACATCGGCGTACCTTTTGTAGGGCAGGCAGGACCACCACCCCTGGAGGACGGCCATGACCACCCCTGTGCCCGCCGCCGTGTCCGCCGTCGTCGGCCCCATGCCGGACGGCGTCACCTTCCCCCTCCCGCCGACCTTCGACTCTGTCGAGGCCGAGCGGCAGTACCGCAAGGAGCAACTCGCCGCCGGATTCCGGCTGTTCGGGAGGTTCGGCTTCTCCGAGGGCGTCGCCGGACACATCACCGTCCGCGACCCGGAGAACCCCGAGTGGTTCTGGGTCAACCCCTTCGGCCTGAGCTTCAACCTGATCAAGGCCTCCGACCTGATCCTGGTCGACCACCAGGGCACCCTGCTGCACGGCAATCGGCCGGTGAACAAGGCCGCCTTCGTCATCCACTCCCAGGTGCACGCCGCCCGCCCCGACGCGATCGCCGCCGCGCACTCCCACTCCCTGCACGGGAAGGCGTTCTCCAGCCTCGGCATCCCGCTGGACCCGATCACCCAGGACGCCTGCGCCTTCTACGAGGACCACGGCCTCTACGGCGACTACCGCGGGGTGGCCAACGAGCTGGAGGAGGGCCGGCGGATCGGCGCGGCGCTCGGCGGGTACAAGGCCGTGATCCTGCAGAACCACGGCCTGCTCACGGTCGGGCACTCGGTGGCCGAGGCCGTGTGGTGGTTCATCACGATGGAGCGCTCGTGCCAGGCACAGCTGCTCGCGATGGCGGCCGGCACGCCCAAACTCATCGACCGGGAGACCGCCCTGCTGACCCGGGAGCAGATCGGCAGCCACCTGGCCGGCTGGTTCCAGGCCCGGCCGCTGTGGGACCAGATCACGGCCTCCGATCCGGATCTGTTCGACTGACCCGCCCGGTGCGACCTCGGCGCCGCCCCGTGACCAGGCGGAACCAGAGGCTCGGGATCAGGATGGTAGGAGGTGTACGTCCTGTTCCAGCGATGAGGTGGGCGCCATGAGTTACCCCTCCGAGAACCCGTCCGGGGCCACCCCGGGGCCCAACGAGGCGCACCAGCCGCCGCCCCGCGAACCCGACCGGCCGCAGCCGCCGCACCAGCCGCCGCGCGTCGGGCTCGGCGAGAGCCCGTACGGCGGCGCCCTGAACGTGCTCTCCAACGCCGCCTGGCAGGTCCTGCTCACCGCGGGGGTGGCCGCCATCGCCCTGGGCGTCTTCGTACTGGCCTGGCCGGCCGCCACGCTGGTGGTGGTCGGGGTGCTCTTCGGCATCTACCTGCTGGTCAGCGGCGTCTTCCAGCTGGCCGGCGCGTTCGGCCACCACGTGCCCGGGCACCTGCGGGCACTCAGCTTCATCAGCGGTGCGTTCTCCTTGTTGCTGGGCCTGATCTGCTTCCGGGGAGCCGCGGAGTCGATCCTGTTGCTCGCGCTGTGGATCGGCTTCGGCTGGCTGATGCGGGGCACGCTCATGACGGCGATGGCGATCTCGACGCACGACCTGCCGGCTCGTGGCTGGCAGATCTTCCTCGGTGTCATCACCGGGCTGGCCGGCGTGGTGCTGATCGTCTCGCCGTTCCACTCGATCGCCGCGCTGACCCTGGTGGCCGGGATCTGGCTGATCGTCCTCGGGGTCACCGAGGTGATCCACGCCTTCCAGCTGCGGGGCCGGTCGAAGAAGCTGGTGGCCGGTGCCCAGGGCACCCGGGCGCGGCTGGGGTCGCACCCGCACCCGCAGGTCTGATCCCGGGCCGACGGGGTGGCCCGGGTCAGGAGCCGCAGTGGCTCCAGCCGCTGGTCCAGCTGCTGCCCTGGTACGAACCACCCCATTCGACACAGGTGTTGGGGGCGTGCTCGGTGACCGGGCCCGCGTAGTAGCTGAAGCTGCCCGGGTTGCTCGCCGAGCTGCCGCCCTTGACGGCCAGTGTCGCGTTCATCGGGACCGCGCCGCCGACGTCGTTCGCGAGCGTGGCGACGCAGTTGTCGCCGTTGGCGTTGTCGTAGAGCAGGTACACGGTGGCGGAGCCGAGGCTGTGCGAGTCGATGACGCTGTATCCGCCGCCGCACACCTGGCCGGCGCTGTAGGGGTTGTGGCCGGTCGGCGGCGGCGTCGTCGGCGAGGCCTTGGGGGTCGGGTCGGCGCTGGGGGCCGGGGCGGCCGGCGCCGCTGGCGCACCGCCCGCCGCCGGAGCACTGCCTGCTGTCGGCGCGGCCGCGCCGGCCGCGCCCGAACCGGTGGGAGTGACCGGTCGGGACGTGCCGGCCGCGGCGCCGGTACCGGCGCTGGCACTGGCCGGGGTTGACGGGTCGGCGGAGGCCGAGGGGCTGCCCGAGGGGGCGGCGCCGGACGCCGTGCCGGTGGGAGCGACCAGCGGGCTGAGACCACCGTCGAAGCTGTTGGCCGTCGTGGCGGCGGCGCTGGCGGAGCTGGCGGCGGAGTGCGCGGACTTCTGCCCGGAGCCGGAGAACTGGACCGCGGCGGTGATCAGGCCGCCGATGGCGGTGGTGGCCACGACACCGGCCGCCGCCGCGCGGATCTGCCTGCGCCGTCGCACCTGCCGCTCGTGACGCTCCGCCAACGCGGCCCAGTCGGGCTGCGGTGCGCTGGTCACCAGCGGTTCGTTGTTCCAGACCGGTTCGGTCCCCCGTGTGTCCGTCATGAGCCGACATCCTAGGGCCTGTCCGGCGGGCCCCGGGGTGGCGGCGTCGCCATCGCCGAGGCAGCCGGCGCCCGATCGGTTCCGGCGCGCGCGATCGGCTCGGAGCTGGTCTGCTGGTCCGGGGGAGGCCGTCGCGCCAGGACCCAGGGGAGAATCGGATGAGCACTTATCGAGTCGCACAGGTGGCCGCCGTCGGCGGGCCGTTCGAGATCGTGGAGCGTGAGGTACCGCGACCAGGCCGGGGCCACGTACGGATCGCCGTGGACGCCTGCGGGGTCTGCCACAGCGACGCCCTCTTCGTCGACGCCGGGGTTCCGGGCCTGCGCTTCCCGCTGGTCCCCGGCCACGAGATCGCCGGGCGGATCGAGGAGTTGGGCGAGGGAACGGACAGTGGTTGGCAGGTGGGCGACCGGGTGGCGGTGGGCTGGTTCGGCGGCAGCTGCGGCCACTGCACGCCCTGCCGGCAGGGCGACTTCATAGTCTGCGTCAACCTGCAGGTCCCGGGCTGGGCGTACGACGGCGGCTTCGCCGAGGCGGTGGTCGTCCCGACCGGCGCGCTGGCCCGGATCCCCGAGGCGCTGACGGCGGCCGACGCGGCACCGCTGGCCTGTGCGGGGGTGACCACGTACAACGGGCTGCGGCGCAGCTCGGCGCGCCCTGGCGACCTGGTCGCCGTCCTCGGTCTCGGTGGCCTCGGCCACCTGGGCGTGAAGTACGCGGCCGCCATGGGCTTCGAGACCGTGGCGATCGCCCGCGGCGCCGCCAAGGCCGACTTCGCCAAGGAACTCGGCGCACACCACTACGTCGACAGCACGGCGGGGACCGGCGTCGCGGAGGCGCTGCAGGCCCTCGGCGGTGCCAAGGTCGTGCTGGCCACCGCGGGCAACTCCGACGCCATCACGGCGACCGTGGACGGGCTCTCCCACCGCGGCGAGCTGGTGGTCATCGGCGCGGCCGGCGAGCCGCTGGGCGTCAGCCCGGTCCAGCTGCTCATGCAGGGCCGGATCCTCCGTGGCCACCCGTCCGGCACCGCCCAGGACGTGGAGGACACCATGGCGTTCAGCGCCCTGTGCGGGATCCGCCCGATGATCGAGACCGTGTCGTTGGACCAGGCCGCCGAGGCGTACCAGAAGATGCTCTCCGGTGCCGCCCGCTTCCGGATGGTGCTCACCACCGGCTGACCCCGCGCTGCCGACCTCGCGCGGCGATCGGCCGAATGGCGGAAGCCGACCCGTGGCGAGACGATGCAAGGGGCTTCATGAGGCCTGAAGCGTGCCACTGGGCGCGACCCGCGCGGCCCACCGCAATCAGGAGGACATCATGACCACGGCCAAGGACATCATGCATCCGGGTGCTCACTGGATCACCAAGGACGACTCCCTCGACCACGCGGCTCGGCTGATGCGTGAGCTGGACGTCGGCGCACTGCCCGTCGGTGACCCGAACGAGCGGCTGTGCGGGATCATCACCGACCGGGACATCGTCGTCAAGTGCGTCGCGGAGGGGCGCAACCCGGCCGACTGCAAGGCCGGCGACATCGTCGAGGGCACCCCGCGCTGGATCGCGGCGGACGCCGACATCGGGGACGTGCTGCACGAGATGGAGAGCCACCGCATCCGCCGGCTCCCGGTGATCGAGAACAAGCGGCTGGTCGGCATGATCAGCGAGGCCGACCTCGCCCGGCACCTCCCGGACGAGCAGCTCGCCGAGTTCGCCGCGCACGTCTACGCGCCGACCGGGGCGCGGCGCTGAGCGCGGGACCCGTGAGATCGGGCCCCGGTACCCCGACCTGTCGTCAGGTCGGGGTACCGGCGTGTCAAATGGGTGAACCGCAGGTCCGGGAGCTGAGACCATATGCGGTATGAGCATTGCTGAACCACTGACCGAAGCGCTTCGCCGCCGCAACGAAGTACAAGAACGCCACCGGCTGCAGCTGGCCGCTCTCGACGCCTACAGCCAGGCACTCGAGCGGACCGCCCAGGCCCAGGCCAATCTGAGCCGGACGGTCGCCGGGGCCGTGGAGGCCTTCGGCGGCCTGGACATCACGGCCAACCTGCTGGACCTGACGATCAAGGAGGTCCGCACGCACGTGGCCGCCCACGAGGCGGCGAGCCAGGAGGCCGCTCCGGCCGCCGACGCCGCCCCCGTGCCGGCCGCCCGGCCGGCCGGTAACGACAAGTCCGACACTTCCGACAGTCCCGACACATCTGACGCACCCGAAGCACCTGGCAAGTCCGACGGCTAGCGCGCCGAGGCTCCCGGGGTCGGTCGTGGCCGACCCCGGGACGCCTGGCGCCGGTCGGCCGGTCGGGTGACGATCAGGCCCACGAGCTGCAGCTGGAGAAGCCGGCGAAGGTGGTGCCGCACACCCAGGCGTCGGCCGTGCCGTTGACCATCGGCGTGACGATGTCCTCCGGTTCGTCGTCGTCGGCGTTGCCCGTGCTCTGCACCTCTTCGAGCGCGTTGTGCACCTCGATCGTGGCCAGGTCCGCGGTGGTCTGCGCCTCGGCCCAGTTGGCGTTGCACGAGCCGCTCCAGCGAAGCTCCACGGTCGTGCCGGCGACCGTGGTCGTCGCGACGGTGATGGCGTCGTCGTCGCAGCCGGCCGCGACCGGATCGAGGCCGGGGCAACTGCCGCCGGAGCAACTCGCCGCGTGTGCCGCCGTGCTGAGGGCGGGGATCGAGCTCAGGCCGCCGACGGCGAGCAACAGCGCGACAAGGGCCGGTGAGTATCGTGCACGTATCATCATCATCGCTTTCTGGCCGGGTGGGTCACGGCGGTTCGCGGCGCACGGTGTGGTGTACCTGAAAATGTCCGCTTCCTGCATCGGCCCGGCAACAGCAGGGACGCCCCGCAGAACCCCGGTGTGCCAAGAAAGTCGCAGGTCAGGGCGGATGTTGTGGGCGTGGACCGAGGAGTTCGGCAGCCGTCCTTCCGGACGAACCGCGACCCGCTCGAACTCTCCGCCCTCCATGCGGAGTTCGGGGCCCGCCCGGACCGTTCCCGGCGAGGTGGACCACGCGGCCCGGCAGTTGCCCGGCGCTCCGGCCCGGCGCACGGGCCCGCAGGCCGGTCACGAGGCGGTGCGTGGCCCGGCCACCCGGTTGGAGGACCGCGGCGCTGACGGCCGTCCGTCGGTGGCGGTGGGCACCCGGGACCGAAAACGGCCCTGCGCGCCGCTTCGGGACCGAAGCAGCGCGCAGGGCCGTACCGTGCCGCCGGGCGGATCAGCCGACCGGCACCGGCCGGCGTCGCGGGACCTCGGGGGTGGTGGCACCGAGTGCCGTGTCCTTGGTCTCCTCCGCCCAGAGCACGCACACGGCCAGACCCAGCGCGGTGACACCGGCGGCGATCAGCATGGTCGGCCCGGTACCCAGCCCGGTGAGCGAGAGCGGCAGCAGGTACGTCCCCACGGCCGCGCCGATCCGGCTCACGGAGGTCGCCACCCCGACCGCGGTCGCCCGGATCTCGGTGGGGAAGAGCTCGTTGGGGTACGTCCAGTCCAGCACGTTCGGGCCGCCGCACAGGAACGCGTACGCGCACAGCGCGAGCAGCGCGACCGCGGCGGGGGCGGTCGGCCACACGCCGAGCAGCGCGAGCGGGACGATCATCAGCGCGAACGACCAGATGATCGTGGGACGCCGGCCCTTGCTGTCGATCAGGCGCAGCGCGGGGTAGCAGCCGATCAGGAAGACCAGGCTCACCGCGCCGGTCCCCAGGGTGTCCAGGACGGTGCCGCCGGGCATGCCGAAGGAGCTGAGGATCTGCGGCCCGAAGGTCAGCATCGCGAACAGCGGGCCGACCTGGCAGAGGAAGAACAACCCGCAGAACAGCGTACGGCGCCGGTACCGCGGGGTGAGCAGCTCGCGGAACGGGCTGGTGCGGGCGGTGGTCCGGCGGGGCGGCAGCAGCTCACGGCCGTCGACCCGGACGCCCAGGTGCTTCTCGACCAGGGCGACGGCCTCGCCTACCCGGCCGTTGGCGGCCAGCCAGCGCGGCGACTCGGGGGAGCCCCGGCGGATCACCAGGAAGACCGCGCACAGCACGGTCGAGCTGGCCAGCATCCAGCGCCAGCTGCCGGTCCCACCGAACTCCAGGAAGAGGTAGCCGACCACGTAGGCGAGGACCGAGCCCGCGTACCAGGCCACGATCTGCTTGCCCAGCAGCCGCCCCCGGTGCTTGCTGGGAAGCCACTCGGCCAGCAGTGAGGTGGCGATCGGGTAGTCCGCGGCGACCGCCATGCCGAGCACGAAACGCAACAGGGCGAGGGTCCAGACCCCGTCCACCCAGAAGGAGAGGGCCGAGCAGACGATCATGACGACCAGGTCTGCGGTGTACATCACCTCGCGGCCGATCCGGTCGGTCAGGACGCCGAACAGGGCGCCGCCGACGAACATGCCGATGAGCGCGGCCGCGCCGATCAGGCTGACGGCGGCCGTGCTCAGGCCGAGTTCCGGCCGCATGCCGATCAGGGCCACTCCGACGATGCTGAGGATGTAGCCGTCGAGCAGCGGGCCGCCGGAGCAGGCCAGCGCCAGTCTCCGGTGGAAGGCGGTATACGGGGCGTTGTCGATGGTGCTGGACATTGCCAGGTCCTCCGAGCGCTCCGCCGGATCACGGTCCGGCTCGGCGCGGGTTGTCGAGGTCAGGGGTCGGGACGGTCCCTGCGGACCGTCCCCATCGCCCGTAGTGGCGGGCGACCGTCCACGGTTACCCGGGACCGGCCGGGGCAACCGGGGTCGAAGGACCTGACCTCGAGGGACCAAAGTCCCTGGAGGAGCATGGGCGGATGACCGCTTCCGTGTCCCCGTCGCCCGCCTTCTCGGCGCCGTCCACCGAGGCCACGGCGGTTCGGTTCGATCTGCACCGCCTGGTGGCGCTGCTGCCGGCGGAGGAGCGCCTGACCGCGCTGTCCGCGCTGGTCGCGGCGGACGGTGACCTGTTCCTGATCGGTTTCGACCCGCCCGCCGCGGTGCGCGAGGCGGTGGACGCCGCGTTGAGCGACAACGCCTCGCTGGACTTCGCGGCGGAGAGCGTGCTGCGCCGGCGGGACCCGGCGCTGCTCGCCACCGCCCGCCACCGGCCGCGCCAGCACCGGCTGGCGCTGCTGGCGCCGGACCTCGAGCTGGCCGCCGCCGCGCTGCTGGACGGCCGGGGGAGCACCCTCCGACGGTCTGGGCGGCGGCCTGGCGGTCCGTGCGCGAGTTCGGCGGTCCCGGAGCCGTGCGGGAGCTGGCCGGCCGGCGGGCGGCGCGTTCGACCCGGTGACCGCCGAGGTCGTCGCCGCCTGCGCGGAGGCCGAGCCGGCGGCGTTCCTGGAGGGCGTGGAGCAGCGGTGGCTCGGTACGGGCGCGCTGCTGCGCCGGCTTCGGGAGCTGGGCGCGGGTGCGGACCGTCGGACCGTCCGGGAACTGCTGGAACGAGCCCTACCGGATCGACTGGGCGCTGGTGAAGGCGGCACGGCGGGGCGGGCGCCTGCCCCGCGGGGCCGCGCTCGCGCTGGCGGAGCACCGGGGCTGCCCGCCGGAGGCGGCCTGGGGGCAGCGCACCGGGCGGCCCGGTGGCGCCGGGGCCGTCCCACCCATCAGGTCCGCGGAGCGGATGCCGGGGCCGGGTGGGTCGGTGGCTGCGGCGGGGTGGTGGCGCAGCCCGGGGACCCTCACTGACCTCCTGGGGCTGGACGCCGGCGTCCCGGAGACCGGCGGGCGCCGGCCCACCGAGGCCGCGACGGAAACGCCCGAGGACGGTGTCCGCTGACCGCCGTCGTGGCCGGACGGCCACCCCCGACCATGGCTGGCGGCCGGTCACCCTACCGCGCGGCCTCCTCCGCCGCCCGGGCCCGCACCGCGCGCCGGAGGTCGTCCAGCTGGTCGGCCAGCCCGCGGCGGGCGGCCGGGATCAGGTCCTCGCGTTCCAGGCAGGCCTCCGCCGCCCGCAGGGTCGGCTCGGTCGCCGCGAACGCCGGGAAGCCGTGCAGGGTGAGTGCCCGGGCCATGGCCGGGCCGCGCTCGGCGGCGCCCACCACGTCCTCGAAGTAGCGGGCGGTGAGCCCGCTCAGCAGGTCGGCCTGCTCGGGCTGCCACAACCCCTGGATGGTGGCCGTGGCCAGGTAGACGGAGAGCTCGCCGTGGAACAGCGCGTCCCAGGCCGCCTCCTTGGCCTCCGCCTGCGGCAGGGCCGCCCGGCAGCGGGCGGCGCCCTCCTCACTGACGTTGCTCGGGTCGCGGGCCAGCTCGGCGGCGATCTCCGGCTGGTCCGCCGCGCCGAGCACGCACAGCCGCAGCAGCAGTTGCCAGCGCAGATCGGGGTCCAGCTCGGGCCCGCCCGGCACGCTGCCCGCCGTCAGCCAGTCGCGCAGCTCGGCGGCCTCCTCCGGGCTCGCCGCGGTGGCGATCGCCCGTCGCACGGCCACCAGGCGCAGTCCGCTGTCGTCCGGCCCACCTTCGGTGCGGCGCAGCAGCGTGCGGCAGACGCCCGCCAGCAGCGCCAGCCCCGCGGGCCGTCGCGCGGGCGGCAGGCAGCGGTCGACGACGAAGCCGTGGGCGAACGCGAGCACGGACTGGACCAGGTGGACCGACTCCTCACCGGGCAGGTGCGAGGCGACCAGCTCCAGGTACCGGCCGGGCGTCAACTCGCCGTCGCGCACCTGGTCCCGGGCCGAGTTCCAGAGCACGGCCCGGGCCAACTCGTCGGGGACGTCGCCGAGGGACCTCTCGACGGTCTGCCAGGACCGCTCGTCCAGCCGGACCTTGACGTAGCCGAGGTCGGTGTCGTTGAGCAGGACCAGGTCACCGGGCGCTCCGCCGTCCGCGGCGGCGAGCCGCACCGGGGCGGCGGGCTCCGGAGTCAGTTCGAGCGGCTCGCGCGAGAGCAGCGCCAGTGCGCCGTCCGGGGTGTGGCGGTAGCGGCCGACGGTCACCAGGTGCGGCCGCAGCGTGCCGTCCGCGGAACTGTGCCGCACCTGGTCGTCGTCGATCCGCAGGCTGTCCACGCCGGTGCTGCGCAGCCACCGCTCGGCCCAGCCGTGCACGTCCCGGCCGCTGCTCGCGGCGAGTGACCGGAGCAGGTCGTCCAGGGTGGCGTTGCCGAAGGCGTGCCGGTCGAAGTAGTGGTTGACACCCGCCAGGAAGTGCTCCTCGCCGAGCCAGGCGGCCAGTTGCCGCAGGGCGGACGCGCCCTTGGCGTAGGAGATGCCGTCGAAGTTCTGCAGCGCCTGCGCGGTGTCCTCGACGGCCTCGGGGGCGACCGGGTGGGTGGAGGGCCGCTGGTCGGCGTCGTAGCCCCAGGCCTTGCGCGCGCCGGCGAAGCCGGTCCAGGCGCGGGTGAAGCGGGTGGACGCGGCGGTCACGGTGTAGGCCATGAACTCGGCGAACGACTCGTTCAGCCACAGGTCGTCCCACCAGCGCATGGTGACCAGGTCGCCGAACCACATGTGGGCCATCTCGTGCGTGACGACGACGGCGCGCTCCTCCCGCTCGGTGTCGGCCACGGCGGATCGGAACACGTACTCGTCGCGGAGGGTGACGCAGCCCGGGTTCTCCATCGCGCCCGCGTTGAACTCGGGGACGAAACACTGGTCGTAGCTGTCGAACGGGTAGCGGTGGCGGAAGACGCGGTGGTAGTGGTCGAAGCCCTGCCGGGTGATCTCCAGCAGCTCCTCGGCGTCCGCGTCGAGGAAGGCGGCCAGCGAGCGGCGGCAGTGCAGGCCCAGCGGGATGCCGTCGTGTTCGGCGACGACCGAGTGCAGTGGTCCGGCGACCAGCGAGACCAGGTAGCTGCTGATCGGCGGGGTGGGCGCGAAGCTCCAGCGGCCGGCATCGCCCCTGGTGGCGATGGTGTTGCCGACCACGGTCCACTCCGGCGGCGCGGTGACCGACAGCCGGTAGCCGGTCTTGAGGTCGGGCTGGTCGAAGGAGGCGAAGACGCGCGGTCCGTCGTCCATGAAGGACTGGGTGTAGACGTAGTCCTCGCCGTCCGCCGGGTCGGTGTAGCGGTGCATGCCCTCGCCGGTGTGCGAGTACGCCATGTCCGCCTCGACCGTCAGCTCGTTCTCCGCCGCCAGCTCGGCCAGCGGGAACCGGCCGGCGTCCAGCGCGGTGACGTCCAGCTCGCGCCCGTTCAGCACCACCCGGCGCAGCCGGGACGGCTTGACGTCGACGAAGGTCGACGCCCCCGGGCTGGTGCAGGCGAAACGGATCACCGTGGTGGAGCCGAACTCCTCCGGGCCCCTGGTGAGATCGAGGTCGATGGTGGCGGCGTGGACGGTCAGCAGGCGGCGACGCTCGACGGCTTCGGCGCGCGTCAGTGCGGGGTAGGCAGACATGGGAGTCATACTGTCGCATCCGAACGGCCGTCGTCCCGCCGGCTGCCGTCCCGCCGCTCCCGGACGGCCGGGAGCGGCGGGCACGTGTCCTCAGACCTGGTAGCGCTCCGGCGCGAGCAGGTGCAGGTGCTCGGCGACCCAGTCGGAGGTCCGCCGCAGCCCCTCGGCCAGCTCCACCCGCGGCTGCCAGCCGGCCAGTTCACGGGCCTTGCGGTTGTCGGAGAGCAGCCGCTCCACCTCGCTGCCGCCGGGCCGCAGTCGGCTCGGGTCGACCACGATCTCGGCCTCCCGGCCGGACGCGGCGATCAGCGCCTTGGCCAGCTCGCCGATCGAAACCTCGCTCCCGGTACCGAGGTTGACCACCTCGCCGAGCGTGCGGTCGGCCCGGGCGATCGCCAGGAACCCCTCGGCGGTGTCCGTCGCGTACGTGAAGTCCCGGGTGGGGGAGAGCGAACCGAGCCTGATCTCCCGCGCACCGGAGTGCAGTTGGGCCAGCACGGTGGGGATCACGGCGCGGGCCGACTGGCGCGGGCCGTAGGTGTTGAACGGGCGGACCACCGAGACCGGCAGCTCGAAGGCGTGCCAGTAGGAGAGCGCCGCCATGTCCGCGCCGATCTTCGAGGCGGAGTAAGGGGATTGGGGCTGCAGCGGGTGGTGCTCGCTGATGGGTGCGGTGATCGCCGTGCCGTACACCTCGCTGGTGGAGGTGTGCAGCAGCCGGGCGCCGTGTCGCAGGCAGGCGGCGGCGATGTTCTGGGTGCCGACCACGTTGGTCTGCACGTAGGCCTCCGGGGCCTGGTAGCTGTAGGGGATGCCGATCAGGGCGGCGAGGTGGAAGACGGTGTCGCAGCCGGCCACCGCGTCCAGCACCCGGCCGGCGTCCCGGACGTCGCCGGCCAGCATCTCCACCGGGCGGTCGGGGTCGGCCAGGTAGCGGGCCAGGTAGCCACGTTCGGCGTACGGCTTGTAGTGCACCAGGGCCCGCACCCGGGCGCCGCGGGCCACCAGCAGGTCGACCAGGGTACTGCCGATGAAGCCCTCGGCGCCGGTTACCAGCACCGTCCGTCCGGTCCAGTCCTGGTGTGCGGCAGGGGAGTTCGGGTGGTTCGGGGTGCTCATGTCGTCCTCCAGTGGTTCTGGGTCAGGTTGTTGCTGTTCAGCGGTCCGTGCGGGCTGTCCGGTCCGTACGGACCGAACGGGCCGAAGCGGCCGTACGGGTCGTGCGGACCGGCGGGCTGGTCCTCGGGGGCGGCGGCCCGGCGGATGGTGCCCAGCACCTTGGCGGCCAGCAGGTCGGCGGCCCGGGCGTGGTGGCCGGGGTTGGCCGCCCGGCCCATCGCCGCCAGCCGGGCGGGGTCGGCGAGCAGTGGTTCGACCAGCTCGGCCAGTCGCTCGCCGGTGCACTCGCCGTCCGGCAGCAGCAGGCCGGCGCCGGCGTCGGAGAGCACCCGCGCGTTGTGCGTCTGGTGGTCGTGCGGCGCGTGCGGGTAGGGCACCAGCACGGCCGGCACCCGCACGCTGGAGAGCTCCGCGACGGTGGCCGAACCGGCCCGGCAGACCATCAGGTCGGCTGCCGCGTAGGCGAGGTCCATCCGGTCCAGGTACGGCACCACCAGCGCCACCGGGTTGCCCGCCAGCCGGGACCTGACCTCGTCGAACGCGGCCGGGCCGGTCTTGATCAGCAGGCGCCGGTCGGTCCGGTGCCGCCAGCGCTCCGCCAGCTCGACGGCGGCCTCGGTGAGCCGGGTCGCGCCGAGGCTGCCGCCGTTGAAGACCAGCAGCCGGGCGTCGTCCGGCACCCCGAAGGCGCGACGGGCCTCGGCCCGCAGCGCGTTCCGGTCCAGCCGGGCCACCGCGCCGACCAGCGGCATGCCGACCGTCTCCGCCGCCAGGCCGGCCGGCAGGTGGGTGCGGGTCTGGTCGAAGGCGAGCGCGACGTGCGGGGTGAGCCGGGCCGCGAAGCGGTTGGCCCGTCCCGGCACGGCGTTCGACTCGTGCACCACGCTGGGCAGACCGGCCAGCCGGGCGCCGACGATCACCGGAGCGCTGGGGTAGCCGCCCATGCCCACCGCCACCTGCGCCCCCTGCGCGCGCAGGATCTCCCGGCACTGTCGGCCGGAGCGCAGCAGTGCGGCGGGAAGCAGGTAGCGGCGCAGGCCGAGGGCCGCGTCGAAGGGGATCATGTCCACGGTGTGCAGCCGGTAGCCGGCCTCCGGGATCAGCCTGGTCTCCAGGCCGCGATCGGTGCCCACGAACGAGATCACCGCTCTCGGATCGGCCCGACGCAGCGCCTCGGCCAGCGCCAGGCCCGGATAGATGTGCCCGCCGGTCCCGCCGGCCCCGATCACCACGGAGAGGGGCGCCGAGCGGGGTGTGTCCTCGTGTTCTGTCCGCATGACGTCGCAGCCTGCTCAGCCGATGTAAGAGAGTTCTCAGAGTCGGTTTGAGAGGGTTGTCCGCATGAGCAACGGGCAGAAGGTGCTGGTCGTGGACGACGACCCGGAGGTGCGCGCCGCCGTCGAGGACGGCCTGGCGGTCGAGGGCTACGTGGTGCGCGGCGCCCCGGACGGGCTGGCGGCGCTGACCGAGGTGGCCCGCTGGCAGCCCGACGCCATGGTGCTCGACCTGCTGATGCCGGCCCTCGACGGCCTCGCGGTCTGCCGCCGGCTGCGGGCCCTGGGCGACCGGATCCCGATCCTGGTGCTCACCGCCCGGGACTCGGTGAGTGACCGGGTCGACGGCCTGGACGCGGGCGCCGACGACTACCTGGTCAAGCCGTTCGCCCTGGACGAGCTGACCGCCCGGCTGCGCGCCCTGCTGCGCCGGGCCGCCCCCGCCCCCGAGGAGGTCACCTACCACTTCGCCGACCTCACGGTCGATCCGGTCACCCGCACCGGCACCCGGGGCGGCCGCCCACTGGACTTCTCGCGCACCGAGTTCGCCCTGCTGGAGGTGCTGCTGCGGCACCCCGGCCAGGTGCTGCCGCGCGAGCTGATCATGGAACGGGTGTGGGGTGCCGACTTCGGTCCGGACTCCAACTCGCTCGCGGTGTACGTCGGTTACCTGCGTCGCAAGCTGGAGGCCGGCGGCGAGCCGCGGCTGGTGCACACCGTGCACGGGGTGGGCTACCGGCTGGACGGCCAGTGAGGGCGCACGCCCGCTGGCCCCGCCGCCGTCCGCTGCGCACCCGACTGGCGCTGGCCTGCACGGCCGCGGTCGCGCTGGTCGCGCTCGGGGTCAGTGCGGCGGCCTTCAGCATCGTCCGCTACGAGCTGGAGCACCAGCTCGACCTGCACCTCACCCAGCAGGCCACCCTGCTCCAGCAGCAGTACCGCGACCAGGGTCCGCAGGTGGTCTACGGCGAGTGCAACTACCTGGCCGCTCCCGCCTGCACCCAGATCGTGCCGGCCGACCCCGGCAAGGACCCGGCCCAGCCCTACCTGCTGCCGGTCACTCCGGCCACCCGCCAGGTCGCCGCCCGGCAGCGGGCCGGCTACTTCACCGACATCGTCATCGGCGGCCACCCGGCTCGGATGCTCACCACGCCGATGACCGCGGCGCCGGCCGGCGCCCGGCAGGCCGTCCAGGTCGCGCTGCGCGCCGACACCGTACGGGAGGGCGTCCAGCAGGCCGGCGAGCTGATGGCCGCGGTCGCCGCGGCCGGCGTGCTGCTGGCCGCCGCGCTCGGCTACGCCGTCGCCAGGACCGGCCTGGCCCCGGTCACCCGGCTGACCAGGACCGCCGAGCGGATCGCCGCCACCCGGGACGCCGGCCTGCGGATCGAACTGCCGCCCGGCCGGCGGGAGGACGAGCTGACCCGGCTGGCCGGCAGCTTCAACACCATGCTGGGTGAGCTGGAACAGTCCGTCGCGGCCCAGCGCCGGCTGGTCGCGGACGCCTCGCACGAGCTGCGCACCCCGCTCACCGCACTCCGTACCAACGCCGAACTCCTCTCCCGGGCGGACCGGTTGACCGAAAGTCAGCGCGATCGCGCGGCGGCCGCACTGCGTCGCCAGCTGCGTGAGGTCACCGGACTGGTGAACGACCTGATCGAACTGGCCCGGGACGAGGAGCCGCAGCCACTGCTCGAACAGGTGCGGCTCGGCGCGCTGGTCACGCACTGCGTGGAGGCCGCCCGGGACCACTGGCCCGCGGTCGGCTTCACCCTGGAGGAGCAGGCCGGCGAGCGTGGTGTCCCCGGGGTGCCGGCCCGGCTCGCCCGGCTGGTCTCCAACCTGCTGGACAACGCGGCCAAGTTCAGCCCGCCGGGCGGGCAGGTCGAGGTGTGGCTCACCGCCGGGCTCGAACTGACCGTCCGCGACCACGGGCCGGGCATCGCGCCGGAGGACCTGCCGTACGTCTTCGACCGCTTCTACCGGGCCTCGGCGGCCCGGGCGTTGCCCGGCTCCGGCCTCGGACTCGCGATGGCTCGGCAGATCGCCCGGGCACACGGAGCCTCGCTCACCGCGGAGGCCGCTCCGGGCGGCGGCGCGCTGTTCCGGCTGCGCTTCCCGGGATGATCCGGGGTCAGGCCCTCCGCCGCGCTCGCGCCAGCTCGGCGATCGCTCGGACCACCCGGTCGATCTCCGCCTCGGTGTTGTAGTAGTGTGGCGAGAGGCGCACCAGCGGGTGCACACCGCGCTCCTCGGTGTCGAACTGCGCGTGCTCGGCGGCGGTGACGCTGACGTTGACGTCCTGCCGGGCCAGGGCGGCGGCGACCTCCGCGCTCGCCATCCCGGCCAGCCGCATGGTGACGATCGCGCACCGGGTACGGCCGAGGTCGTGGGTGGTCACGCCGGGCAGCTCCGCCAGTCGCTCGCGCAGCCGGGCACCGAGCGCCGCCGAGCGCCGGCCGATCTCCGCCGGCCCGAGGTCCAGCGCCTGGCGCACCGCCGTGCTCAGGCCGAGCACGTTGGCCACGCTCGTCTCCCAGGTCGCGAACCGGCGCGCGCCCGGCCGCCAGCTGAAGCCGCGCCCGCCGTCCCAGCTGCCGGACTCCATCTCCACCACGAGCGGGTCGAGCCGGTCCAGCAGTGTGCCGCGCACCCAGAGGAACCCCGTCCCGCGGGGCCCGCGCAGGAACTTGCGGCCGGTGCCGGTGAGCAGGTCACAGCCGATCTCCTCGACGTCCACCGGGAACTGGCCGACCGACTGGGTGGCGTCCAGCAGGAACGGCACCCCCGCGGCCCGGGTGATCCGACCGATCTCGGCCGCCGGGTTCACCAGGCCACCCCCGGTGGGCACGTGGGTCACCCCGACCAACCGGGTACGGGCGTCGATGAGTTCGGCCAGCGCGGCGGTGTCCAGCTGCCCGGACGGGTCGTTCGGCACCACCACGATCTCGGCACCGCTGCGGCGGGCGGCCTGGAAGTAGCCGAGCACGTTGCTGCCGTACTCGGCCCGGCCGGTCAGGACCCGGTCACCCGGCCGCAGCGCGAGCGAGTGGAAGGCCGCCTGCCAGGCGTGCGTCGAGTTGTCGAACAGCGCCAGTTCGTCGGCCCGACCGCCCAGCAGCTCGGCCAGGTTGGCGTAGATCGCGCCGATCGCCTCGGTCTGCCGCGCGGCGGCCTCGTACCCGCCGATCGCGGCCTCCAGTCGGAGGTGCGAGACCACCGCGTCGAGGGTGCGTCGGGAGAGCAGCCCGGCACCGGCGTTGTTGAGGTGCACGCGGTTGGCACAGCCGGGGGTCTCCTCGCGGAGCGCGTCGATGTCCATGGTGTGGTGCCTTCCCTCCAGCCGGGCTGCGTACCGCCACCCTGCCGGGAACCCCGTCCCCGGTAAAGCACCACTCGCCCAGTACCAGCCGCCACTTCGCGCCTCGAGGTCCGCACGGAGATGGATGCGCCTTCGGCCCGGCTGACCGCGATCCGCTCGAAAGGCCTTGGCGCTGGGGCGAAGGAGGCGACTAGGCTCCGGTCCTCGTGGCGCGACGCGGCCGGTGGGCGCGGTCGGGCCCGTCCCAGACGGAGGAGATTCGTGTCCAGCGTGAAGATGCATGCCGACGAGGTCGAGATCGACGAGTCGCTCGTCGGTCGGCTGGTTGCCGCACAGTTCCCCCAGTGGACGGATCTGCCCGTCACGAAGGTCCGCTCCGCCGGCACGGACAACGCGATGTACCGCCTGGGTACCGACCTGGCCGTGCGTCTGCCGCGCACTCCCGGCTCCGCCGAGCAGATCGGCAAGGAGAACCGCTGGTTGCCGCACCTTGCTCCGCACCTGCCGCTGGCCGTGCCGGTGCCGATGGGCGAGGGCGTTCCCGGCGAGGGTTACGGGTTCGCGTGGTCGGTGTACCGCTGGCTCGACGGAGCGGATCTCCTCGACGAGCCGGTCGTCGAGCCGCACGATGCCGCCGTCGAGCTGGGCCGCTTCGTCGCGGCCCTGCGGCGGATCGACGCCACCGACGCGCCACCGTCCTTCCGGGGAGGGCCGGTGGGTGCGCGCGATGACGACGTCCGCGCCGCGATCCGGGACCTGGCGGCGGACGGCAGGGTGGACGCGGACGCCGCGACGGCCGCGTGGGAGGGGGTCCTCCGGCTCCCGCAGTGGCAGGGTGCGCCCGTCTGGTCGCACGGCGACCTCCTGCCGGGAAACCTGTTGGGTCGAGAGGGCCGACTCAGTGCCGTCATCGACTTCGGAGGGGTGGGCGTGGGCGACCCCGCGTGCGACACGATGGTCGCCTGGACGCTCCTGTCCGCCGGGAGCCGTGACCTGTTCCGCGAGTCGGCCGGCGTGGATGACGCGACCTGGGCCCGAGGACGCGGTTGGGCGCTGTGCTTCGGACTCACTGCCGAGCACTACTACCGCGTCACGAACCCGGTACTCGCGAGCGTCGGCCACCGCGCGGTGGCCGAGGCCCTCGCCGACCACCACCGCACCACCTGATGGCGGCGACCGCTCCTCCTCCCAGGTGACCGGCACGGTTCTCCGGGGCGACGGCGGCAGGCGGGCCCGGGCCCGGGCCCGGCCCGCGGTGAGCTGTCACGGCGTCAGCAGGAGCCGGGCCGGCGGGTCTTGCGAAGGACCGGTCGGGCAACGCTCTCCTTCGCGGAGGGTGGCTCGAGGGTGAAGGGGTTCGAGTGTGAACCGTACGGTCCTCGACCGTGCCGGGTGCTCGAGGGATGCCGGATGCTCGAGGGATGGACGAATGGGAGGCTGGACCGATGATGGCCCTGATCGAGCCGGCGACGGCCGCGGACGCTCCGCTCCTCGCCCAGGTGCTGTTGGCGGCCTGGCTGGAGACCTACCCGAACGAGGCCGCCGGGATCGACGAGGCGTGGATCCGGGAACAGCGCGGGGACGTGGTCTCGGCGGACGGGGTGGCCCGGTGGCGTGAGGTGGTCGAGCGGTCCGTCCGGGCGCCGGGTGAGCTGCCACCGCCGGTGTTCTGCCGGGTGGTCCGCGTGGAGGGGCAGATCGTCGGTCTCCTGTGCGGCCTCCGGGACGAGCGGGACGCCGGGGCGGTCACGCTCGGCCCGATGTACCTGCTGGCCCGGGCCCAGGGCCGTGGGATCGGTCGCCGCCTGCTGGAGCAGTTCCTGGACTGGGCGGGGGAGGCACGGATCCGGCTCTGGGTGACGGCCTACAACGACCAGGCCGTGCGGTTCTACACTCGGCATGGCTTCCGGCCCACCGGTGAGGAGATGCTGTGGCAGGGACGGCTGCCGAACCTGCGGATGGAACGGCCACCCGGCGTCGTCCCCCTGGACGGGGAACGGCCCTGAGCATGATGTCCGAAATCCGCCGGACGGGGCCCGCCGCAGGCGGC
This sequence comes from Kitasatospora sp. NPDC052896, assembly GCF_044547075.1. Classification (NCBI taxonomy): domain Bacteria; kingdom Bacillati; phylum Actinomycetota; class Actinomycetes; order Kitasatosporales; family Streptomycetaceae; genus Kitasatospora; species Kitasatospora sp. NPDC052896. The sequence continues at coordinate 355,569 of NZ_JBITZU010000003.1, forward strand.
ACAGTGGAGAGCGCACCGAAAGAGATCAGCGCAGGAGAGAGGCACCACCGATGACCGTCCACACCACGATCGACAGCCCGCTGGGCGAGCTGCTGCTGGTCGGCGAGGAGTCCGCGACGGCTGCCGGCGGTCTGGCCCTGTCGTCCGTCTCGATGACCGGCCAGAAGGGGGCGGTGGTCGTCCAGGACGGCTGGCGGCACGAACCGGCCGCCTTCGCGACGGTGGAGCGCCAGCTGCGCGCGTACTTCGCGGGTGACCTGAAGGACTTCGAGGTCGAGTTCACCACGCACGGGTCGGCGTTCCAGGAGCGGGTCTGGGCCGCGATCGACAGCATCCCCTACGGCTCCACGACCACCTACGGGCGGCTCGCCGAGCAGATCGGGGCCCCGCGCGCGGCCGTCCGCGCGGTGGGCGCGGCGATCGGCGCCAACCCGCTGCTCATCCTGCGCCCCTGCCACCGCGTGATCGGCGCGAACGGCTCGCTGACCGGCTACGCGGGCGGCCTGGAACGCAAGGAGTACCTGTTGGCCCACGAGGGCGCCCTCCCGGCCACCCTCGGCTGAGCCGAGGGGCGGGGAGCGGCTGGCGAGGGCGAGGACGGCGGGCTTCGGAGGGATCAGGCGGCGGCCTTCGCTCCGGACCCCGTCCCGTGGGCACGGGTGAGGATCTCCAGGTAGTGGCCGTTCGGGTCGAGGAAGTACGTACCGCGGCCGCCTTCACGGTGGTTGATCTCGCCACGTCCCTCCAGCGTCGGCTGGGCGTAGTAGGTGATCTCGGCCTGCTGGATCCGGGCGAAGATCACGTCGAACTCCTCCTCGGACACCAGGAACGCGTAGTGCTGCGGCGTGATCGGCTGCTGGCTGTCGGCGAAGTCGAGGGTGACGCCGTTGCCGGTGGCGACCGGGAGGAACGGTCCCGTGGGGGCGCCGACCTCCAGTCCCAGCGTGCTGGCCAGGAACTCCGCGGAAGCCCGCTTGTCACGGGACAGGACGATGGTGTGGTTCAGCTCGATGGTCACCTGGACCGCCTCCCTGAGCTCGGCGCGGGCACCTCGGCCGCCCCACCCGGGTGGTGACACGGTTGGGCGCCCCCACAGGCGAGCCTAGGCGCATCCGTACCGCCTGTCAGCGGAACGCTGGTTCGTGCGCGGTCGGGGGGGGGGGGGGGGGGGGGGGGGGGGGGGGGCCGCCCCCCCCCCCCCCCCCCCCCCCCCCCCCCCCCCCGCGGTGCTTGGCTGCGGACCGCCGCGGCGGTCAACAGGTCGGCGTCATTCGGCGTTGATGACGACGGTCTTCAACTGCAGGTACTCGTCGATGCCCTCGGGTCCGAGCTCGCGGCCGAAGCCGGACTGCTTGTACCCGCCGATCGGGATGCTGTTCTCGAACATCGCCCAGGCGTTGACCCAGACGATGCCCGCCTGCAGCCGGGCGGAGACCTGGTGCGCACGGCTCAGGTCGGTGGTGTGCAGGCCGGCCGCCAGCCCGTAGGGCGTGCCGTTGGCGATCGCCACGGCCTCGTCCTCGTCCTCGAACGGGATCACGGTCAGCACCGGCCCGAAGATCTCCTCCTGGGCTATCCGCATCTGCGGGGTCACCCCGGTGAAGATCGTGGGCTGGTAGAAGAAGCCGCGACCGTCGCCCGCCGGGGCGCCGCCGGTCACCACGGTGGCACCCTCCGCCTTGCCGATGGCCACGTACTCCATGACCCGCTCCAGCTGGGTCCGGTGGGCCAGCGGACCCATCTCGGTCCGCGGGTCCAGCGGGTCGCCGACAGCGGTGGCGGCCGCCCGGGCCACCATCCGCTCGACCATCTCGTCATGGATGTCGCGTTGCACCAGCAGACGCGAACCACTCATGCAGAACTGGCCGGTGTTGGCGAACGCCGCCAGGTGGGCCCACTGGGTCACGGCGTCGAGGTTCGCGTCCGCGAAGACGATGTTGGCGCCCTTGCCACCCAGTTCGGCGGTGACCTTCTTCATCGTCTGGGCGGCGGTGGCGATCAGCCGCTTGCCGGTCGCGGTGGACCCGGTGAAGGCGAGCTTGCGGACCCCGGGGTGCTCGGCGAGCCGGGCACCGACCGTCGCGCCCTCACCGGTGACCACGTTGTAGACACCGGCCGGGAGACCGGCCTCGACCATGATCTCGGCCAGCCGCAGAGTGGACAGCGGGGTCTGCTCGGCCGGCTTGTGCACGATGGTGTTACCGGCGGCGAGCGCTGCGGCGATCTTGTTGATCGCCAGGTTCAGCGGGAAGTTGAACGGCGTGATGGCGCCGACCACACCGTACGGCTCCTTGCGGGTGATGGCGATCGACCGCCGCGCGGCCGGTCGCGCCGAGCCCTCCAACTGCTCCACCATGCCGCCGTAGTAGCGGAACACGCTGGAGGCGAACGGCAGGTCGAAGGCGCTGGCGACGGTGATCGGCTTTCCCACGTTGAGGGACTCCAGCAGCGCCAGCTCCTCCGCGTGCGCGTCGATCGCGTCGGCGATCCGCAGGAGCAGGCGACCACGCTGCGGAAGCGTGAGCCCACCCCACTCCTCGCTCTCGAAGGCGGCCTGCGCGGCGGAGACGGCCTGGTCGAGATCGGCGACCGTGCCCCAGGCGACTCGGCAGATCACCTCCTCGGTAGCCGGATTGACGACCTCGCGGGTCTCACCGTGCTCGGCGGGACGGAACTTGCCGTCGATGAAGAGCTGTCCGTCGGCGATGGTCGGTCGGGCCTGAAGAGACATGACTGCACTCCTGTGCGCGAGTGATGGATTCGGCTGCGGGTGGTGTCGCGACTGGCCGGGAAACCTGCTGGCTTCCCCGACCGGCTCACTCTGCCCGCTGCCAAGACGCTAGCGGTGCAGTCGCGTTGGACAACGGTCCGACCGCGGTCCGGGTGCGGTTTCGTTAAGTCAGCTGTGCTTCGGCCGACCGATGAGCAGGTGAACCAGCAGGGCCACCACGGCGACCGCCACACCGATGAGGCAGAGCGGACGCGCGCCGACCGCGTGACCGATCAGGATGCCACCCACACCGGCGCCGAGCGCCTGGCCGAGGTAGATGCCCGAGGAGTTGAAGGAGATCACCACGGGCGGCAGTTCGGGCACCAGCGCGGTGAGCCGGTGGTTGTTCGGCGTGGCCACGGCCCAGGCGGCAGCACCGTTGACAGTCATGACGACCATCACGGCGGCGGTCGAGGTCGCGATCGTGAGGGCGGCCAGGGTGACGGCCAGCAGCAGCACGGCGAGCGTCAGGGTCCGCTCGGCGCCCCAGCGGTCGGTCAGCCAGCCGCTGCCGAAGGAACCGACCGTACCGCCGACCCCCCAGAGCAGCAGCGCGATCGCCAACGCCGTTCCGGTGGTGTGCGCGGTCGCGCCGAGCACGTTGGCGATGTAGGTGTAGACCATGATGCTCGACGCACTGGCCAGCAGCATGAAGGCGACCATGGCCAGCACCCGGCCACGGGCGAGCACCTTGAGCCGGGCCGACATCGGCACGGCCGGCGGGATGGGCAGCGCCGGCAGGGTCAGCAGCAGCCCGAGCAGCGCGACCGCGCCGACCACGGCGACGAACACCAGGCTCGCCTGCCAGGAGTCGTGCTGGCCGATCGCGGTACCGACCGGGACACCACAGACGGTACCGACGGTCAGACCGCCCAGGATGACCGCCAGGGCCTGCCCGCGGCGGGCCGGGCCGGCCAGGACCGCGGCGGCCGCGGAGGCGTTGGGCGTGTACAGGGCCGCGCCGAGGCCCGCCGCGACACGTGCGACGAGCAGCAGCGCCAGCGACGGCGCGGCGGCGGAGGCGAGGTTGGCGAGGACGAAGAGGGAGAGGGCGAAGATCAGCAGTGGCTTGCGTGGCAGCTTGCTGGTGATCGCGGCCAGGAAGGGCGCGGCCAGCGCGTAGGTCAGCGCGAAGGCGGTGATGACCTGCCCGGCCGCGCCGGTCGACTCCTTCAGACCGTGGGCGATCTGCGGCAGGATCCCGGCGAGCACGAACGAGTCGGTGCCCATCGCGAACGATCCGAGTGCGAGGACCGCCACCGGGCGTCCCCAACTCGACTTGGTGGGAGCTGAGTTCACAGGTGTCGTAACGGCCTGATCGACACGTGGAGAGGTGTGTTGAGTAGTCACGTATTCAGGATGGAGCCTCCCGTGAAGCTGGTACAGAGGGCCAATCATGCTGGTATAAATCGCACCAGGACAGAATCGGAAGAGAGCGGTTGCAATGGAAGGCATGTCGCAACGTGAACAGCTCGCCAGCTTCCTGAGGTCGCGTCGGGAGATGCTCAGTCCCCGTGACGTCGGCCTCGATCCGGGGCCCCGACGGAGGACTCCCGGCCTCCGGAGGGAGGAGGTGGCGCAGCTGTCCGGAGTCAGTGTCACCTGGTACACCTGGCTCGAACAAGGCCGGGACATCGGCGTCAGCCGCCAGGTGCTGGACAGCCTGGCGAACGCCATGCGCCTCACGGCCGCCGAGCGCCGCCACCTCTTCACGCTCTCCGGGACCGCGCTGCCGACCGAGCAGCCGCAGGAGATCACCGTCAATCCGACCCTCCAGGCCCTGGTGCGCACCCTCGCCCCGAACCCGGCCCACGTGATCAACTCGTGCTGGGACCTGCTCGCCTACAACGACGCCTACGCGGAGCTGGTCGGCGGCCTGGACAACCTCCCGGAGGAGGAACGCAACAGCATCTGGCTGCTGTTCACCCGGCCCTCGCTGCGGACCGTGCTGATCGACTGGCAGCGCGAGGCCAGGGAGATCCTGGGGCAGTTCCGCGCCTCGGTCGGGCGCCGGCCCGACGATCCGCGGGCCGGCGCGCTCATCACCGCGCTCACCGCCGCCAGCCCCGCCTTCGTGGCCATGTGGTCCGAACACCCCGTCCAGGCCTTCACGCCGGCTCAGAAGCAGTTCCACCACCCGCTCGCCGGGCGGGTCAGTCTGAACTACGCCAAGCTCTCGGTCGCCGACGACCTCAACCAACATCTGGTGGTCTTCCTGCCGGCCACCCCCGAGGACGCCGTCGGCCTGGAACGACTGCTCCGCGCCCGCGACCCGAAACCCTCCGAGTGACGCCGAAGAGGGCCTGCCCCGCCGGTGAGGCGGGGCAGGCCCTCGGTGCTCCGGGCTTCGATCAGCTGGAGAGGACCGGATGCTCCTCGGTCACCGTCATCGACCGGTCCAGCCCGCCGAGACGCAGCGCCTCGCGGACCGGCTCGTTGGCGCCGTCGATGATGAACTGGGTCCCGGGGCGCATGTGCTGCTGCGCGAAGGCCAGGCAGCGCACTCCGCCACCGGCCAGCGTGCCGAGCTCGGAGACGTACAACACCAGGCGCTGGAGCGGCCGCCCGGCGGCCTTCTCGATGAGGGAACGCAGCAGCGGGACGTTGCGCTCCTCCAGGTCGCCGGCGAGGTGGAGGGTTGCGGTCGTGCCGGAGAAACCGAGATGTGCCTCGAAAGCCATGATCATGTCCTCTCGTCGGGATGGGCTGCCAGAACGACCACCGAGTGGTCCGCCACCCGCAGCGTCGTGCTCTCCAGAGCCGGTTCGCGTCCTGCGGGATGACTGTCCGCTCCGGCGTCGGCAGCGGTGTCCATGCACAGGTGCCACCGGGTGCCCGTCGGCGGGGCCGGCGGACGGACCGTGCGGTGGCGGTCACCGGTGTTGGCGGTGACGAAAACGGTGTCCGCCTCCCCCGCCGGTTCCCGCTGGTGCAGCAGGACCGCCAGGAGGGTGGACGAGTCGCTCCAGTCCGGCTCGTCGGGCCGTTCGCCGTGCCAGCTCACGGGCGGGTGGCTCCAGCCCGTGGGCGGCTCGCCGACCGGATGCCGGCGGCCACGCAGCACCGGGTGGGCCTGCCGCAGTGCCGTGCAGTGCCGGACGAAGCGCAGCAGGTCGACCTGTGTGCCGGTGGCCGACCAGTCGAACCAGCTCACCGGCGAGTCCTGGCTGTAGGCGTTGTTGTTGCCCTGCTGGGTGCGGGCGACCTCGTCACCCGCCAGGAGCATCGGAATGCCCTGGCTCAGCAGGAGCAGCAGCAGCGCGTTCCGCTGCTGCCGCCGTCGCAGCCGTCGCACCCCGGGGTCGTCGGTCGGCCCCTCGTGCCCGCAGTTCCAGCTCTCCTCGTCGGGGATGCCGTCCTGGCCGCCCTCGCCGTTGGCCTCGTTGTGCCGGCGGTCGTAGGAGGTCCAGTCCGCGAGCGTGAAACCGTCGTGGCACGTGATGTAGTTGATCGAGGCCGCGGTGCCGCGCTCGCGGTAGAGATCGGGGGAGCCGATGAAGCGGCCGGCGAACTCCTTGGTGCTACCCGGGCGGCCCAGCAGGAACCGCCGGATGGCGTCCCGGTAGCGGCCGTTCCACTCGCTCCACCGACCGTAGGACGGGAAGCACCCGACCTGGTCGACGCCGGTGGCGTCGGTGGCCTCGGCGATCAGCAGGCAGTGCGCCAGGACCGGGTCGTGGGCGACGGCCTCCAACAGGGGTGGATCGTCGAGCAGTCGCCCGTCGGTGCCCCGGGCCAGGATCGAGGCCATGTCGAAGCGGAAGCCGTCGACGTCGAACCGGGTGACCCAACCGCGCAGGCAGTCCAGGATGAGGGCCCGCGTCACCGGATGGTTGGCGTTGACCGTGTTGCCGGTCGCCGTGAGGTTCAGGTGGTCGCCCTCGGGAGTCAGCAGGTAGTAGGCCGGCGCGTCCAGTGCGCGGAACGACAGTGTCGGACCCCGATGGTTCCCCTCGGCGGTGTGGTTGAACACCACGTCGAGCACCACCTTGATTCCCGCCCGGTGCAACTCCGCGACGAGCTGCCGGAGTTCGGCGTCCGCCCCGGCCGGGGTGGGATCCGCGGCGTAGGCCGTCTTGGGCGCGAAGAACCCGACGGTGTTGTAGCCCCAGAAGTTGCGCAGCGGCGCTCCGGTCTCCGGGGACGTGTAGGTGTTGTCGGTCTCGTCGAACTCCGCGATCGGCAGCAGTTCCACACAGTTGACCCCGAGTTCCCGCAGGTACGGGATCTTCTCCCGCAGGCCCGCGAAGGTGCCCGGGTGGCGCACTCCCGAGCTGGGGTGGCGGGTGAAGCCGCGCACGTGCAGCTCGTAGATGACGAGGTCCTCCGCCGCGGTCCCCGGCCGCGGCACGTCCGGCTGGGAGTGGTCAACCACGAGCTGCGAGCGGTAGTCCGGGCGCTCGCCCCAACTCCCGCCGCCCGCCAGGCCGCGGGCGTACGGGTCGAGCAGCACCGGCGAGCGGGTGCCGGCGGCCTGGCCCGGGTACGGCTCGACGCGGAAGCCGTACCCGACCCGGGCCGGGTCGAGCCCGGACACCCGCAGGGTGAAGACCGAGCCGACCCGGTAGCGGTCCGGGAAGGGCAGTTCCGCCAGCACGGTACCGTCGTCCGGGTCCATGAGCACCAGCCAGACGCGCTCCGAGACGGACGAGTTGACCGCGAAGTTGATCCCGCCCGGCACCACGGTCGCGCCCAACGGCAGCGGCCGGCCGGGCCCCGACGACAGGCCGCCGATCGGGTTCCGGAGCCGGGCCGGCCCGGTCGCGCTCCTCATGGGCTACTCCCTCACCGGGCGCAGTCGGGCCTGGACGATGTGCCGGGACTGGCTCTTCGGCAGCCGGACCGTCATGCTCTCCGGGTCGAAGTCGGTGTACGGCGCACCGTCGATGCGCACCGACTCGAGCACCACCCGGCCGGCCGGCAGGACGTCCGGGGCGACCCGGAGCAGACCCTGCGGGTACTGGGCGTCGCTCTGCGGGCGGAACCAGAGGTCGAGCGGCTCGCGGTGGACCAGCAGCCGGGTGTAGACCTCGGCGAGGTAGCACAGCTCCGCCTTGTGGTACATGCTCATCGCATGGCTGCCCTTGAGCCGTTCGTTCCCCAGGTGGTAGGGCAGGCCGTCGGCGAGGACGGTGAAGTGCACGCCCCCCTCGTCGTGGTCCAGGAAGTAGGCGTTGTAGAAGGCCGAGGACTCGTGGGCGTGCCGGAGGAAGTCCTGGTCCCCGGTGTGGCCCGCCAGCACCAGGTAGGCCAGGATCGCCTGCTCCTGCTGCCACCAGGCCTTGCGGTCGTGCCAGACGAACGCGTGCCGGCCCTCCTCCGGGATGCGCTGGACCATGTCGTACCAGCCACCGCGCTGCGGGTCCCGGCCGACCTCCGGCATCGTGCGGCCGATCTGCTGGGCCAGGGCGCGGTACTCCACCTTCGGCAGGGTCGCCTGCATCCGCATCAGGTTCCAGGCGATCTTCAGGTTGTGTCCGACGACGGCCCGGTCCTGCTGCCAGCCCCACTCCCGGTCGGGTGTCCAGTCCGCGTGGAACCGCTCGTTGACGAACGGGCTCCGCTCGTCGGAACGGTCCGGCATGTGCGTGACGATCATGTCGAAGGTGTGTTCCAGCATCCGGCGGTAGCGCTCGTCGCCGGTCGCGAGGAACAGGTTGAACAGGTAGGCGGGGGCGTGGTCGCCGACCGAGTTCCAGTTCTTGCGCGAGCGGTTGGGACCCAGCGAGTCATGGTGCGGGCTGAGCGTCACCGGGTCGATGTGCGAGTAGTAGCCGCCGAGCTTGGGGTCGGCGAAGAACCGCTCGAAGAGGCGGACGGTGCCCTCGATGTCGGCGAGGATGGCGGGGCTGCCGGTGGCACGGTAGGTCTGGGTCAGCCCGACCAGCGCGTAGATCTGCTCGTACGCCGGGATCGCGCGGTAGTCGTCGCCGAACTCGGAGGCGAAGAACTTGTGTTCGCGCGGCCCCTCGAGGTCGATGCCGTGGTACCAGTAGACGACGTCCTCGGCCGGGTCCTGGAACCGCATGTGGTCGTGCAGGTACTGCGATCCCCGCTCGGCGACGTCGAGGAAGTCCTCCTCCCCGGTGAGCATGAACGCCGTCGCCATCCCGTACAGCATCCGGGAGATGGTGTCGGTCTCCTGCACATGGGTCAGGGTCTTCTCACCGCTCCTGCGGATCTCCGTCCGGTAGTCGGCGAAGTCGATCCGCGTGGTGCCGAACTGGGAGCGCCGGTAGAAGCGGGCCAACTGCCTCAACTGTTCGGTCCACCAGCCCGGTTGCTCGTACGGCGGGCGGACGTCGGACTCCGCCACCACGATGAGCTGGGTGGACTGGAAGTGCAGGCCGGACTCGCGCGGGTAGACCGGGCCGTAGCTGAACACGAACGCCCCCGGCTGCAGGAGCTCGTCCAGTCGACCGGTGACGTCCTGGTAGGGCTGGCCGAGGTTGCGCAACTGCTGCGCGAACGTCACGTCGGTGAGGTGGACGGTCACCTCGCGGCCGTCCGGCGTGCGCAGTTGGAGCCGCTGCCCGTGGCGGCCCAGCACCCGCCCCGCGACGCTGTCGGAGAAGGAGAAGGCCAGGTCCGTGGTCATGACGCCAACACCAGCGGGGTGTCGAGCACGTCGATGACGGCCCGGACCAGCAGGTGGCAGTGATCGACCGTGCGCCCGGTCACCAGATCGCCGTCGACGACCACGTCCTGGTTGGCGTAGACCGCTCCCATGTTCCGGACGTCACCGACCAGGTTGTTGTGGCAGGTGACCTGGCGGTCGCGGACGAGTTCGGCGGCGGCCGACATCAGCAACAGCCCGTGGCAGGAGAAGGCCTTCACCACGTGCGGCAGCCGGAACGCCCGACGCATGAGGTCGACCGCCGGCGCCGGCTGGTCGACGTCCTCGCTGTAGCGCAGCCGGTCGGCGACCATGCCGGAGGGCACCACCAGCGCCGAGTACCGCGACAGCTCCCCGTAGTCGAGGGACTCCAGGTCCTCGGTGACGGTGAGCGGGGCCCGGTGTTCGTGGCCGGTGAAGGTGAGCGAGGGCTGTCCCCACAGCCGGGTCAGCAGGACGACCTCGGCGCCCTCCTCGGCGAACCGGCGCCGGTAGTAGGAGATCTCGTCCTCGACGAAGTCGCTCTCCACGAGGATCCCGATCCGCCTGCCGATGAGGCGCCCAGGCGATACCGATGTGTTTTGGGTCATTGTGTTGTCCTCGATTCGTGTCGGATGGGTGCGCGCCGCTCCGCCGCCGGTCCACGGGAGCGGACCGGCGGCGGAGGGGTCAGACGCCGGCGAGCGCGCCGCTCAGTGCGGGCTGCTGCACGGCGATGCCGCGGATGCGTGGTTCGCCGTTCTGGAGGACCACCCACCAGGTCTGTCGTCCGGTGTCCCGCTCCGGCCGTACCGGGACACCGGCGGCCTCCCCCGTCGCGGGCGTGATGGTCACCTGGGCGTGGATGGGCGACACCAGGCGGACCTCGACCTCGTCGGCGCTCCCGCCGCCGGCCGCCAGGCCCGCGGCCCCGGCCTCCTGGTACCAGGTCTGGAACTCGCGGACACCGCGGACCGTGTGTCCGGGCAGCTCCAGCAGCAGGCCGTTGGCCAGGAGCGGGAGCAGCTCGGCCGGAGAGGCCCGGCGAGTGAGCGCGGAGCGCCACTGCTCGACGAGCCGGTGGACCCCGTCGGTGGAGAGTACGGACCGTGCGCTGACCGATGTCATGGCAGTGCCTTCCTCTGTTGATCGGATGGACCGGTTCTGCCGGGCCCGGCGGATCAGTCAGTGGCCAGGTCGATCAGGTAGGGGCCGTCGTGCCCCAGCATCGCCTCGACGGCGTCCTCCACCTGATCCAGCCGGTCCACCCGCCGGCCCGGCACACCCAGCGAGCCGGCCAGCTCGGCGAAGCGGATGTCCGGCTTCGACAGGTCGAAGGCCGCTGGGTAGGCGTGCGCGGCGATGCCGAGCTCGCGCCAGTACTGCTCGATGTTCAGGTCCAGCAGCCGGTAGCGGCGGTTGTTGCAGATGACGAACTTCGCGTCGATACCGTGTCGCGCCGCGGTCCACAGGGCCTGAATGGTGTACATGCTGCCGCCGTCGCCGGTGAAGCCGACGACCTGGAGCTCGGGACGGGCCAGCTTGACGCCCAGGGCTCCGGGAATCCCCACCCCGAGCGAGCCGCCCCGGGTCTGGAAGAACCGGCCCGGCACGCGCGGCGGGAGGAACTTCGCCAGCGCCCCGGAGGCGGTCAGCGACTCGTCGAAGACGGCGAGGTCGGCCGACGCCCGTTCGGCGAGCACATGGACGAAACGCTCCAGGACCGAGCCGTCCTCCGCCGGAGCGGTCGGTGCCGGGTGGTCCGGCCGGGCGGCCCGGTAGGGCCGCCGGCGGTCCAGTTCGCCGGCCAGCGCGGCCAGGGTGAGCTTGGGGTCCGCCACCACGCCGAGCTCCACCGGGAAGTTCTTGGCGATCTCGTAGGCGTCCAGGTCGACGTGGACGATCCGGGCGCCCTCGCGGAACGGACTCACCAGTGAGGGGAACACCTCGGGGAACACGTAGGTCCCCACGATCAGGACGGCGTCCGCCTCCCGCACCACGCGGGCGCTGTCCGCCCCGAACATGTGGCCGAGCTGGCCCCCGTACAGCGGGTGGGTCGTGTCGATGTTGACCTCGGAGGAGTTCACTCCCCACACCGGTGCGCCCAACCGCTCGGCGACCGCGGTCAGTTCCTCCTGGGCACCGCTGGCGGCGACCCCGTCGCCCATCAGGATGAGCGGCCGTTCCCCCGCGAGCAGGGCCTCGGCGGCCTGCTCGACCAGGGCCGGCGCGGGCGCCACCCGGGTGTCCGGGATCGGGGTGGGCACCACCGGCTCGGCGGTGACCTGGTCGAGCACGTCCGCCGGCAGCACGACCACGACCGGCCCCCGGGGCGGCGTCATGGCTATCTTGACCGCGCGCCGGAGCACCCGCAGGGTGGAGGCCGGATCCACCACACGCGTGGCGTACTTCGTCACCGGACGCGCCATCGCCACCAGGTCGGCGGCCATCTGGGCGTCCATGGAGTCGTACCGGACGCCGGCCTCGCCCACCAGGACCACCAGCGGTGAGCCGCCCCGCTTGGCCTGGTAGAGCATGCCGATCCCGTTGCCCAGTCCGACCCCGCTGTGGAGCTGGACCAGGGAAGGCCGCTGGGCAGCACGCGCATAGCCGTCTGCCATACCCACCGCCACTGCCTCGTGCAGAGCCAGCAGATAGGACGTCTCGGACCGGCCGGCCTCGTCCAGGAATCCCTGCTCGACGGTTCCCGGATTACCGAACATGTAATCGATGCCGTCAGCCGCGAACTGCTCGTACATCGCGATCTTCCCTGGTCTTGCCCGCACCTCGGTTCTCCTTTCCAGAATTCGGACCGGTGGTTACCAGCCGTATCGGCGCAGACCGCTTTCCAGGGTCTGCACCAGCAACTCACCGCTCAGAATCGAGTCGGGAGTGGACCGCGCGGTGACGAACGGGAAGTCGACGATCACCGAGGTCTCCTTGCCCACGTTGCCGTGGAAGGCGCCCTCAGGACCCGTGGCATCGCGCAGGATGTACTCCAGCGGGTACGGCGGCGGACCCATGTTGAAGTTCACGCCGAGGAATCCGGTGCCGTCCTTGTAGTCGTACTCCTTGGGGTGACCGGTGACGTGCTTGCCCCACAGCAGGCTGGTCCGGGTCTCCAGGTCCCGGGCGAAGGCCAGCACGGCCACGCCGTAGCACTCGGCCAGGATCGGCTTGTCCGCGGCGGCGAAGGCGAGCACCACCTCGTGCAGCCGCTCGTTGTTGGCCAGGTCGACGATGGGACCGCTGCCGCCGACGATGACCAGGGCGTCGAACCCGGCGATCAGGTCGGCGGTGGCCGTGCCGAGCCGGCGGTGGTAGTCCTCCAGCTCACGCAGGTGGTTGAGCGCGCTGTAGTAGGGGCGCTCGGGGATGATGTCCTGCAGGCTGAGCGGGTTGTCCAGGCGGCTGGACTCGTCCAGGGCACGGGCCTTGCGGGCCATGTCCCGGGTGGTGACCGATCGACCCAGCGGCGGGTCGATGTAGTCGGCGTCCATGCTCGGGGGCAGCGCGTGGGCGCGCTTGCCGGTGGGGGTGGCGAAGGTGATGCGGTACCCCTGGGCGTCGAACGCGTCGACCGGGCCGACGAGTTCCTCTCCCCAGTAACCGTATTCGGAAAGCACCACCAGGATTCGCTTCGACAAAATTCCTCCATGGCTCGTGGATTGGACGCGGTCGATTCCCCGGACTTCCCTGAGGTGTCGGCGAATTCCGTTCGCCGGACGACTGCGTGACACCTACTCAATCGGCTGGGCGCTTCCCCCGGCAAGGTCCGGCCCGGGCCGGGCGACCACTTGTCGAAGTTGACCGTGTCGCCGAACCGGGCCCGGTGCCGGTCCGCCGACTTCGCGGAGTCCGCACAGTACGCGGCGGCTTCCCCGGCGGGCCTTTCTTCCGCCTTTCACCGCTCCACATGATGACGACATCACAGGAGAAGAGGTGACTGATCATGCTTAGTCGGTTAGCAGTCACGGATGTCCGCCCGGCAGTCGACGGCGGCCGGTTCCCGGCCAGGGCCGTCGTGGGCGAGCACATTCCGATCGAGGCCACCATCTGGCGTGAAGGACACGACGCCCTCGCCGCGGCGGTCGTCTGGCGCCGGCCGGACTCCACCGCCCCGGGCACCACTCTGCCGATGTCGCTCGCCGACCCCGGCAACGACCGCTGGACCGCGACGGTGGTCCCCGACCAGCCCGGCATGTGGACGTACCGCGTCGAGGCCTGGAGCGACCCCTGGGCGACCTGGCGCCACGGGATCCGGGCCAAGCTCGCGGACGGCCGGTCGGCCGACCAGCTCGGCAACGAACTCGAGGGCGGCGCCCTGCTGTTGGAACGGTACGCGGAGCTGGCCGAGCCCGACCAGGTGCCGCGACTACGACTGGCCGCGGACCGGTTGCGCGACCAGAACGCGACACTCGGACAGCGGGTGTCACCCGCGCTGAGCGCGGAGACCGGCGCCGTCGTCGCCCGGAGCCCGCTGCGGGAACTGCTCACCCGCGGGTTCACCCACCAGATCTGGGTGGACCGCCCGTTGGCCCTCGCCGGCGCCTGGTACGAGCTGTTCCCACGCTCGACCGGCGGACGGGACGGCGCGGGCCGTCCCGTGCACGGCAGCTTCGCCACGGCCGGCGCCGAACTGCCGCGGATCGCGCGGATGGGCTTCGACGTGGTGTACCTGCCGCCGATCCACCCGATCGGCCGGAGCCACCGCAAGGGCCGCAACAACACCCTGACCGCCGGCCCCGAGGACGTCGGTTCGCCCTGGGCCATCGGCTCCGAGGACGGCGGCCACGACGCCGTCCACCCGGACCTCGGCACCCTGGCGGACTTCGACGCCTTCGTCGGCCAGGCCCGGGAGTTGGGCCTGGAGGTCGCTCTCGACCTCGCCTTCCAGGCCTCCCCCGACCACCCCTGGGTCCGCTCCCGTCCGGAGTGGTTCACCACCCGGCCCGACGGCACGATCGCCTACGCCGAGAACCCGCCGAAGGCGTACCAGGACATCTACCCGCTGAACTTCGACAACGACCCGAGCGGGCTCTACGCCGAGCTGCTCCGCATCGTCCTCTTCTGGATGGCGCACGGGGTGACGGTCTTCCGGGTCGACAATCCGCACACCAAGCCCGCCGAGTTCTGGCACTGGCTGATCCGCAAGGCCAAGCAGCACGACCCCGACGTGTTGTTCCTCTCCGAGGCGTTCACCCGTCCCGCCGTCCTCCAGGGCCTGGCCAAGGTTGGCTTCACCCAGTCCTACACCTACTTCACCTGGCGGACGACCAAGCAGGAACTGACCGACTACTTCACCGAGTTGTCGGAGACCATCGACTTCCTGCACCCCAACGCCTTCGTCACCACACCCGACATCCTGCCCGCCCAGCTACAGCCGGGGCAGCCCGCGGCCTTCGCCCTGCGCGCCGCGCTCGCCGCGACCCTCTCCCCCAGCTGGGGCGTCTACTCGGGCTACGAGCTGTACGAGCACCAGGCGTTGGCCGAGGGCGGCGAGGAGTACCTGGACTCCGAGAAGTACGAACTGCGGCCCCGGGACTTCGCGGGCGCGCTGGCCGAGGGACGCAGCCTGCAGCCCTGGCTGACCGCCCTCAACCGACTCCGGCGCGAGCACCCCGCGCTGCGCCAACTGCGCCAACTGCGCTTCCACACCATCGACAACGACGCGCTGATCGCCTTCTCCAAGACCGACCCGGCGACCGGCGACACCGTGCTGTGCGTGATCAACCTCAACCCCGAGCAGGTCGAGGAAGGTCTACTGACCCTCGTTCCGCCCCTGCCGGGCGTGGAGCCGGACGGCACTGTCGCCGCCCGGGAGGCGCTCAGTGGCGAGGCCGTCCGCCTGGGCGGCGGCACCGTCAAGATCGACCCGGCCGATTCCGTCGCCCACATCTACACCTGGAGCAGCCATGGCTGATCTCACCGACGACGGACTCGTCGTCACACCGCAGGCCGAGGACTACGACACGGCGCGCGCCATGCCGGTCGAGCCCGAGTGGTTCAAACGGGCCGTCTTCTACGAGGTACTGGTCCGGTCCTTCTTCGACAGCAACGGCGACGGCACCGGCGATCTCCGGGGCCTCACCTCGAAGCTCGACTACCTGCGGTGGCTCGGGGTCGACTGCCTGTGGCTGCCGCCGTTCTACGCCTCGCCCCTGCGTGACGGCGGGTACGACATCAGCGACTACCGCGCGGTGCTGCCCGAGTACGGCACGATCGACGACTTCGTCGAGCTGCTGGACGCCGCCCACGCGCGGGGCATCCGGGTCGTCGTCGACCTGGTGATGAACCACACCTCGGACCAGCACCGGTGGTTCCAGGAGTCCCGGCAGCATCCGGACGGTCCCTACGGGGACTTCTACGTGTGGGCCGACGACGACCAGGGCTATCCCGACGCCCGGATCATCTTCGTCGACACCGAGGACTCCAACTGGACCCACGACCCGGTGCGCGGCCAGTACTACTGGCACCGGTTCTTCAGCCACCAGCCCGACCTCAACTACGACAACCCGCGGGTCCAGGACGCCATGCTCGACATGCTGCGGTTCTGGCTCGACCTCGGCATCGACGGCTTCCGGATGGACGCCGTGCCCTACCTGTTCGTCGAGGAGGGCACCAACGGCGAGAACCTCCCGCGCACCCACGAGTTCCTCAAGCTGGTGCGCAAGGTGGTGGACGACGAGTACCCGGGACGCGTGCTGCTCGCCGAGGCCAACCAGTGGCCCACGGACGCGGTGGAGTACTT
The DNA here is from genome assembly GCF_044547075.1 of Kitasatospora sp. NPDC052896. Lineage (NCBI taxonomy): Bacteria > Bacillati > Actinomycetota > Actinomycetes > Kitasatosporales > Streptomycetaceae > Kitasatospora > Kitasatospora sp. NPDC052896. Next base: position 371,685 of record NZ_JBITZU010000003.1, read on the forward strand.
CGGCGACCACGGCACCGGTGGCGACGAGGCCCAGATGGCCTTCCACTTCCCGTTGATGCCGCGCCTCTTCATGGCACTCCGCCAGGAGAGCCGGACGCCGATCTCCGAGATCCTCGCCCGGACACCCGTCATCCCGGCCGGCAGCCAGTGGGGCGTCTTCCTGCGCAACCACGACGAGCTGACCCTGGAGATGGTCACCGACGAGGAACGCGCCTACATGTACGCGGAGTACGCCAAGGACCCGCGGATGCGGGCCAACATCGGCATCCGCCGCCGGCTCGCCCCGCTGCTGGACAACGACCGACGACAGATCGAGCTGCTGACCGCGCTGCTGCTCTCCATGCCGGGCTCGCCGATCCTGTACTACGGCGACGAGATCGGCATGGGCGACAACATCTGGCTGACCGACCGGGACGGCGTGCGCACCCCGATGCAGTGGACACCCGACCGCAACGCCGGCTTCTCCACCGCCAACCCGGGTCGGCTGGTGCTCCCCGTGATCATGGACCCGACGTACGGGCACGCCTCCGTCAACGTCGAGGCACAGCTCTCGGTGGAGTCCTCGCTGCTGCACTGGACCCGCCGGATGCTGACCGTGCGCCGGTCGCATCCGGCCTTCGGGCTGGGGACGTTCGAGGAACTCGACACCGGCAACCCCGGCGTGCTCGCGTACGCCCGACGACTGGTCCGCCCCGGGCGCCCGGACGACCTGGTGATCTGCGTCAACAACCTCTCCCGGCACCCGCAACCGGCCTCCCTGCGACTGGCCGAGGCGGTCGGCCTGGTCCCGCTGGAGCTCACCGGCAACGTGCCCTTCCCCGTCGTCACCGACGAGCCCTACCAGGTGACGCTGGCCGGTCACGGATTCCTCTGGCTCTCCCTCTCCCTCCCTGGCGAGGCGTCATGACGACCCTGTTCGAGGCCCTCCCGGCGCCCGGGCTCACCGCCGCCCTGACCCACTGGCTCCCCCGGCAGCGCTGGTTCGCCGACAAGGGAAGGTCGGTGCGCCGGGTCGCCCTCCTGCACCAGCTCCCCTTCGCCGAGGCCACCGAGGCCGGCGGACCGGCGGGCGCGCTCGTGGTGGTCCGAGTCGACTTCGTGGACTCCGCCCAGTCGACCGACTACCTGCTCCCGCTCGGGGCACGGACGGTGCTGCCGTCCGGGCTCCGGATCCAGGCCGTCGCGGAGCTGCCCGGAGCGGTGGTCTACGACGCGCTGGAGGACCCGGAGCTGGTCACCCGGCTGGTCCGGCTGATCGCCGCCGGCGAGAGCGGTGGCGGGGTGCGCTTCGAGCCCGAGCTGCCCGCCTTCCGGCCGTCCGAGCAGCGCCTGGCCAGCCGACGGCTGGGGGTCGAGCAGAGCAACAGCTCGGTGGTGGTCGACGACCAGTACCTCCTGAAGGTCTTCCGCAAGCTCGTCCCCGGCACCAATCCGGACCTGGAGCTGCAACGACTGCTCCGGGACGCGAAGTCCACCCAGGTGCCCCGGCTGCTGGGTGCCGTGGAGGGCCCGCTCGGGGCGGGTCACGCCACCTTCGGCCTGCTCCAGGAGTACGTCCCCGCCGCCACCGAGGGCTGGCAGCTCGCGCTCACCGACCTCAGGCGGCTGCTCGAGGGCGAGCGGCCGGCCGGCCAGGACGAGCCGGCCGGTCCCTTCGCCGCCGAGGCCGCCCGGCTGGGCGCGGCGGTCGCGACGGTGCACGACGAACTCGCGGCACTGGGTGGGACGGTGTCCCTGCGGCGGGCCGACCTCGCACTGATCGCCGGCCGGATGACCACCCGGCTGGACGCCGCCCTGGAGCTGGTACCCGAGCTGGCGGTCCATCGCGACCGGGTGCGCGCCGTGTTCGCGGCGGTGGCCGACCTGTCGCCGGAGCTGGCCGGGGACGTCCAGCGGATCCACGGCGATCTGCACCTCGGCCAGGTCCTGCGGTCACCGTCCCGGTGGCTGGTCATCGACTTCGAAGGGGAGCCGGCCGCCCCGCGGGCCGAACGCGGCGCGATGCACCCGCCGGCCAAGGACCTCGCCGGCATGCTGCGCTCCTTCGACTACGCGGCCCACCACCAGCTGCAACAGTCCGCGCTGGGGGTCGCCCTCGACCGCCCCGGAACGCTGGTCAGGCAGTGGACGACGGAGAATCAACTGGCCTTCTGCACCGGCTACGCCTCGGTCAGCGGTCGCGACCCGGGCAGCCATGGAATTTTGCTGACGGCATATCAGCTCGATAAGGCTATTTACGAGTTGTGCTACGAGATCCGCAATCGACCCGGCTGGGCCTGGATACCACTGAGCGCGGTGGGCCGACTGCTGACCCCGTCGAGAGCGTAGCGACTCCGGCCGTGATCGTTGGATGCGCGGCCGACTCGGGTTGCCCACACGCCACACAGTCGGCCGCGTACTCCTACCCGAACCGGACAACTCTCGGCCATTTTCGGAACGCCCTTCAACAAGACCGTTCAGCATGTGTTTACTTGGGGCAAGCCTGCAGCATGTCGATCGCCGATCCAGGGAGGTAGAGCCATGATCGAACCACCCTTCGCCACTCGGCCACGGGGGGAACTTGCCTGCTGGGAACGGCTGCGGGCGGGGGAGCGCAGGTCACGGCGGCGCCCCGGGGCATTGGGTGACCGGATACCGGGACGCTCCGTTCGGGCGACCAAACCAAACCGATCGGTTTGTGCTGATGTGACGATCCATCAGCACTCCACCGGCCCGACCCAGAAGAATATCCCGGGAAGTATATTTCCCCTTTCAAAAACGTATGCATACGATCCGCATCGTATCGCGATTACGTTAGGTGGCCATTGCATGACCAACAGTCCTAGATAACCATGGTGCCCATCGGTGCCGAAGTTACTGGCGTGAACAGGGGGTAGAAAGTGTCAGTTCAGGCAGGCATAGTCAGACCGCTTACTGCATATGACAGCCTATCTGCGTACGCTAATGAAGTGTTCAGCCCGATGCTACGAGCTGATCAGCGACGCTGGGCCGAAGTATATCTCCGTGGATTACTGCTCGCCGACGGAAAGAAATCCGTCCGGCGAATAGCCGACAGTGTACGGATCTTTCGCGCCAACCAGTCCCTCCAGCAGTTCATCAACCAGAGTCCGTGGGAGTGGCAGCCGGTGCGCGCGCTGATCGCGAAGCGGGTCGAGGCCGTCCGGCCACCCGCGATCTGGCTGATCGAGCGGCTGGTGATCCCCAAACGGGGAGACCGCTCGGTCGGCGTGCAGCGCCGCTTCGTTCCCGAGGTCGGCCGCACGGTCAACAGCCAACTGGCTTTGAGCGTCGCCCTCGTGTCGGATTCCGGGAGCGTTCCGGTGAACTGGCGGATCGCCCTCGCCAACGCCTGGTCCAAGGACGCCGATCTGCGCCGGGCCGCCTACATCCCGGATTCCGCGACCGGAAAACCGGAGTGGGCGGAGGTGTCCGACATGGTGGACGAGATGGCAACCGGCTGGAGATTGTCGCCCGCGCCGATCGTGGGTGACGTGCGGCACCTCCCCGACGCCATGCGGCTGCTGTCCAATCTGGCCCGCCGGGGGATGAGTTTCTGTGTCCAGGTGGAGGGGTCGTTCCCCGTGGTGGGGACCGACTACCTGCCCCTGGCGGCGCGCCACGAGGCCACCGCACTGCCGGTCGGCCCGCAGGCCCTGGTGAGCGTGCAGCAGCACCTGGGCGGCACGGGGGCGCAGTTGCCCCGGACCTCGCAACGCACGCTCCCCGGGCTCGACCCGCGGCGTACTCGGATCGTGTCCTCGCTGGCCCGGATCCCGCTGCCCAAGAGCTCCGGCAACGGCGCCACCCAGATCGTGCGGGTGACCGGCGAGCTGAGCGGCCGGGACGGCCTCTCCAGATTCTGGGTCACCAACATGACGCACCAGAAGCTGGACGACGTGATGGCCCTCACCCGACTCGCGCAGCACAGCCGGCGAGAGGTGGAGACGGGCGCGTCGAGATTCGGGCTGCGCGACTTCGAAGGACGCTCCTACCCCGGGCTGCACCACCACCTGACCATGGTGTCGGCGGCCTTCGGCTACACCGCGATCGATCACGAGAGCGCGCTCGACGATGTCCTGAGCTCGTAGGAGGTTCCCAACGACTGACGACCACGACCGAGTGGCCGGAGGTGGAAGGGCATCGGGGCACCACGACCCCGAGCACCGTCCGGTGTCCAGCGCCCGCACCCCGGTGATCCGCGGGCCCATGGTCTGTGTCCGAGACCGGACGCAGGCCATGGGCCCGCGGATCAGTGCCGATGTCGTTCCCGACCGCTGCCCATGGGCGGTACCGCCCCTTCGATGTCCGGGTCCACGAGTCCGACCGCGGGGACCGTCCGACGCGGTCGCCGGAAGCCGAACTCTCCCTGGGAGGTGGCCCGTTGGTAGCGGCCGGAAACGGTCGCCCAGGGGCGCGGACTGGTGTCGCGTTCGAACCCCACCAGGAACCAGCCCGTTCCCGGGCCGACTACGGCCCCCAACTCCCCTACCAGTAGCGGGACATGGGAGCCGGCGGTCATCGGGTCATCGCCGCACCCCCTTCACCGGGGCCGCCTTGTGCGAGGCGTGGCGGTGCGTGCCCTTGCCCGCGAGGAGTTGCCGGACCAACTGGTGCAGCGAGACCACGGCGGTGATCGGCGGCAGGCCCGCGACGATCACGTCGGGGGCGGTGTGGGAGACGTCGGCGACACAGAGCCCGGTCGCCACGGTGGAGAAGACGACCACCACGACCCAGGAGTGCATGGGCCGGCGTCCGTCCAGGGCGGCGCGCAGCACCGACAGGCAGCCCACCAGCCACGGCCCGTAGACGATGAGCGGCCACAGCTGCGACAGCCCGCGCGGCACCCGGGTGAACGCCAGGTCCCGCAGCGGGTCGTAGGAGAGCAGCCAGCCCAGCACGCACACCGCGATCACGGTCACGGCGGTGAGCACGCCGAAGAGCGAGCCGAGCACCTGCGACCAGGTGGCCGTGAAGAGGCGCGCGCGCCGCCGGTGCCGGGGCACCGAGGGGACGGCGGGGCCGGCAGCGGACGGCCCGGGGTCGTCGACGGGAGTGCGGGGACGCGGAACGAAACCGAGGCCATCGGGGTCCCAGGCGCCCAACGCCTCGATGGTCGGATAGGGGTACAGGTCCTCCGGGTCGAACTGCACGGTGCCCCCGTGCGGGGGGAGGAACTCGCCTCTCGGGTCATACATGGCACCCTCCGTACCCTTGCCGCTCTCGCCGCCCCGGCCGCCCTCGCCGGCCGGCGGTCGTCCGCTCGGCGCGCTCCGCGGCCGTCATGCACCACTCAGGGCCGGGTCCACGCCGCAGCGCCTGGCGAAGTCCTCCTCCAGCGAACGGATCGTCCGCAGGAAGTCGGCCAGCTGGCGGGAGCAGTGCCGCAGCACGACCCGCTCGCCGTTGCACGACAGGTACCCGGTCCGCACGTCCCCCGCCGGGTTCCGCCGGTCCGGCACGAAGAGCCACTTCCCAAGACTGGTCACCGGCTCCTGCGGCGGATGATGCGGCGGAGCCATCGGCTGGCACATTGAACTCATGCCCCCATCAACGAAACGGCTTCCCGGACCCGTGTCCGGCATCCGGGCGTCGTTCCATATTCAGCATTCCGACTGCTCGCCGAAACTACCCGGCACGAGCATGACCTGGGTAATTTCGGAGCATCATTATCCGGAATTCATAATCGATCCTGCTCGTCGAAATTCCCCAGGGCCCGCCACATGCCGTCGTGGAATTTGTTGACCCGCCCGCAGCACGGCGATTCGTGGCCGGCCCGGACCGGCGCCGGTCGGTCGCGGCGGTGCGCGCGGCGCTCCGTGCCCGAGAGACCGGCACACATCGAAGTTTGATGATGATACTTTTTTGCTGGCGCACTCCCGGGCAGCCGCCCCACAAGATTCCACCGACCCCGCCCACACTGCGCCATTCGGGTTGGATTCGCCAGGGATATTTGTCCCGGGCATTTTCCACGACTCCCCCCGATCGGGTCACCCCGAGCCAGCCAAGCAGACCCGGTGGCGTCCGACAACCGATCCGTCGCAACCGGACGGACCACCCCCGCACTCCGCCGCCGTGAGCACCGAGATACTTTCCGTCATTCCTGGTCACCACCCGATCCGGACGGCCGCGCATAGTTGATCAACAGGCGTCGTTCCATATGAGTTTCCGGCAATGCTCGCCGAATCTCCCCAGTGGCGCGGGGCATGGCGCAATCCGCCCGAGCACGGTGCTCCCTGAAATTCCCCAGGGTCGCGGACCGGGACGACCTTGCCCGTTCCGCCATTCGCTCTGCCGCGATCGTGTAGCATTCACGGCCGCGTCGGGTCCAGCCGTAATTCAGGGGCCCGTCCGCGGAGGGAAGTCCGGTTTGTGAGGGGCAACGGATGCTCACCAAGGAGGAATACGAGGATGTGCGGGAACTGCAGCGGCAGGGGTGGTCCATCTCGGCGATCGCCCGGCACCTGGGGCGCGACCGCAAGACGGTGAGGTCCTATCTGGGCGGGGAGAAGATCGCGGGGGTCCGCAGTCCTGCCCAGGACGAGTTCTCCCGGTACCTGCCGTACTGCCGGCAACGGCTCACGGACGATCCGCACCTGCCGGCGTCCGCGCTCTTCGACGAGGTCGCGGCACTGGGCTATCCGGGTGCTTACTCGACCTTCACCCGGGCCCTGCGCAAGCACCAGGTCCGGCCGACCTGCGCGTTCTGCCGCTCCGCCAGGTCGAGCGAAGACGGCAGCGCCCCGCGGCCGGCGGACGAGAAGGTCCGGTTCGAGTGGCTGGAGCTGCCCGACCCGCCCGCGGAGTGGGACGGCGCGAGCCCCGCCCGCCTGCTGCTGGGCTCGCTGGTCCGGCTGGACCGCTGGCGCGCGGTGATCACCGAGGGCGGGGAACTCCCGCACCTCGTCGAGGCCGTCGACCAGGTGCTGCGGGGGCTGGGGGGTACCACCATGCGCTGGCGGTTCGGCCGGACGCCGGCCGTGTGGTGCCCGAAGACCGGCCGGGTGACGCCGGCCTTCGCGGAGGTGGCCAGGTACTACGGCGTCTCGGTCAAGGTCTGCCGCGCCGACCGCGCCGGCGCCGCGGACCCAGCCCACCACGCGGCCGTCCGGAGCTGGTGGCAGACCGTGCCGACCGGCGGCTCGCTCTGGGCCGCCCAGGAGAGCCTCGACCGCTTCGCGTCCGCCCTGGACGGCCGGCGCCGAACGACCGGTGACCCGGGTCAACCGGTTTCCGGGGAGGCGCTGTTGGACCTGCCGGCCGCCGCGTACCCGCTCCGGATCTGCGTCGAACGTACCGTCGCGTCGCAGGGCCTGGTGTCCTACCGCGGCAACTCCTACGCGGTCCCGCCCGATCTCGCGGGCGCGTCCGTGCAGGTACGCCGACGTCTTGGCGAGCCGTTCCTGTCGATCACCACCACGAGCGGAGCGGTCATCGCCCGCCACCCGGTGGCGCCGCAGGGAGCGGGGCTGCGACTGATCGGCCGGGGCGGGGCCATCGTGCTGGACCGTCCCGCCCGCCCGGCCCGGTCCGAGGCCTCGTCCTGCCGGCGCGGCCAGGGCCACCGTCCGCTCTCCCCGGCGGCCCTGGCCGAGGCCGACGCCCTGCGCGGAGCCGGCTCGGCGCCGGGGCGCTAGCCGGCCGGGATCGGCCGTCAGTCGGTGGGCTTCTCCCAGATCGAGACGTGCTGGCGGCTCTCGCCGGTGAAGGGCTCCCGCGTCCACCCGTCCCAGCGCTCGCGCAGCCGCAGCCCGGCGAGCTGGGCCATCAGGTCGAGTTCCGCCGGCCAGACGTACCGGAAGGGGATCGATCGGTACTCGCCGCGGCCGTCCACGACCTCGACGTAGTTCGAACTCATGGCCTGGGTGGCGACGTCGTAGAGGTCGAACGCCCACCGGGTCGGGCTCACCCGGAACGGCACCGCGTTCTGCCCGGCCGGGAGCCTCCGCAGCTCCGGGACCATCACCTCGACGACGAAACAGCCCCCGGGGTCCAGATGGGCCGCGACGTTGCGGAAGGAGGCCACCTGCGCCGCCTGCGTGGTCAGATTCATGATCGTGTTGAAGAGCAGGTACGCGACGGAGAACGTCCCGGCCACCCGGGTCGTCGCGAAGTCGCCGATCGTCACGCCCATCGCGTCGCCGCCCGGCTTGGCGCGCAGCCGGGCGACCATCGCCCGCGACAGGTCGATGCCGTGGACCGGGACCCCGCGGCGCGCCAGCGGCAACGCGACGCGTCCCGTCCCGACGCCCAGCTCGAGCGCCCGGCCCCGGCCGGCCAGCTCCGCCAGCACGCCGACCGTCGCGTCCACGACGCCCGGCTCGAACATCTCCGCCGACGACTCGTCGTACCTCGCCGCGACCCGTTCCCCGAAGTAGCCGTCCTCGTCATCCATGACCCGGACGGTACGGCGGAAGGCCGTTGCGAGGCACCCGAATTAACCGGCCGTCAGGAGAGGTGCTCCAGCAGTAGGGGGACGATCTGGTCCGCGTTGGCCTCGGGGAGCCAGTGGGTGGCGCCTTCCAGGGCGACGAAGCGGTACGGGGCGCGGACGTACTCCGCGGTGAGTTCCGCGGCCTCGCGGCCCAGGGCACGGTCGGCGGTGCCCCAGACGAAGAGGGTGGGCACGGTGACCTCGCCGACCGGGAGGTGCAGGTTCTCGCCGAGCGCGCGGTACCAGTTGAGCCCTCCGGTCAGCGGCCCGGGGTCGGACAGCCGGCGGACGTTGGACTCGGCCAGGTCGGCCGGCAGGATGTCGCGGTACAGGTTGCGCAGCGCGGCCGCGTCGTCCGCGAGCAGCGACTGTTCGGCGACGTGGCCGGGCGCCCGGAAGTGCTGGACGTACTCCGAGCGCTTCCGCTGGTCGCCCTCCCCGGTCATCGCCCGGTGGAGGGCCTGCGGGTGCGGGGTGGAGAGCACGGTGAGGGTGCGCAGCCGGGCCGGATTGGCGGCGGCCAGGGCCCAGGCCACCAGGCCGCCCCAGTCGTGCGCGACCAGGTGGAAGCGCTCGGCACCGAGTGCGTCGGCGAAGCCGAGCGCGTCCGCGACCAGGTGGTCCACCGCGTAGTCCGCGACGGCCTCCGGCCGGGCGCCCGGGGAGTAGCCGCGCTGGTCCACCGCGACGGCCCGGTAACCGGCCGCGCCGAGGGCGGCGAGTTCCGCCCGCCAGCAGTCGGCGAACTCGGGGAAGCCGTGCAGCAGGAGTACGAGCTCACCGGTGGCCGGTCCGGCGGCGAGTGTGTCGAAGGTGTGCGGTCCGACGGTCAGTTGGCTGGCGGCCAGTTCGGTCATGGGGCAACTCCGTTCCTTTTCGTGCGGGTTGATGGCTCACGGGAAGGTGTGTCGTGGATGACGGCGCATGGCGCGGCGGAGCGGGCGGGGCCGGCGTTGCGGGCCGCCGCGACACCGAGCAGGAACCTCGCCACGATGGCCGGGTCATGACGATCCGTGACGACCCGCTGGTGTGCCATGGTCACATCCTCACCGATGCGTGGCGCGTCGTGCACCGAAGTCGGCGCGCTGTGTCCTACCTCTCAGCAGGTCGGTCCCCGTGCCGAACAGCGCGAGGGGGACCGGGGCCCGGGGAGGGATCGTGGACGGACGGTGTCCTCGTGGGCCACACAGCCCGCCTCGGCCGGGCAGTGCGCCGCACGGGGTGCGCGCCGCCCGGCCGGGCCCGTCGCCGCCGTCGGACCCGACGGTGGCGGGGCGAGTGGGGCTGGAGTTCACCGAGTCGCCGTGTAGTGCTCATCCGCGGCGGCTCGGCGGGGGCGTCGGGGTCTCCTAGGGTGCGGGGCAAGGCGCCGGCGGGTCGCGGGTGCTGGTGAGTCTCCGGCCGTGCGGAGGTCGGAATCCCCTCGTCGAGCGGAAGATCCATGCACGTTCTCCAGCAGGCCCCACCCCCCGACACCACCGGATGCGCGCTGGAGCGACCGCTCCGGGCGCTGGTGATCACCGGGAGCGTCGGTGCCGGCCACAACGGGGCCGCGTTCGAGTTGGTGCGCCGACTGCGGGCGCGCGGCGTCGAGGCGAGCTGCCGGGACTACCTCGACGCGCTGCCGCGCCGGTACCAGCGGCTGTTGCGGGACGGCTACGAGTTCAGCGCCGGGCGCACGCCACGGGTGTTCGACTGGCTGTTCCGCAGCGAGGAGCACGACTCGGTGGTGCGCTCGCTCACCCTCTACCTGTGCCGGCTGGCCGGCCGGGAGCTGGCGCGCTGGGTCGGCGAGGGCGCGGGTTACGACGTGGTGGTCACCACCTTCCCGTTCGCCGCGCAGAGCCTGGGGATGCTGAAGGAGGACGGCACGCTGACCGCGCCCGTGGTCTGCTACCTCACCGATCCCGCGCCGCACCGTCTCTGGGTGCACCCCCGGATCGACGCGCACCTGACCGTCACCCGGGCCACGGCCGCCGAGGGCAGCGCGCGCTACGGCGTGCCGATGGCGGCCGCCGGCCCGCTCACCCCCGCCGCGTTCGCCGAACCGACCGACGCCGCCGCCCGGTCGGCGCTGCGCGCGGAGCTGGGCGTGCCGGCGGACCAGCGGATGGCGCTGCTGATGAGCGGCTCGCTGGGACTGGGAGACGTGCTGACCGGCGTCAAGGCGCTGCGGGCGGCGGACGGCACGGTGCCCGTCGTGCTCTGTGGCCGAAACGAGCGGTTGCGGCAGCGGCTCGCCGGGCTGTCCGGCGTGGTGGCGCTCGGCTGGCGCACCGACGTGCCGGCGCTGATGGCCGCCGCCGACGTGCTCGTGCACAACGCGGGCGGGCTCTCGCTGACCGAGGCGATGGTCGCCGGACTGCCGGCGGTGAGCTACCAGGTGCTGTCCGGCCACGGGCGCGCGAACGCGGCCACCCTGGCCCGGGCCGGGCTCGCCCCCTGGCCGCGCGACCCCGCCCGGCTGGCCGAGGCGCTCGCCCGGCAGGCCGCCCGCGGCCGGGTCCACCTGCCGCCACTGCCCGAGCAGCAGCAGGCGGCGCAGGTGGTCACCGAGTTGGCGCGGCGGTGGCGCGAGGAGGGGCCGACCTTCTCGGCCACCCGTCGGGGCGGTGGCATCCGGGTCGGGGCTCTTCGGGGGCGGCTGCGGCCGCGCCGGTCGTCCGTGGTCGCCGAGCCGGCCGCGAGTTCGGGGCGGGTGACCAGCGGGTGACCGGGCGGGTGACCAGCGGACGACCGCCTGGCGGGCCGCCGGTCACCGCGGTGCGCGGCTGCGGCGTCCACATCGTGGTAACCGGTTTGCCGGGGAGGTGCTCCTTACGTCAGACTCGAGCGCATGTCCGTTTCCAGCCATTCCGAGCCCTTGGTCTCGGCGCCGACCGGCGAGCTCGCCGGGTGTGCCGAGGCCCTTGCCATGCCGCCGTCCGCCAAGGGCGAGCCGGCCGGTGAGCGCGGGAGCTGGCGACGACGCGCGGACGGCGCTGCCACGGGAGGCCCCCCGGCCGGACCACCGTCCGGTCGAGGGATCGGACACCAGTTGCGGCGCCTGGGAAGCCTCCCGGCGCCGCTTCTCTGTGTGGTGGCCATGTGCACCCTCCAGGTCGGCATAGCGCTGAGCAAGCCGCTGTTCGGGCCGCTCGGCGTGGCCGGCGCGACCTTCCTGCGCCTGGGTTTCGCCGCACTGCTGCTGCTCGCGCTCACCCGGCCGCGGCTGCGCGGGCGGAGCCTGCGCGACCTGGCCTCGGCGGTACTGCTCGGGATGGCCTCGGCCGGGATGACCCTGCTGTTCGCCGGCGCGGTGGACCGGCTGCCGATGGGGACGGCGGCGACCATCGAGTTCCTCGGACCGCTCTCGGTCGCACTCGGGCTTTCCCGGCGGCTCGGCCAGCTGGCCTGGGCGCTTCTCGCGGGAACCGGGGTGGTGCTGCTGACCCTGCTCGGCGAGGGGACCGGCGGGTCGCGGCTCGACCCGGTCGGGCTGGGGTTCGCCTTCGGCGCCGCCGCCTGTTACGCCGGGTACATCCTGCTCACCAACAAGGTGGGCGCGGCGTTCGAGGGCTTCGAGGGCCTGGCGGTGTCGATCACCGTGGGCGCGCTGACGCTCGCCCCGTTCGGGCTCGGGCAGGCCTGGCACGGGCTGACCGCCTCCTCCTCCCCGGCGAGCCTGCTGCTCGGTGTGGCCGGAGTGGCACTGCTGCTGCCGGTGATCCCGTACGCGCTGGAGATGACCGCGCTGCGGCGGATGCCACAGCGGGTGTTCAGCGTGCTGGTCAGCCTGGAGCCGGCCGTCAGCGCCCTGGCCGGCCTGCTGGTTCTTGGCCAACTGCTCGGCGGGGCACAGCTGTTGGGGATCGCCTGCGTGGTCGCGGCAAGTGTCGGCGCGACCCTGACCGGCCGCCGGACGAACGCCTGACGGCCGGTCCTGGCCGGTCTCAGCCCTGGCGGTCCCGGGTGGCCTGGCGGTGCCGGCGGACCGCCCGGGTGGCCACCGGCGGCAGCAGGTCGAGCGCCAGCCGGCGGGCCGTCGTCTGCACGGCCGAGCGCGGCCGGCGCTCGGTACGGGCGGGCTCGGGCAGCCGCGGCGGGGCCTCGGGCGGGCGGTCCCGCGGCGGGCGGCCGGCGGGCAGCAGCTTCGCGACACCGCGCCCGGAGAACCGCACCAGGCGCTGCCCGGCGATCACGTCGACGTCCAGGTAGCAGTTCTCGGCGTCGCCGTTGAGCCCCAGCAGCTCCTCCTGCAGCGGCTCGGGGTCGGCCCAGGTGCCGTAGAGCTTCTCCGGGGTGACGCAGAGCGGGTGCAGATCGTGTTCGAAGACCGCCTCCCAGGTGGCGGCGGCCACGCCGGGGGTGTGCGGGGAGCGGAAGTCGTCCAGCACCACGATGCCGTGCTCGGCCAGCACCTTGCCGGCGGTCCGGATGTCCAACGCGACATGCTCGTACAGGTGCGAGGCGTCGATGTGCACGAAACGACAGCTGCTCGTCGCGATCCGGCCGTCCGCGAGCACCGAGGTGGGCGCCTGGACGATGGTGGGCAGGGCCGGGTGGAACGCCAGGTAGTTGTGCTCGAAGGCGGCCCGGGTCAGGGTCTGCCGGTAGGACCTGGTCATCTCGGCGGCGTTGTCGCCGTCTGGCGCGTCGGAGTCGAAGAGGTCACAGATCGTGAAGACCTCGCCCGGCTGGAGGTGGCGTCCCAACAGGATGGCGCTGCGCCCGAGGTAACTGCCCAGCTCCAGCAGGTCACCACGGAGCCCGGTGGCGGTCTGGCGCTTCAGCAGCCATCCGAAGAGCTGCTGGTCGAGCGGCCAGAACCAGCCGGGAACGTCGTCCAGGGTGCGGGGAAGGGGCAGCTGCGCAGGACGGGGGGACGCGGGACGGGGGTCGGTGGTGACCACGATGCCTCCTACGCGCGAGCGGTCCGGCGCCGCCGAGCACAGCCGGCACGGCTGGTAGGGGGAGACGGCGGACCGAGGTGGGCGTGATCCTCGTCACTTTCACTGTCCAGACGAGAATAGGATCATTTCCCCCGGAGCGCCCGTTCGGCCCAACGCTCGACCCGGCCCGATGCGACACCGATCGAGACGTCGACCCGGCCGACTTCCCGGGCCCGGGAGGAGAAGCGGCGCCGAAGCCGGTCAGCAGACCGAACAGGTCGATCCGGACCGGTCCAGTTCCAGTGGGCGGCGGAGGTGAACCCACCGTGACGGGGCGGTTCGCCGCTCGGCCCGGGACTCCCTAACGGCGCAACCGGCCCGGTACGGGATGCCGTCCGTGAGCATCCGTCAGGGGGCCACCGGCTTCGATCCGTTGCCGCTCGCGGTCCCGTCCGGACGGTGCGCGACCCGTCCTCGCGACGCTCGCGCGGTGTGGCCGAGCACGTCGCAGCGGGTGAGCATGGCCGGGTCAGCGACCCTTCGCGGGTGGCCCGGCCCGCTACCGGTGGGCCGCGGCGCCGTGCGAGAACGCCCGCCCGCACGCGGGGCGGCGAGAGGGAGACAACGGCGTGACGGACAGTGACGTGACACCGTCTACGGGAACCGGGCCCGCGCCCGCGCGCGACGGCAAGGCCGTGCGCGACCGCGGGGCCGCGCCGTCGGCGCTCGCCGAGCGGGGGCGCGACCACCACCCCGGACCGGTCGTGCCCCTCCTGGGAACCGCGCGGCACAAGATGAACCCGCCGGAGGTCGGCGGTACCCCGAGCGTCCCGATCGGCCTGCCTGGGGCGGTTCCCGCCCCCGTGGCGGCCGGCGGGACTGGAGCGGGGCAGGGAGCGGCGAGCCCCGGCGTCATGCCGGTGATCCCTGCCCCGCTGACCACACCGACCGGCTCGCCGCCGTCCGGTGAGGACGGTCGGCAGGTGCTCGGCGGCGTCCGCGGCGTGCCCGCCGCCCCGCGACCGGACGCGCGGCACACCTCGTACCCGGCCGCCCGGTCCGTGCCGACCTGCGGCCCGGCCCCGCCGCTGATGGCAATCGCCAAGCGCTACACGGAAGTTGCCGGTCGGGGCCGGGGCGCCGCGTGCCACCGCCGGTGCCACCGGAGGGACGACGGACGGAGACCGGGAGGAGAGCGGACGAGCTGATCGGCGACGGCACAGGAGAGGAACCCGACGGCATGACCTCCACGGACCGCCTGCTCCAGGGCTGGGGCCGGACCACGACCGGGCGTTCGCGGGTGCTCGGCCCACTGGAGCCGGACGCGCTGCGCGCGCTGGTCGCCCGCCGGCCGGAGGGCGGGTTGCTCGCCCGGGGCGCCGGGCGCAGCTACGGCGACGCCGCGCACAACACCGGCGGCCTGGTGCTGGCCCCCGCGATCGCGCCGCACATCGCGGTGGACCCGGTCGCCGGCACGGTCCGGGCCGCCGCCTCGACCACCTTCGCCCAGCTGCTCGCCGCGCTGGTGCCGCACGGTCTGCTGCTCCCGGTACTGCCCGGCACCAGCAGGCTCACCCTGGGCGGCGCCATCGCGGCCGACGTGCACGGCAGGAACCAGCGCACCGACGGCACCCTGGCCCGCTGGCTCGACTCCATCGAACTACTCTGCAGCGATGGCGAGTTGCTGGAGATCAGGGCGGATCGCGATGGGCCGGCCTTCGACGCCACGGTCGGCGGGATGGGTCTGACCGGGGTGATCACGGCCGCCACGCTGCGGCTGGTCCGGGTCCGCAGCGCGCTGGTCGAGGTCGGCTCGCACCGCGCGGCCGACCTGGACGCCGTACTCGCCCTGCTCGACCCGGCACCGAACCGCTACGCGATCGCCCGGGTGGACACCACGGCCGGCGGGCGGGCGCTCGGGCGCGGCATCGTCGACCTCGCCGACCACCGAGCCGTCCCCGACCCGGCCGCCGAGCCGGACGGCCCGCGCTACGCACCACCGCGCGGCCCGCGGGCGCCCCGGCTGCCGGTCGGCGTGGTCAACCCGCTGACCGCGCGCGCCTTCAACGGGCTCTGGTACCACCGCGCGCCCCGCCGGACCCGGACCGTGCAGGACCTGTCGACCTTCTTCCACCGGCTGGACGCCGTACGGGACTGGAACCGGTCGCTCGGGCCGGCCGGGTTCCTGCAGTACCAGTTCGTGGTGCCACCGGCGGCGCACGGCGTGGTCGCCGAGGTGCTGCAGTCGCTCCGCCGGGCCGGCGCCGCGCCGTTCCTGGGGACGCTGGAGCGGTTCGGCCCGGCGAGCGGCGGTCCGCTCTCGTTCCCGATGCCCGGCTGGTCGCTCGCGGTGGACATGCCGGCCGACCGCCCCGGACTCGGCGGCGTGCTCGACGACCTCGACCAGCGGGTCGCGGAGGCCGGCGGGCGGGTCTACCTGGCCAAGGACGCCCGGCTGGGCCGGACCGCGTTCGAGGCGATGTACGGCTCGCTGGAGGAGTGGCGGGCGACCCGCGCACGACTCGACCCGGCCGGGCTGATCCGGTCGGACCTGGGACGGAGACTGGGCCTGTGCTGAAGAAGACGACGTTCCCCACCCCGCCGGGGCGCCCCGCGCGGATCCTCCTGCTCGGCGGGACGAGCGAGATCGGCCTGGAGATCCTGCTCGCCCTCCGGGCCCCGAGCGACACCGAGGTGGTCCTGGCCGGCCGGGACGAGCAGCGCACCACCCGGGCCGCCGCGGCGCTCCCCTACCGGGTGCGGACCAGCCACTTCGACGCCGTCGAAGTGGACACCCACCAGGCCATCGTGGACGAGCTGTTCGCCGACGGGCCGATCGACCTGGTGATCTCGGCGGCCGGGATCCTGGTCCCGCAGGAGCTCCTCGACGAGGACCCGATGCAGGCCGCCCAGCTGCTCGACACCAACCTGACCGGCCAGGTGACCGCCCTGCTGGCCGCGGCCCGCCACCTGCGCGCCCAGGGCCACGGCACGGTCGTGATCCTCTCCTCGGTGGCCGCCGTCCGCCCGCGCCGCGCCA
This sequence comes from Kitasatospora sp. NPDC052896, assembly GCF_044547075.1. Taxonomy (NCBI): domain Bacteria; kingdom Bacillati; phylum Actinomycetota; class Actinomycetes; order Kitasatosporales; family Streptomycetaceae; genus Kitasatospora; species Kitasatospora sp. NPDC052896. The sequence goes on from NZ_JBITZU010000003.1 coordinate 388,027, forward strand.
ACTACGTCTACGGCGCGGCCAAGGCCGGCCTGGACGCCTTCGCCCGCGGCCTCTCCGACGCCCTGCACGGCAGTGGCGTCCGGGTCCTCCTGGTCCGCCCGGGCTTCGTGATCGGCCGGATGACGGCGGGCATGCCCCCGGCCCCGGCCGCCACCACACCCCCGGCGGTGGGCGCGGTCGTCGCCGCCGCCCTGTCCAGCACGGCATCGGTGGTCTGGATCCCCCGTCGCCTCGCCCTCCTGGCCCAGGCGCTGCGCCTGGTTCCCCGCCCCCTCTGGCGCCGCCTGCGGCGCTGACCCGGACGCCCCTCCGTGCTCGTCCGCTCTCCCGGCACCGACGAATAGTGCGGGGAATGCGGGCGGATATCGGGGCGAAAGGCGGGCGCGGCAGATTCTCCCCGACCACGTACGCACGTACGCACCGGGCCGGAGCGGCCGGGCGGTGGGACGGGAGGAATGGCGTGACGCAGGATGCGGGGCCTCCGGTGGGGGCGAGGGGATTGCGGATCTGTGTGTTCTGCGGAGCCCGGTCCGGGGAGCGGGCCGGGATCACCGAGGCGGCCCGGGAGGTCGGGCGGCTGATCGGGGAGCGCGGGCACCGGTTGGTGTACGGCGGGGGCGGCTCCGGGCTGATGGGTGAGGTCGCCTGGGCCGCCGCCAAGAGCGGCGCGCCGATCACCGGGTACACCCCGCGCTTCCTCTACGAGCGTGAACTCGCCATCGCCGCACCGGATCAGGAGCTGCACCTCACCGACGACATGTTCGAGCGCAAGCGGCTGATGATCGAGCACGCCGATGCCTTCCTCGCACTGCCCGGCGGATACGGCACGCTGGACGAGGTGTTGGACGTCCTGTCGCTCAACTGCCTTGGCGAGCAGGGAAAGCCGCTGGTGCTGGTGGACGCGGAGGGCTTCTGGGGGCCGATCCGGGCGGCGGTGGAGAAGCTGCGCGGGCTGGGGTTCGCGGACCACGGCGAGGGCGTGCTGTTCCGCACCGCGCGCGGTGGCGCCGAGGCGCTGGCGCTGGCGGAGGCCCTCGCCACCGGGGCGCGCACATGACCGCCCCGATCGCACGCACCGCCCTGCGCGTCGACGGGGTGCGCCTGCTCGACGTCCTGGCCCGGCTGGCCGAGATCGGCGCCGATCCCGCCGGCGGGGTCTCCCGGCTCGGGTTGAGTGCCGAGGAGAACGAGGGGCGCGCGTTCCTGCGCGAACTCGCCCGCGACGCGGGCCTGGTGACCGAGACCGACGCCGCCGGCAACCTGTTCGTCCGGCGCCCCGGCGGCCGCCCCGAGGCACCCGTGCTGCTGATGGGCTCGCACCTGGACAGCGTGCGCCAGGGCGGCCGGCTGGACGGCGCGTACGGCGTGGTGGCGGCCGTCGAGGTGCTCCGGGTCTTCGCCTCCGCCACGCCGTGGCTCGAACTGCCCTACGAGCCCGTGGTGGTGGCCTTCGCCAACGAGGAGGGCGCGCTGGTCCAGTACCCGTTCTGGGGCTCCCGGGCGCTCAGCGGGCAGCTGGCGGACGGGCTTTCGGCGCGGGACCGGGCCGGCCGCTCCGTGCGCGCGTACCTGCTGGCGGCGGGCGGCGACCCGGAGCGGTTGGACGCCGCCGCCTGGGCGCCCGGCCGGATCGGTGCCTTCCTGGAGCTGCACATCGAGCAGGGCCCGGTGCTGGAGCGGCGCGGCGTGCAGATCGGGGTGGTGGACGGGATCGTCGGCCGGACCATCTTCGACGCCGAGGTGGCCGGCCAGGTGCAGCACGCGGGCACCACCCCGATGCCCGACCGCCGGGACGCGCTGGCCGCGGCGGCCGACGTGGTGCTGGGCGTGCGGCGGATCGCCGCCACCGAGCGCCTCTGCTCCACCGCCACGGTCGGCTACCTCGACGTCTCGCCCAACGTCACCAACACCGTGCCGGGCACGGTCCGGCTCAGCGCCGAGGTCCGCGACACCGACCCGGAGCGGATCGCCCGGGCCGAGGCGGCCGTTCGCGAGGTGTGCGCGGAGGTGGAGAAGACCACCGGCTGCCGGGTGACGGTCACCGTCGCGGCTCGGTCCCGGCCGGTCTCCACCGACCCGCTGCTGCGCCGCGCGATCGCCGAGGCCGCCGAGGAGTTGGGGCTGACCCGGCTGACCATGCCGAGCGGCGCCGGCCACGACGCGCAGATGGTGGCCGAGATCGCCCCGGTCGGGATGATCTTCGTGCCGAGCCGGGACGGGATCAGTCACGCGCCGGCCGAGGACACCGCACCGGAGGCGCTGGTCTGCGGCGCGGACGTACTGCTGCAGGCCGCACTGCGCGTCCAGGAGCTGGTCACGGCCGTGGAGTTCGGGCCGGCGGCATTCGGCCCGGCGGAGCTCGACCCGACGGAACTCGACCCGGCGCGGACCGGCCGGCACCCGACGACCACCGACGACGGAGGTGGCCGATGAGCGTCTCGGTGCACGTCATCGACGCCTCGCTCGGCATGCCCGCCGCCAACCTGCGGGTCCGCCTGCGCGGCCGCACCGACCTCGCCTGGGAGGACCTCGCCCACAGCAGCACCGACCACCTGGGCCGGCTGGCGCACTGGCACCCGGCCGGGCTGACCCGCGGCACGTACCAGCTGGTGCTCGATCTGGACGGCTACTTCGCCGAGTTGGGCGCGGCGCCGCTCTACCCGCGGGCGATCGTCGAGTTCCGGCTCAGCGACCCCAGCACCGATCTGCACCTGCCGATGATGATCACCCCCACCTCGTACCTCACCTACCGTGGCACCTGAGCGGGGTACGGTATTTCGCCGCGCAGCCCATGAACGAGTCCATGTCAATTTGCCACCGCCATCGTTTCCGGTACCTCGACCCGGCCGGCCACGGCAGGCGCCGCCTGGCGGACGGGCAGCACCCGCACTTTGACCGGATCACCGCCGCCCACCGCAAGGCGCTTGCCGAATACGGACTCCGCCCGACAGTACGCAACGATTGGCAACACGGTCGCAACGAATCCGCTCAGAACATGTCAGGCCCCGCCCCATACCCGTGTGGGACGGGGCCTGTCGCCCTTCGTAGCGCATATCGGTGGATTGCGACTGCCAAACGCACAGGATCGTCCCCCGGGGGCAGTTTCTCGGTTCCTCTCATTGACGCCCAATCTGACGTCATGTGAAATTCCTTCGTAACCGCTGGCCGGGTTCCGGCCCGGGGGACGCTTCGGGGGGCGCGTCCGCCGGTCCGCTCCGGCCCGGCGCGCGCAGCGATGGCCACGGGGGGCCAGACACAGAGTGTATGGGGACATCCCGGTCCGCGCCGGGAGCGTTCGCCGCCCGGCCCCGGTGTGACGTGACGGTGCCCGGCGGGTGCGGGGCAGGGTTGGGCTGCCTCCGCGCGAGGGTCGGGAAGTCCGGCGGTCGCGCGCGGCCTGTGCCGTGCCGTGCGGTTCGCCGTTGCTCCCGTTTCTCCGGCGGTCCCCGCCCAGTTGACGGCGCGGTGATCCGACGAGAACCGCTGAGCAACCAGGAGTTTTTCTTTTGGACTTTCGGATTCTCGGCCCCCTGGAAGTGGCGCACGAGGGTGTTCCGGTCGATGTGAAGGGTCTGCGCCAGCAAACCGTGCTCGCCCTGCTCCTCCTGGAGGCCAATCGGATCGTCCCCAGCGACCGACTGGTGGACGGCGTCTGGGACGAGGATCCGCCCACCACCAGCCGGGGCCAGATCCAGATCGCCATCTCCTCGCTGCGCCAGCAACTGCCGAGCGATGAACTGGGGTTGGGGCGGATCGTCACGCGCGCGCCCGGCTACCTGCTGCGGGTCGCCGACGGCGAACTCGACCTGCGCCTCTTCGACGCCCGGGTCGCCACCGGCCGCCGGCTCGCGGACCAGCGACCGCGGCAGGCGGCGGAGGAACTGCGGGCCGCGCTGGCGTTCTGGCGCGGCCCGGCGCTCTCCGGGATCGGCAGCCGGCTGGTGCGGGCCGGGGTGGCGCAGCTGGACGAGCGCCGGCTGGTGGTGCTGGAGGAGTGCCTGGAACTGGAGCTGGGCCTGGGCGCGCACCACAAGCTGGTCGGTGAGCTGAGCACGCTGGTCGCGGCCAACCCGCTGCGCGAGCGGCTGCGGGTGCTGCTGATGACCGCGCTGTTCCGCGCCGGCCGGCAGGCGGAGGCGCTGGAGGAGTACCGGCGGGCCCGGGAGACCTTCGTCGACGAGCTGGGCATCGAGCCCGGCGAGGAGCTGCGGCGGCTCCAGCAGGCGATCCTGACCAGGGACCCGGTGCTGACCGGCGAGCCGGCCGTCCCAGCCGTCGGAACGCCTGCCGCCGGTACGCCTGCCACGGCCTCCGAGCACCCGGCCGCGGACCCGGCGGCCCCCGCACCGCCCAGCGTGCCACGGCTGCTGCCGGCCGGGATCGCCGACTTCACCGGCCGCGCACAGACCATCGAACGGATCCTGGCCGAGCCGGCCGGCGAGGCGGCGGGCGAGCAGGCGGTCCCGGTCACCGTGATCACCGGCCGTGGCGGGGTGGGCAAGACCACGCTGGCCGTCCACCTGGCACACCGGCTGGCGTCGGCCTTCCCGGACGGTCAGCTGTTCGCCCGGCTCTCCAACGCGGCCCAGCCGGAGAAGGCCTGCGACGTGCTCGGCCGGTTCCTGCGGGCGCTCGGGGTGGCCGCCCCGGCCGTCCCGGACGGGATCGAGGAGCGCGCCGAGATGTACCGGGACCGGCTGGCCGGGCGGCGGGTGCTGGTGGTGCTGGACGACGCGGTGTCGGAGAGCCAGGTGCTGCCGCTGCTGCCGGGCAGCGCGGAGTGCCGGGTGCTGGTCACCTCGCGGCGGCGGTTCACCGGGCTGCCGGCCGCCGACCGGGTCGAGGTGAGCGCCTTCAGCCAGCTCAGTTCGGCCGAGCTGCTGGCCCGGATCGCCGGCCGCTCGCGGATCACCGCCGAGCCCGAGGCGGTGGCCGCGCTGTGCGAGCTGTGCGGCCAACTCCCGCTGGCGTTGCGGATCGTGGCGGCCCGGCTGGCGGCCCGCCCGCACTGGTCGGTCTCCGACCTGATCGAGCGGCTGACCGACGAGTCGCGCCGGCTGGACGAACTGCGGCACGGCGAGATGGGCGTGCGGGCGAGCATCTCGCTCACCTACGAGAGCCTGAGCCCGGACGCCCGGCGGCTGTTCCGGCTGCTGGCGCTGCTGGAGACCCCGAGCTTCGCGTCCTGGATCGGCGCGCCGCTGCTGCGGACCGACCCGCTGCGCGGACAGGACCTGCTGGAGGAGCTGGCCGAGTCCTACCTGTTGGACGTCGAGGTGGACTCGACCACCCGGAGCGCCCGATACCGGTTCCACGACCTGGTACGCACCTTCGCCCGCGAGCGGCTGGCCACCGAGGAGCCGCCGTCGGCCCGGCAGGAGGCGCTGGAGCGGATCCTGGGCGCCCTGCTCTTCCTCACCGGGGAGGCCCACCGGCGGGAGTACGGCGGCGAGTTCATGCTGACCCGTAGTCCGGCCGGCCGCTGGGAGCTGCCGCCCCGGCTGGTGGACCGGGTGTTGGCCGACCCGCTCGGCTGGTACGACCAGGAGCGGATGTGGATCGTCTCGGCGGTCCGGCAGGCCGCCGCCTCCGGACTGGCCGGGCACGCCTGGGGGTTGGCGATGAACGCGGTGACCCTCTTCGAGGCGCGCGCGCACTTCCACGACTGGCGGGAGACCCACGACCTCGCGCTGCGGGCCGCCCGGCAGGCCGGCGACCGGCTGGGCGAGGCCGCGATGCGGTACTCGGCCGGCTCCCTGGACATGTTCGAGCAGCAGTTCACCCCGGCCGCCGAGCAGTTCGAGCGGGCCCTAGCGCTCTACCAGGAACTGGGCGACCGGCACGGCGCGGCCATGGTGTTGCGCAACATGGCCTTCCTGGACCGGATGAACGGTCGGCTGGACGACGCCCTGGACCGCTGCCGGCAGGCGATGGCGGTCTTCGAGGAGGCCGGCGACCGGATCGGCGAGGCGCACGTGCTCAACCACATGGCGCAGATCCACCTGGAGTACGGGGAGCACGAGTTGGCCCGTGGCCTGCTGGAGCGCGCGCTGCGGGTCTGCCAGGGGCTGGGCAACCGGCGGGTGGGCGCGCAGGTGCTGCACCGGCTGGGCGAGGCGCGGCTGGCGCTGGGCGACCTGGACGGCGCGCTGGCCGACTTCCGGCAGGTACTGGCGGACGTCCGGCTGGCCGAGGACCACATCGGCGAGACCTACGCGCTGCTGGGCCTGGCCGAGGTCCACCGGCTGCGCGGCGACCAGGCGGCGGCTGGCGAGCTGCTGGCCGCCGCGGACACCCTCGCGGTGACCGTCGGGGAGCGGCTGGCGGAGGCCCGGGTCGCCCTGGCGCTTGGCGAACTCTCCTTGGAAGCAGACGAGTTGGAGCTGGCCTGGGTACGCGCGGCACGAGCCAGGGAGTTGTTCACCGAGATGCGGGCGCCGCTGTTCCAGGCCTGCGCGCTGGAGCTGTGCGGACGGGTGCACGCGGCGGCGGGGCGACGGGCGCAGGCCGCGGAGTGCCGGCGGGACGCGCTGGCCGCGGTCGTCGGGCTGGACTCGGCCCGGGTGCGGCGGCTGGTGCAGCGGCTCAAGGAGCAGTTGGCGCGGCCCGAGCGGCCGAGCGGCCCGGGTCTGCTCCGGGCCGCCGGCGCCACCCGCTTCCCCGGCAGCTGAACGGACGAGCCGAACGGGCGCCCGGACTCCCCAGGCCGGGCGCCCGTTCGGCGTTTCCCGTGGAATTCGCCCCGACATTCCGGGGGAATTCTCGATTCAGCCCCAGTTGGTGTTCGCGGGAGCCTGCGGAACGCTGGTGGCGACCGGCGCCGGGGTGGTGCCGGCACTCGGCACGGCGGTGCCGGAGAAGCCGGTGGAGAGAACCAGCAGCGCGCCCGCCAGGGCGACCATGACGAGAGTGATTCCGCGAACGACCGACCGGGTGACTGCCACTGGTTCAGCTCCTTCGTCGAGGCCGCCGTCCCGGGCGGCCTGCTGTCTCACTGCCTGACCACCACGCTAGGAACGGCTGCTTTCCGATCGCTATCCGACCGCCCAGCCGCGCTATCGGCCGCCCGGGACCTGCCGATAGGGGATCCATAGCGTCGGAATGGCGGACAAAACCGCAGGTCAGCGCGGTGCAGCCGAGCGGGCCGGGGCACCGGGGCGCGGCCGGGTGGCTCGCCGGCAGCCGGGCGACGGTCCGTCCGGGCCGGTCAGCGGCCATTCGGACCGCCGCGCGAGAGCCCGAACACCGGTGCCACCAATGAGCCTTGACGACCCATTCAGCCCTCCCTACTGTCGGAGCACTCGATGCGGGAATTCCCGTCGCGGCTCTCCGCACCCCCTCCGTACCGAAATCCACCGGCGCCGGCGCGCACCCGCTCCGCCGTATTCCGAGGCCGCCCGAGCGCGGCCGTTCCCGGTGATTGTCCCGGCCTGGCGCCGGGTCACCCCGCTCATCCACCGGACCGACCAGAAGGGCTCTTTCATGGACGACATCCGCACCGCGGGGGACCCGATGCCGGCGCGCCCCGCCCCGGCCGGCCGCTCGGCCCGGGCGCTGCGTCCCCGGCCGCAGGAGCGCGGCCCGCTCTCCTACGGGCAGCGGCGGCTGTGGTTCCTGGACCGCTGGCTGGACGGCAGCGCGGCCTACAACGTGCCCGCGACCCTCCGGTTCTCCGGCCCGCTGGACGCCGACCGGCTGGTGCGCGCGCTCGCCGCGGTCGCCGCCCGGCACGAGGTGCTGTTCACCGGCTACGAGGAGGACGGCGGCGAGCCCCGGCAGCGGCTGCTGGACGTGCGCGAGCTGGACTGCCCGGTGGTCGACCTGACCGACCGGGCGCCGGCCGAGCGCGCGGGGGCCGCCGAGCGGCTGGTGCGGGCCGCCGCCCGGCAGCCGTTCGACCTGGCCAAGGGCCCGATGCTGCGGGCCGTGCTGTACCGGCTCGCCGAGGACGAGCACTGGCTCCACCTGACCCTCCACCACATCGCGTGCGACGGATGGTCGTTGGACGTCCTCCAGCGCCAGCTGCTGACCGCCTACCAGCACGGCGCGCAGGCGCTCGACCCGCTGCCCGTGCAGTACGCGGACTACGCGCTGTGGCAGCGCGAGGCGCTGGACGAGGAGCGGGTCGAGGCCGAGGTGGCTCGCTGGCGCGAGGCGCTGCGCGGCGCCCCGGCCGTGCTCGACCTGGGGGCCGACCACCCGCGCCCGGCCGAGCAGAGCCACCGCGGCCGCACCGTCGAGTTCCCGCTGACCGAGCTGCCGCTGCCGGAGCTGGAGGAGCTGGCCGCCGCCCAGGGGGCGAGCCTCTACATGGTGCTGCTGGCCGGCTTCCAGGCGCTGGCCGCCCGGCACTCCGGCGGCGGCGACATCGTGCTCGGCTCCCCCGCGGCCGGGCGCGGCGCGGCGAAGCTGGACGAGCTGGTGGGCTTCTTCGTCGACTCGCTGGTGCTGCGGGTCGACCTGGCCGACGACCCGAGCTTCCGCCAGCTGTTGGGCCGGGCCCGCGGCTCGGTGCTGGACGCGCTGTCGCGCGGCAGGCTGCCGTTCGACCTCGCGGTGAACCGGCTGCACCCGGAACGCTCGCTCGGCCACAACCCGATCGTCCAGGTGGTCTTCGCCTTCCACGAGGAGGGCGAGCCGGCCGTGCTCGGCGACGGCACGGTGGTGCGGCGCGAACTGGTGCCGACCGACACCGCCAAGTACGACCTGACCTGGTCGGTGCACCGCGGACCGGACGGCCTGCGGCTGGCGGTGGAGTACGCCACCGACCTGTTCGAGCCGGCCACCGTCCGGCTGCTGGTCGACCACTGGCAGCAGCTGCTGCGGCAGGCGGTGGCCGACCCCGACCTGCCGGTCGGCCGGCTCGACCTGACCACGCCGGCCGAGCGGGCGCTGCTGGCCGAGTGGACCGGCCGCGAGCTGGAGCTGCCGGTCGCCACCGTGCACGAGCTGGTCGAGCACCGGGCGGCCGAGACGCCGGACGCGGTGGCCGTGGTCTTCGAGGAGCACTCGCTCGACTACCGCGGGCTCAACACCCGCGCCAACGCGCTCGCCCACCACCTGCGCGATCTCGGCGTCGGACCGGAGACCCGGGTCGGGGTGTGCGTCGAGCGCTCGCTGGAGACCGTGGTGGCCACCCTGGCGGTACTCAAGGCGGGCGGCGTGTACGTGCCGCTGGACACCGCGTTCCCGGCCGAGCGGATGGCGCACATGCTGCGCGAGGTCGAGGCGCCGCTGGTGCTCACCCACGGGCCGACCACGGGGAGCGTGCCGGCCGGACCGTGGCGGGAGGTCGACCTGGACGCTCTCGACCTGTCCGCCGACGGCAGCCCGGGCGACGACCTGGACGGCCTGGTCGGCCCGGACAACGCCTGCTACGTGATCTTCACTTCCGGCTCCACCGGGCGGCCCAAGGGCACCACGGTCACCCACCGCAACGTGACCCGGCTGATCCAGTCGGTCCGGCAGCGGCTGGAGTTCGGCCCACGGGACGTCTGGTCGCTCTTCCACAGCTTCGCCTTCGACTTCTCGGTCTGGGAGATGTGGGGCGCGCTGACCACCGGTGGCCGGCTGGTCGTGGTGCCGTACTTCACCAGCCGCAACGCCGAGGCGTTCTACCGGCTGGTCGCCGACGAGGGGGTCACCCTGCTCAGTCAGACCCCCTCGGCGTTCCGCCAGTTCGAGACCGTGGACGAGCAGACCGGCGCCCGACTGGCGCTGCGTGCGGTGGTGTTCGGGGGTGAGGCGCTGCACCGGCCGTCGGTCCGCCGCTGGGCCGCCCGGCACGGCTACGCCGCTCCGCTGCTGGTCAACATGTACGGGATCACCGAGACCACCGTGCACGTCAGCTATCTGGAGCTGACCGAGGAGCACCTGGACCGGGCGCTCACCCAGCTCGGCCGGCCGCTGCCCGACCTGCGGGTGTACGTGCTGGACGAGCACGGCGAGCAGTGCCCGATCGGGGTGGCGGGCGAGCTCCACGTGGCCGGGCCGGGTGTCACCCGGGGCTACACCGCACGCCCCGAGCTGTCCGCCGACCGCTTCGTGCCGGACCACCTGGGAGGTGCCCCGGGCGGACTGTGCTACCGCAGCGGCGACCTGGCGCGCTGGAACACCGACGGCAGCCTGGAGTACCTGGGTCGGGCCGACGCGCAGGTCAAGGTGCGCGGCTACCGGATCGAACTGGGCGAGATCGAAACCGCGTTGGGCGCCCACCCGGGCGTGCTGGAGTGCGTGGTGACGGTCCGCGACGACCTGGGCGAGCGGGCCGACCTGGTGGGCTACCTGGTGCCCGGCGAGGTGGCACCCTCCACCAGCGAGCTGCGCGACTGGCTGGGTGAGCGGCTGCCGGGCTACATGGTGCCGCGCGCCTTCGTCCTGCTGGACGCGCTTCCACTCACCCCACAGGGCAAGGTGGACCGCCGGGCACTGCCCGCACCGGACGGCGAACGACCCGATCTGGCCCAGGAGTTCGTCGCCCCGCTGGCCGGCGCCGAGGAGCTGCTGGCCGGCATCTGGTCGGCCGTGCTCGGGGTCGACCGGGTCGGCCGGCACGACAACTTCTTCGACCTCGGCGGCGACTCGATCCGCAGCATCCAGGTGCTCAGTCAAGCCCGTTCCGCGGGGCTGCACTTCGCGTTGCAGGACCTCTTCCGGCACCCCGACCTCGCCACGTTGGCCGCCGTGGCCGCTCCGCAGGACTCCGGCGAGCAGGGCGAGTTGATCAGCGAGCCGTTCGCGCTGGTGTCGGCCGAGGACCGGGCCAGGCTGCCCGAGGGTCTGGAAGACGCCTACCCGATGGCCGAGTTGCAGGTCGGCATGGTCTACGAGATGGAACTCGACCCGGACCGCCGGCCCTACCACAACGTGGACAGCCTGCGGATCGCCGGCCCCTTCGACGAGGCGCGGTTCCGCGAGGCGACCGCCCGGGTGGTCGCCCGGCACCCGATCCTGCGCACCTCCTTCGACCTCAGCGGTTACGGCGTGCCGATGCAACTGGTGCACGCGAGCGCCGAGATGCCGTTCACCGTGGCCGACCTGCGCCCGCTCGACGAGGCGGCCCAGGAGGCGGCGATCGCCGCGTACGTGGAGGCCGAGCGGCTCAACGCCTTCGACCACGCCCGCCCGCTGCTGCTCCGGTTCGGCCTGCACCGGCTGGGCGAGGAGTCGTTCCAGTGGACGGTCACCGAGCACCACGCGATCTTCGACGGCTGGAGCCTGCACTCCACGCTCGCCGAGATCACCGCCGGGTACCAGCGGCTGCTCGCGGGCGAGGAACCGGAGTCGACGCCGACCCGGTCGGCGTACCGGGACTTCGTCGCCGCCGAGCGGGCCGCGCTCGACTCGGCCGAGAGCGAGGCGTTCTGGCTGGAGAAGGTCGCCGACCTACCGGACGGCCGGCTGCCGCGCTGGCCCACCGGCCGACCCACCGAACTGCGCGGCCGGGCCGACCCCGACGAGTGGCGGCTGCGCGACGAGACCGGCGGCTTCGGCTCGGTGGAGACCCTGCTGCCGGCGGAGGTCTGCGAAGGGCTGCAGGCGCTCGCCAAGCGCTGCGGAGTGCCGTTCAAGGCGGTGGTGCTGGCCGGCCACCTGCGGGTGGTCAGCCTGATCACCGGCAGCTCGGACGTCCTGGCCGGACTGTGCGCCAACGGGCGGCTGGAGGAGGCGGACGGCGCCGAGGTGCGCGGGCTCTTCCTGAACACCGTGCCGCTGCGGCTGAAGCTGCCCGAGGGCAGCTGGCTCGACCTGGTCCGGGCGGTCTTCGAGGCCGAGCGCGAGCTGCTGCCGCACCGCCGCTACCCGCTCGGCGCCCTGCAGCGCAAGCTCGGCGGCGGACCGCTGTTCGAGATCAACTTCGTCTACAACCACTTCCACGTGCTCGGCAAGGCGTTCGGGGCCGGGCGGATCGCCATCGTGGACGGCAAGATCGACAGTTTCAGTACCGTGCGGGCCGAGCCGAACAGCTTCCCGCTGAACGTCGGGGTGATCCGCAACCCGTACTCCTCCCGGCTGCTGCTCGGGCTGGACTACCACACCGACGTCCTCACCGAGGACCAGATGCTGCTGATCCGCGACTACTACCTGCGCACCTACGCCGCGATGGCCGCCGAGCCGGAGGCCCGCTACCGCGAGGTGCCGCTGCTCGGCGCGGACGAGCGGGCGCTGCTCACCCGGTGGAACGACACCGCCGCCGAGGTCGCGCCGGTCGCCGTGCACCGGCTGGTGGAGGCCCGGGTCGCGGCCACGCCGGACGCCGTCGCACTGGTGGCCGGCGACGACTCCCTGACGTACGCCGAACTCAACGCGCGGGCCAACCGCCTGGCGCACCACCTGCGCGACCAGGGGGTCGGGCCGGACGTCTGTGTCGGCCTGTGCATCCGGCGCTCGCTGGAGATGGTGGTCGGCGTGCTGGCCATCCTCAAGGCGGGCGGGGTGTACGTCCCGCTGGACGCGGACTTCCCATCCGAGCGGCTGGAGTTCATGCTCCAGCAGGTCGGGGCCGAGCTGGTGCTGACCCACGACAGCACCGACTCCCGGGTGCCACAGGGCTCCTGGCACACCGTCAACCTGGACGTCCTCGAGCCGCCCGCGACACCCGACCGCGACCGGAACCCGGCCAACCTGACCGGCCCGGACAACGCCTGCTACGTCATCTTCACCTCCGGCTCCACCGGTCGTCCCAAGGGCGTCATGACGCTGCACCGCAACGTCACCGAACTCCTCGCCGGCGGACCGTTCCTGAAGCTCGCCGAGGGCGACACCCTGCTCCAGCTCGCCCCGCTGCCGTTCGACAACTCCACCTTCGAGGTGTGGGCGCCGCTGGTCGGCGGCGCGACCCTGGTGCTGGCGCCGCCGATCCAGTACACCCCGAACGACATCGCCGGCTGGGTGGCCCGGTACGGGGTGAACGTGCTGCACGCCACCGCCTCGCTCTTCGCGCTGATGGTGGAGCACGAGCCGCAGCTCTTCGACGGGCTGCGGGCCTTCCTCACCGGCTCGGAGACCGTCTCGCCCCGGCACGCGGCGCTGATCCTGGCCCGCTGCCCGCAGTTGGAGCTGGTCAACTGCTGGGGACCGACCGAGACCACCACCTTCTCCGTCTGCGGGGTCTACACCCACGACACACTGCCCGACGGACCGTTGCCGCTGGGCAACCCGCTGGTCAACACCGAGGTCTGGGTGCTGGACGAGGCGGGGCTACCGGTCCCGGTCGGGACGCCGGGCGAGCTGCACGTGGCCGGCCCGTGCCTGGCCCGCGGCTACCTCGGCAACCCCGAGCTGACCGCTGACCGCTTCGCCCCGCACCCGTACGCGCCGGGCACCCGGCTCTACCGCACCGGCGACCGCGGCCGCTGGTCGGTCGACGGCCATGTGGAGTTCCTCGGCCGGGTCGACCACATGGTCAAGGTGCGCGGCTACCGGATCGAACTCGGCGAGGTGGAGGCCGCGTTGCGGGCCCACCGAAGCGTCCTGGAGTGCGTGGTGGTGGTCCGCCAGGACGACTCCGGCCGGCCCGACCTGGTCGGCTACCTGGTGGCCGACGGCGGCCCGCTCTCCACCACCGAGCTGCGCGGCTGGCTGCGCGGGCGGCTGCCCGAGTACATGGTGCCGCGGCTCTTCGTCTTCCTGGACGCGCTGCCACTCACCCCGCGGGCCAAGGTGGACCGCGCCGCGCTGCCCGCACCCGACGGCGAACGTCCCTTGTTGGACGGTGAGTTCGTGGCGCCGCTGGCCGGAGTCGAGGAGCTGCTGGCCGGCATCTGGTCCCGGGTGCTGGGGGTGGCCCGGGTCGGCCGGCACGACAACTTCTTCGACCTGGGCGGCGACTCGATCCGCAGCATCCAGGTGCTCGGCCAGGCCCGGACGGCCGGGTACGCGTTCGCCCTGCAGGACGTCTTCCGCAACCCGACGCTGGCCGAACTGGCCACCGCGGTCGGCACGGTGCTCGAGGAGCGGCCGGTCAGCACGCCGTTCTCGCTGCTCGCCGAGGAGGACCGGGAGCGGCTGCCGAAGGGCCTGCTGGACGCCTACCCGATGACCGAGCTCCAGCTCGGCATGGTCTACGAGATGGAACGCGATCCGGACCGGCTGCCGTACCACAACGTGGACAGCCTGCGGATCGCCGCCCGCTTCGACGAGCAGCGGTTCCGGCGGGCCGTCGCCCAGGTGGTCGAGCGGCACCCGGTGCTGCGCACCTCGTTCGACCTCAGCGGGTACGGCGAGCCGCTGCAACTGGTGCACGCCACCGCGGAGATACCGTTCAGCGCGGTGGACCTGCGCGGCCTGCCGACAGCCGAGCAGCACGAGGTGCTCACCGGCCACGTCGCACGGGAACAGCGGCACGGCTTCGACCTGCACAGCGCGCCGCTCTGCCGGATGGCCGTCCACCAGCTGGACGACACCGTCTTCCAGTGGACCGTCACCGAGCACCACGCGATCTTCGACGGCTGGAGCCTGGCCGCCACGCTCTCCGAGATCGTCGAGCGCTACCGGATGCTGCTGGCCGGCGAGCGGTCGGAGCCGGCGCCGGTGCGGTCGCTCTTCCGCGACTTCGTCGCCGCCGAGCGGGCCGCGGTGGAGTCCGCCGAGAGCGAGGAGTTCTGGCTGGCGAAGGTCGCCGACCGTCCGGACCACCGGCTGCCGCGCTGGGCGGTGGCCCGGCCGACCTCGCCGGTCGGGGAGACCGCGGCGGGCGAGTCGCACCAGCGCGACGAGCGGCAGGGCTACGGCGCGCTGGCGACCGTCCTGCCCGCCGAGCTGCTGACCCGCCTGGAGGGGGTGGCCAGGACCTGCGGGGTGCCGTTCAAGGCGGTCGTGCTGGCCGCGCACCTGCGGGTGATGAGCCTGGTCACCGGCGGCTCCGACGTGCTGGTCGGGCTGACCTCCAACGGGCGGCTGGAGGAGACGGACGGCACCGAGGCGCGCGGGCTCTTCCTGAACACCGTGCCGCTGCGACTCGGGCTGCCCGACGGCAGCTGGGCCGACCTGGTGCGGGCGGCCTTCGAGGCCGAGCGCGAGCTGCTGCCGCACCGCCGCTACCCGCTCGGCGCCCTGCAGCGCAAGCTCGGCGGTGCGCCGCTGTTCGAGGTCAACTTCGTCTACAACAACTTCCACCAGTTCGCCGACCTCGCCGAGGACGGCACACTCTCCCTCGGCGGGTCGGGGTCCGAGCCGCTGGGCGGGGTGTCCCGGACCCACTTCCCGCTGGTCACCGCGATCAGCCGGGAGCCCGGAGGGGCCGGACTGCGACTCGAACTCGAATACGACGCACGTGAGTTGAGCGCCGAACAGGTGACCCTGCTGCGCGGCTACTACCTGCGCGCGCTGACCGCCATCGCGACCGACCCACAGGCCCGCCACCGCGAGGCGTCGCTGCTGGGCGCGGCCGAACAGGCCCTGCTGGCCTCCTGGAACGACAACCCGACCGTGGTTCCGGCCGTCCCGGTCCACCAGCTGATCGAGCGGCGTGCCGCCGAGACGCCGGACGCGGTCGCCGTGCTCCTCGCCGACCAGGCGGTCAGCTACCGCGAACTCAACGCCCGGGCCAACCGGTTGGCCCACCGCCTGCGCGAACTCGGCGCCGGACCTGAGGAGTTCGTGGGCGTCTGCCTGGAACGCTCGGTGGAGCTGGTGGTCGGGCTGCTCGCGGTGCTCAAGTCGGGTGCCGCCTACGTCCCGATGGACGCCTCGTTCCCGACCGAGCGGCTGGAGTTCATGCTCCGGGAGACCGGTGCCCGACTGCTGCTGACCGGGGACGGCACCGCCGAGCGGATGCCGGCCGGCCCCTGGCAGGCGCTCGACCTCGACGACTCCTGCTCCGGCTGGCCCGAGGAGGATCCCGAGCCGCTGGCCGGTCCCGACAACGCCTGCTACGTCATCTTCACCTCCGGCTCCACCGGCCGACCCAAGGGCGTGGTCGCCCGGCACCGCAACGTCACCGAACTCCTCCACGGCGGCGACTGCCTGGTGCTGCGCCCGGACGACACGCTGCTGCACATCGCGCCGATCTCCTTCGACGTCTCCACCTACGAGCTGTGGGCACCGCTGGCCGCCGGGGCCCGGCTGGTGGTCGCGCCGCCCGTCCAGTACACGCCGAGCGACCTCGCCGGCTGGGTCGCCCGGTACGGGGTGACCGTCCTGCACGCCACCGCCTCGCTCTTCGCCCTGCTGGTGGAGCACGAGCCGCGGCTCTTCGAGGGCCTGCGCCGGCTGCTCACCGGATCGGAGACCGTCTCGCCTCGCCACACCGCCGAAATCCTTTGCCGGTACCCGGAGTTGGAGGTGGTGAACTGCTGGGGACCGACCGAGACCACCACCTTCTCGGTCTGCGGGGTCTACACCCGCGACACACTGCCCGACGGCCCACTGCCGCTCGGCGAGCCACTGGCCAACACCGAGGTCCTGGTGCTCGACGAGCGTGGACTGCCGGTCCCGGTCGGCACCCCCGGCGAGCTGCACGTGGCCGGCCCGTGCCTGGCCCGCGGCTACCTCGGCAACCCCGAGCTGACCGCCGACCGCTTCGCCCCGCACCCGACACTCCCCGGCGCCCGGCTCTACCGCACCGGCGACCGCGGCCGCTGGTCGGTCGACGGCCGCCTGGAGTTCCTCGGCCGGGTCGACCACATGGTCAAGGTGCGCGGCTACCGAATCGAACTCGGTGAGATCGAGGCCGCGTTGGAGCGCTCGCCGGAGGTACAGCGGGCCGTCGCGCTGACCGCCCCCGGGCCGGACGGGGTCACCGAGCTGCGCGCCTTCGCCGCCGCGGCGGTCGGGCAGCAGCCGGACACCGCGAGCCTGCGCGCACACCTGGAGTCGGTACTGCCGCGCTACCTGGTCCCGACCGTCCTCACCGTGCTGCCGGAGCTGCCGGTCACCGCCAACGGCAAGGTGGACAAGGCGGCCCTGCTCCGGCTGGAGCGGATCACCGAGTCCCGCCGCGGCGAGCCTCGGCCACCGGAGAGTCCGCTGGAGCAGGAGGTCGCGGCGATCTGGACCGAGGTGCTGGGCGTCGGCTCGGTCGACCTCGCCGACAACTTCTTCCTGCTGGGCGGGAATTCGCTGCTCGCGGTGCGGGTGCTGTTCCTGCTGCGGGACCGGCTCTTCGTCGAACTCCCGCTGCCGGCCTTCCTGGCAGCGCCGGACCTGGCCGCCTTCTGCGCCGATGTACAGGCCGCCTTCGACGAGTTGAGCGCGGACATCGACCTGGGCGGACTGCTCGCCGAGTCGGCCGGAGACGACCCGTCCCCCACCCGGCACGACACCCGGCAGGACGGCGACGAGCGGGCGAGCGAGGCCACGGCATGACGCAGACGCAGAACCTGGTGAGCCGGCTGAGCCGGCTCACCCCCGCCGAACGACAGGCGCTGCTCCAGCGGGTGCGGCAGCGCCGCGCCGGCGGCATACCGCCGATCCCCCGCGACGAACCCATCCCCGCGTCCTACGCGCAGGAACGCATGTGGTTCCTGTGGCAACTCGCCCCGGACAGTGCCACCTACCACGTGCCGTGGGCCTACCGGATCGACGGACCACTCGACCTGGCCCGCCTGGGCAACGCGCTGGACGCCCTCATCGAACGGCACGAGATCCTGCGCACCACCCTGCGCGAGGTGGACGGGGAGATCCGACAGATCATCCACCCCGCACGACCCACCCACCTCACCGCGACCCCCGCGCACCCGGAAGAGGCCCTCCGGCTCGCCCACCAGGCCGCCGAGCAGCCCTTCGACCTGACCACCGGCCCCCTCCTGCGGATCCATCTCTGGCGAACCGGCGACGACCGTCACCTGATCCTCTTCGCGGCCCACCACGTCATCCTCGACGAGTGGTCGCTGGCCATCCTGGAGCGCGAACTCTGGACCCTCTACCGGGGCGAGCAGCTCCCACCGCTGGACGTCCAGTACGCCGACTTCTCGGTCTGGCAGCGTGAGCACCTTGCCACCGGCGACGATCTCGCCCACTGGCAGCGCGAGTTGGCCGACGCCATCCCGGCCGCACCGCACCCGGACCGGACCCCGCCCGAGCACAGCGCGTTCGTCGGCGACCGGCGGACCGCCACCGTCCCCGACGACCGGCTCGGTTGGCTCACCGAACTGCAACAGAAGGTCGGCACCACCGACTTCACGGTGCTGTTCGCGCTCCACTGCCTCTTCCTGGCCCGGCACAGCGGTACGACGGACGTCACCGTCGGCACCCCCGTCTCCGGCCGCACCCACGCGGATCTCGCCGGGCAACTCGGCTTCTTCGTCAACACCTTGGCGGTGCGAGTGCGCCTCGACCCCACCGAGGACTTCCCGACCTACCTCCGTCGGGTGCGCGGCATCGTACTGGACGCCTTCGCCCACCAGGAGCTGCCGTTCGAGCAGGTGGTCCGCGCCGTCGCACCGGCGCGGGCCGCCGCCCGCAACCCGCTGTTCAGCACGATGTTCTCCTACGCCCCGGCGCAGGTCTCCGCCGAGCTGTTGGCCGGGCTGCCGGCCGGACTGAGCGTCGAGCACGTCCAACTGCCTTTCAGCGGCAGCCACTTCGACCTGTCCCTGGCAGCCAACCGGACCACCGACGGCCTGCTGCTCACGCTGGACTTCAGCACCGAGCGGTACGAGGGCGCGACCGCCGACCAGTTGCTGCGGTCGTTGACCGACCTGTTCGCGGCCCTTGCCGCCGATCCCGGCGCGTCCATGGGCACCCTGCTGCGGCCCAGCCCACGCGAACTCACCCAACTCCAGGCCTGGAACGACACCGTCACCGCGCGGCCTGACGCTCCCGTCCACGAGCTGCTCCGCGCCCAGGCCCGCCGCACCCCGGACGCCGTCGCGATCGAGGCCGACGACACCACGCTCACGTTCGCGGAGCTCGACACCGCCAGCGACCACCTCGCCCACCACCTGCACCACCACGGCATCCGGTGCGGCGACCTGATCGGCATCCAACTCCGCCCCGGAGCCCGCGCGCTGATCGCGGTCTGGGGGGTGTGGAAGGCCGGCGCCGCCTTCCTCCCCCTCGACCCCGACCTCCCCACCGCCCGCCTCCACACCATGATCGAAGACGCCCGGCCGGCGCTGCTGCTCACCGAGGACACCACCCTCGAGGACGCCCCCACCACCGACCTCCCCCAGGTGGGCGCACGCGACCTCGCCTACGTGATGTACACCTCCGGCTCCACCGGACGCCCCAAGGGCGTCATGGTCGACCACGGCAACCTCACCAACTTCGCCACCGCCCAACTCATCCCGCGCCTGCGCGGCGCCGAAACCGGCCAACACCTGCGGGTCGCCATCGGGACCTCGGCCTTCATCTCCGACTTCTTCATCGCCCAGCTCCTCACCCTGCTCGACGGCCACACCCTCACCGTCCTCACCCCCGAGGAGCGCAGCGACCCCCGCATGCTGCTCGCCCGCGCCCAACACCCCAACCGCGCAGTGGAGGCGCTCGACTGCACCACCTCCCAACTCCACCTCCTCGTCGACGCCGGCCTGCTCGACGCACCCCACCCACCCCGGATCCTCACCTTCGGCGGCGAGGCCTGCCCACCCGACCTCTGGACCACCCTGCGCGCCGCCCATCCCCGTGCTGTCGCGCTCAACACCTACGGGCCCACCGAAGCCACCGTCGAAGCCACCGTCACCGACGTCATGACCAGCCCGACCCCGGTGATCGGCAAGCCCTACGGCAACACCCGGATCCATCTGCTGGACCCGCAGGGCAAGCCAGTGGTCCCCGGCACGCTCGGCGAGATCCACATCAGCGGACCCGGCGTCGGACCCGGCTACCTCAACCGCCCCGACCTCACCGCCGACGCCTTCGTCCCCGACCCCTGGGGACCACCAGGAGCCCGCCTCTACCGCACCGGCGACCTCGGCCGGCAACGGGCGGACGGGCAGCTGGAGTTCCACGGCCGCAACGACCACCAGATCAAGATCCTCGGACAACGCATCGAACCCGAGGAGGTCGAGGCCGCGCTGCGCACCCATCCGCGCGTCGCTTCCGCCGCTGTCAGCGCCACGGGCACACAGCTCGCCGCCCACCTCGTCCTCACCGACGGACCCACCCCCGACCCGCAGGAGATCCGCGCCCACCTCACCGGCCTGCTCCCCAAGGCCGCCGTGCCCACGCTGTTGGTCTTCGTGGACGCCCTGCCGCTCACCACCAACGGCAAGCTCGACCGCAAGGCCCTGCACGTTCCCGAACACACCGCACCCACCACCACCGAACCCCGCACCGACACCGAACGACGGGTCGCGGAAATCTGGCACGAACTCCTCGGCCGCGACACCATCGGCATCCACGACGACTTCTTCGCCCTCGGCGGCCACTCCCTACTGGCCTCCCGCCTGGTCCTGCGACTCGGCACCGACTTCCCCCTCCACCAGGCCTTCAACTCACCCACCATCGCCGAACAGGCCGCCTGGCTCGACACCCACGCCACCACCACCAGCGGCATACCGCCGATCCCCCGCGACGAACCCATCCCCGCGTCCTACGCGCAGGAACGCATGTGGTTCCTGTGGCAACTCGCCCCGGACAGTGCCACCTACCACGTGCCGTGGGCCTACCGGATCGACGGACCACTCGACCTGGCCCGCCTGGGCAACGCGCTGGACGCCCTCACCGAGCGGCACGAGATCCTGCGCACCACCCTGCGCGAGGTGGACGGGGAGATCCGACAGATCATCCACCCCGCACGACCCACCCACCTCACCGCGACCCCCGCGCACCCGGAAGAGGCCCTCCGGCTCGCCCACCAGGCCGCCGAGGAACCCTTCGACCTCACCACCGGCCCCCTCCTGCGCGTCCACGCCTGGCAGACCGGCGACAACCGCCACCTGATCCTCTTCGCGGCCCACCACGCCATCCTCGACGAATGGTCACTGACCATCCTGGAAAGCGAACTCTGGACCCTCTACCAGGGCGAGCAACTCCCACCCCTGAACGTCCAGTACGCCGACTTCTCCACCTGGCAACGCCAACAACCCACCGACCTCGCCCACTGGCAGCAGGAGCTGGCCGACTGCACCCCCACGGCGCCGCTCCCCGACCACACTCCACCCGAACACCCCAGCTTCGCCGGTGACCGCCGCACCACCACCATCCCCATCCGGCTCGACGACCTGCGACAGGACGTCGGCACCACCGACTTCACCATCCTGTTCGCGCTCTACTGCCTCTTCCTCGCCCGCCACACCGGCGAGACCGACATCACCGTCGGCACCCCCGTCTCCGGCCGCACCCACCCCGACACCGCCGACCAACTCGGCCTCTTCGTCAACACCCTCGCCCTTCGCATCCACATCAACCCCACCGAGGACTTCCCCAACTACCTCACCCGCGTCCGCACCACCCTCCTCGAAGCCTTCGCGCATCAGGACACCCCCTTCGACCAGGTGGTCCGCGCCGTCGCACCGGCACGGGCCGCCGCCCGCAACCCGCTCTTCAGCACGATGTTCTCCCACGGCCGCCAGAGCGAGTCGGCATCGCCCGGCGAACTCGGCATCGCCGGAGTGGAACTCGGTTCAGGTGGCAGTCACTTCGACCTCTCACTCGGGATCGCCGAGACGGCCGAGGGGCTGGTGCTGGCCCTGGACTTCAGCACCGAGCTGTACGAAGGCACGACGATCGACGGCTACCTCGCCTCGCTGACCGACCTGTTCGCGGCCCTTGCCGCCGATCCCGGCGCGTCCATCGGCACCCTGCTGCGGCCCAGCCCACGCGAACTCACTCAACTCCAGGCCTGGAACGACACCGTCACCGCACAGCCCGACGCTCCCGTCCACGAGCTGCTCCGCGCCCAGGCCCGCCGCACCCCGGACGCCATCGCGATCGAGGCCGACGACACCACGCTCACGTTCGCGGAGCTCGACACCGCCAGCGACCACCTCGCCCACCACCTGCACCACCACGGCATCCAGTGCGGCGACCTGGTGGGCATCCAACTCCGCCCCGGAGCCCGCGCGCTGATCGCGGTCTGGGGGGTGTGGAAGGCCGGCGCCGCCTTCCTCCCCCTCGACCCCGACCTCCCCACCGCCCGCCTCCACACCATGATCGAAGATGCCCGGCCGGCGCTGCTGCTCACCGAGGACACCACCCTCGAGGACGCCCCCACCACCGACCTCCCCCAGGTGGGCGCACGCGACCTCGCCTATGTGATGTACACCTCCGGCTCCACCGGACGCCCCAAGGGCGTCATGGTCGACCACGGCAACCTCACCAACTTCGCCACCGCCCAACTCATCCCGCGCCTGCGCGGCGCCGAAACCGGCCAACACCTGCGGGTGGCCATCGGGACCTCGGCCTTCATCTCCGACTTCTTCATCGCCCAGCTCCTCACCCTGCTCGACGGCCACACCCTCACCGTCCTCACCCCCGAGGAGCGCAGCGACCCCCGCATGCTGCTCGCCCGCGCCCAACACCCCGACCGCGCGATCCAGGCGCTCGACTGCACCACCTCCCAACTCCACCTCCTCGTCGACGCCGGCCTGCTCGACGCACCCCACCCACCCCGGATCCTCACCTTCGGCGGCGAGGCCTGCCCACCCGACCTCTGGACCACCCTGCGGGGACACCGACGGACCGTGGCGTTCAACGCCTACGGGCCGACCGAAGCCACCGTCGAAGCCACCGTCACCGACGTCATGACCAGCCCGACCCCGGTGATCGGCAAGCCCTACGGCAACACCCGGATCCATCTGCTGGACCCGCAGGGCAAGCCAGTGGTCCCCGGCACGCTCGGCGAGATCCACATCGGCGGACCCGGCGTCGGACCCGGCTACCTCAACCGCCCCGACCTCACCGCCGACGCCTTCGTCCCCGACCCCTGGGGACCACCAGGAGCCCGCCTCTACCGCACCGGCGACCTCGCCCGCCACCGCACCAACGGCCACCTCGAATTCCACGGCCGCAACGACCACCAAATCAAGATCCTCGGACAACGCATCGAACCCGAAGAGGTCGAAGCCGCCCTGCGCACCCACCCCCGCGTCATCGCGGCCGCCGTCAGCAGCACCGGCACGCACCTCGCCGCCCACCTCGTCCTCACCGACGGACCCGCCCCCGACCCACAGGAGATCCGCACCCACCTCACCGGCCTGCTCCCCAAGGCCGCCATCCCCACCCAACTGGTCCACCTCGACGCCCTCCCCCTCACCACCAACGGCAAGCTCGACCGCAAAGCCCTGCGCATCCCCGAACACACCGCACCCACCACCACCGAACCCCGCACCGACACCGAACGGCGAGTCGCGGAAATCTGGCACGAACTCCTCGGCCACGACACCATCGACATCCACGACGACTTCTTCGCCCTCGGCGGCCACTCCCTACTGGCCTCCCGCCTGGTCCTGCGACTCGGCACCGACTTCCCCCTCCACCAGGCCTTCAACTCACCCACCATCGCCGAACAGGCCGCCTGGCTCGACACCCACGCCACCACCACCAGCGGCATCCCCCGCACAGCTCGCGACCAGCCCATCCCCGCGTCCTACGCACAGGAACGCATGTGGTTCCTCTGGCAACTCGCCCCCGACAGCCCGACCTACCATGTCCCCTGGGCCTACCGGATCGACGGACCACTCGACCTCACCCGCCTGAGCAACGCCCTCGACGCCCTCACCGAACGCCACGAGATCCTCCGCACCACCCTGCGGGAAGCAGAAGGCCAGATCCAGCAGGTCATCCACCCCGCGCCCACCACGAACCTCACCGCCGCGATCGCGACACCCGACCAGGCCCTCCAGCTGGCCCGCCAAGCCGCCGAGGAACCCTTCGACCTCACCACCGGCCCCCTCCTGCGCGTCCACGCCTGGCAGACCGGCGACAACCGCCACCTGATCCTCTTCGCGGCCCACCACGTCATCCTCGACGAATGGTCACTGACCATCCTGGAAAGCGAACTCTGGACCCTCTACCAGGGCGAGCAACTCCCACCCCTGAACGTCCAGTACGCCGACTTCTCCACCTGGCAACGCCAACAACCCACCGACCTCGCCCACTGGCAGCACACCCTCACCGGCTCAACCCCCACCGCGCCACACCCGGACCGCACCCCACCCGAACACCCCACCTTCGCCGGCGACCGCCGCACCACCACCATCGGTGCACAACAGCTGAGTTGGCTCGACGACCTGCGACAGGACGTCGGCACCACCGACTTCACCATCCTGTTCGCGCTCTACTGCCTCTTCCTCGCCCGCCACACCGGCGAGACCGACATCACCGTCGGCACCCCCGTCTCCGGCCGCACCCACCCCGACACCGCCGACCAACTCGGCCTCTTCGTCAACACCCTCGCCCTTCGCATCCACATCAACCCCACCGAGGACTTCCCCAACTACCTCACCCGCGTCCGCACCACCCTCCTCGAAGCCTTCGCCCACCAGCACTCCCCCTTCGACCACGTCGTCCGCGCCATCGCCCCCGCCCGCGCCACCACCCGCAACCCGCTCTTCAGCACCGGGTTCCTGTACACCCACGAGAACGCCACACCCCAACACCCGCTCCCCGTCGGCCTCACCCTCCAGAGCGTCGAACTCGCCACCGGTGGGAGTCACTTCGATCTGCTGCTCGGCACCTCTCGGACTCCCGACGGCCTGGTGCTCGCACTCGACTTCAGCACCGACCACTACGACGGCGAGACCGCCGACCGGTTCCTCACCTCCCTCACCGACCTCTTCGCCTCCCTCACCGCCGATCCCGCCGCCCCGATCGCCACCCTGCTCCGCCCGTCCCCCCGCGAACTCACCCGGCTCCAGCGCTGGAACGACACCACCACCAGGCACCCCGACACCCCCGTCCACGACCTCCTCCGCGCCCAGGCCCGCCGCACCCCGGACGCCATCGCCATCGAAGCCGACGGGATCGAGCTGACCTTCGCCGAACTCGACGCCGCGAGCGAGCGGATGGCCCACCGGCTGTCCCACCGCGGTGTGCGGCACGGTGACCTGGTCGGCATCAATCTCCGCCCCGGAGCCCGCGCGCTGATCGCGGTCTGGGCCGTCTGGAAGGCCGGCGCCGCCTTCCTCCCCCTCGACCCCGACCTCCCCACCGCCCGCCTCGACACCATGATCCAGGATGCCCGGCCCGCCCTCCTGCTCACCGAGGACACCACCCTCGAGGACGCCCCCACCACCGACCTCCCCCAGGTCAGCGCACGCGACCTCGCCTACGTGATGTACACCTCCGGCTCCACCGGACGGCCCAAGGGCGTCATGGTCGACCACGGCAACCTCACCAACCACGCGACGAGCCAGCTCATCCCGCGGCTCAGGTCGGCGGTCGCCGAGCGGAAGCTCCGAGTGGTGACGGGTACGTCGGCCTTCATCTCCGACTTCTTCATCGCCCAGTTCCTCACCCTGCTCGACGGCCACACCCTCACCGTCCTCACTCCGGACGAGCGCCGCGACCCCCGGCACCTGGTCGAACGCGCGCACGACAGCGACCGGGCGATCGGCATGGTCGAGGCCACCACCTCCCAGGTCCAACTCCTCGCCGACGAGGGCCTGCTGGACGCACCCCACCCACCTCGCGTGCTGATCGTGGCCGGTGAGGCCTGCCCGCCCGACCTCTGGACCACCCTGCGCGCCGCCCACCCTCGCACCATCTCCTTCAACGCCTACGGCCCGACCGAGGCGACCGTCGAGGCCACCTGCGCCGACCTCACCGCCAGCCCGACTCCCGTGATCGGCAAGCCCTTCGGCAACGTCCGGATCCATCTGCTCGACGCACACGGCGAACCGGTCGTCCCCGGGACCATCGGCGAGATCCACATCGGCGGACCCGGCGTCGGACCCGGCTACCTCAACCGCCCCGACCTCACCGCCGACGCCTTCGTCCCCGACCCCTGGGGACCACCAGGAGCCCGCCTCTACCGCACCGGCGACCTCGCCCGCCACCGCACCAACGGCCACCTCGAATTCCACGGCCGCAACGACCACCAGATCAAGATCCTCGGACAACGCATCGAACCCGAGGAGGTCGAAGCCGCCCTGCGCACCCACCCCCGCGTCATCGCGGCCGCCATCACCCAACGCCCCGGAACCACCCAGCTGGTGGCCCACCTCGTCCTCACCGACGGACCCGCCCCCGACCCGCAGGAGATCCGCACCCACCTCACCGGCCTGCTCCCCAAGGCCGCCATCCCCACCCAACTGGTCCACCTCGACGCCCTCCCCCTCACCACCAACGGCAAGCTCGACCGCAAAGCCCTGCACATCCCCGAACACACCGCACCCACCACCACCGAACCCCGCACCGACACCGAACGGCGAGTCGCGGAAATCTGGCACGAACTCCTCGGCCACGACACCATCGACATCCACGACGACTTCTTCGCCCTCGGCGGCCACTCCCTACTGGCCGTCCGGCTGGCCACCGCGCTCCGCACCAAACTGGGCACCGGACTGCCGCTCGCGCGACTGCTCGCCGTTCCGACCGTGGCCGGCCAGGCCGCCCTGCTGGACGCTTCGGACCAGCAACCCCCGGCCGGCCGCACCCTGATCCCGCTCGGTGGTCGCCCCGGCCTCCAACCACTCGTCCTGGTACACCCGTTGGGAGGAACGGTCCACTGCTATCAGCAGCTGGCCGACGAGCTCGGCTCGTCCTTCGAGATCCTCGGCGTGCAGGGCGACCTGCTCGGCGGCTCCGCCATCCCCGGTCTCGCCTCCCTCGCCACGCGCTACGCCCAGGACCTCGCGCCGCTCCTGACCGGCCGCCGCCCGGTGCTCGCCGGCTGGTCGGCCGGTGGCCTCCTCGCCCACGAACTCGCCGCCCAGCTGGGTGCCCTGGGCGTCACCATCGACCGTCTGGTGATCCTGGACGCGGATCCCCACACCGGCGAGCAGGCTCCGGAGTCCGCCGAGCAGCTCACCGCCGAGGCCGCCGCGCTGGAACTGCTGCGGACCGAGGTGGAACGGCACGGGCCGGGTCGGCTGCTCCAAGCCCCGTCCGCCGAGCGGCTGTTCGCCGTCCTCGGCACCGATCCGGGCGCGCTGGCCGATCTCGACGGCCGGACCGTGGCCACCCTGATGGCGTTCTGGCGCGACCTGCTGGTCGGGCTGGCCGAGCACCGGCCAGCCCGCTTCGCCGGCCGGGCCGAGCTGGTGCTCGCGCTCGCCGAAGGACCGCACTCGCGGGACGGATTCGCCGACTCCTGGCGGGAGTTGGCCGACGAGATGACCGTCACGACGATCGACACGGCGGACCACTACCAGCTGCTGCGCCACCCCTCGGTCAGGACCGTGGCCGAGATCCTCCGCACTCCCACCCCCACTCCCCAGACAGGAGCATGACCGTGCTTGTTCTCGGTATCAGCGGGCTCGACCGTTCGTTGTCCGTCAAGCAGCAGCTGGTGCCCGGCCTCGACTGGCGCGAGCAGCGGCTCGCCCAGGGCCTGGACTCCGCCGCCGCCCTGGTCAGCGAGGACGGCGTGCTGGCCGCCTCCGCCCAGGAGCGCCACGACGGCGTGAAGGGCACCGGCGCCTTCCCGGTGGACGCCATCGAGGCCTGCCTGCGGATGGCCGGTGTCACCCTCGACGAGGTCGACGTGGTCGCGCACGGCTTCCGCTACCAGCCCTCGGTGGCCTGGGACCTGGACCCGATCACCCGCCGCTGGTTCGACGAAGTCTATTGCGAGCAGGTCCAGTTGGACGTACTACGCACGCACTACCCGGACCAGGACTGGGCCCGCAAGCTGGTCCGGGTCCCGCACCACCTGGCGCACGCCGCCAGCGCCTACTATCTGAGCGGCTTCCAGGACGCCACGGTGCTGGTGGCGGACGGCATGGGCGAGGCGGAGTCCACCTCGGTGCTCGCCGGCCGCGGCAGCCGGATCCGCTCGACCAGGACATATCCGATCTCCAGCTCGCTGGGCATCCTCTACACGGTGGTCACCCAGTTCCTGGGCTTCCTGCCGGGCATGGACGAGTACAAGGTGATGGGGCTCGCCCCCTACGGTGACCCGAAGCGCTACGAATCCGCCCTGGAGCACCTGGTACGGCTGGGCGACTGCGGCCGGCTGCTGCTCCCGGTGCTCTCCTTCGACCGCACGGCGGTGGAGCGGGAGACCCACCGCGGGGTGATCCGGCGGCTGGAGGAGCTGTTCGGCCCGGCCCGGCATCCCGACGCGCCGGTCGAGCAGCGGCACATGGACATCGCGGCCACGCTCCAACACGTCCTGGAGCGCAGCCTGCTGCACGTGCTGGACTCGGCGGTGGCGCAGGCCGAGCAGGCCGGCGAGCGCTCCCGCAACCTCTGCATGGCCGGCGGGGTGGCGCTCAACTGCACCGCGAACGGCCTGATCTCGCGCAGCGGCCTGTTCGACGACCTGTTCGTCCAGCCGGCCGCCGGGGACGACGGCACGGCGCTCGGCGCCGCGCTCTGGCAGCTGCACCAGACCACCGCCGCGCCGGCGCCCCGGATGGCGATGCCGTACTGGGGCGAGGAGTTCGACGACGCCGCGGTCTCGGCGGCGGTGGCCGGGCTCGGTGACGGCTATCGCGCCCGTCGGCTGGCCGAGGAGGAACTGGTCGGCGAGGTGGCGGGGTTGATCGCCGAAGGCTCGGTGGTGGCCTGGTTCCAGGGGCGGATGGAGTTCGGCCCGCGGGCCCTGGGCAACCGCAGCATCCTGGCCGACGCGACCGCGCCGGACATGCGGGCGCACCTGAACACCGTGGTCAAGCAGCGCGAGGAGTTCCGGCCGTTCGCCCCGGCGGTGGTCGCCGAGGAGGCGGGCGAGTTCTTCGAGATCGAGCCGGGCCGGGAGCACGTCTTCCAGCACATGCTCTTCATCACCCAGGTCCGCGAGAAGTACCGGGACCTGCTGCCGGCGGCCACCCACTTCGACGGCTCGGCGCGGGTCCAGGTGGTCGACCGGCTGACCGCACCCCGGTTCTGGCGGCTGATCAGCGAGGTCGGCACGCACCGCGGAGTGCCGATCGTGCTGAACACCTCGTTCAACCTCAAGGGGCAGCCCATCGTGCGGACGCCGCGGGAGGCGGTGGACACCTTCGCCCGATCCACCATCGACGCGCTGGCCATCGGCGACTGGCTGGTCACCCGCACCGTTCCGGACGCCGGGACCGACGCGGTGGCCGGGACCGGGGCGGAGGGCTCCCGTGCCTGAGCCGACCAGCACCCCCGGCCTGCCGCTCCGCGCCGCGGTCGCCGAGCTCTGGCGCGGCGCCCTCGGCCTCGACCAGGTCCAGGACGACCACAACTTCTTCTTCGAGGGCGGTCACTCCGTCCTCGCGGTGGAGACCGCGATCGGTCTGCGCGCCCTGACCGGCGTCGAGCTGGACCTCGACATCCTCTACGAGTACCCGGAGTTCGGTTCCCTGATGGCGGCCCTGGAGGCGCGGACCACCGACCGCCCCGGTGCCCGGCGCGGCGAGCCCCGCCCGCTCACCGCGGCCGAGGAGCGGCTCTGGGTGGTCGAGCAGCTGCACCCGGGCACGCCCGTCTACCACGTCGCCGCCCTGCTGCACTGCACCACCGCGCTCGACCCCGACCGGTTGCGGAGCGCGCTGGACGCTCTCGCCGACCGCCACGAGGCGCTGCGTCGCGGCTTCGAGGCACCGGGCCGGGCGTTCGCCCTGGAGGGTGCCCCGGTCCCACTGCGCCGCCTGGCGGCCGGCGGCCTGGCCGATCCCGAACTGCGCCGGCTGCTGGACGAGGAGGCCCGACTGCCCTTCGACCTCGCCCAACCCCCGCTACTGCGTGCCCTGTTGGTACGGCGCGGACCGCAGGACGGCGATCTGCTCCTGCTCACCGTGCACCATCTGGTCTGTGACGGCTTGTCACTTTCTCTACTGGAGGCGGACCTTCGGCGGTTCTACACCGGATCGGCGCCGGACGAGTCCCCCGCCGGCACGCTCCCGCAAGGGGTCTCGGTCGGCCCGCGGGACAGCACGGAGGCCCTGGAGTACTGGCGCGGCGCCCTCGCCGGGCTGCCGGAGGGCCCCTCGCTGCCGTACGACCGGCCGCGCCCCGCGCTGCTCGGCGTGACGGGCGCGGTGCACCGGCTGGAGTTCGGCGCGGAGGCACTGGCCGCAATGACCGCGGTGGCCGCGCAGGAGCGGCTGAGTCCGTTCATGGCCTGGGTGGCGGCCTATCTCGCCGGGCTGGCCGCGGTGACCGGTGATCGGGACCTGGTGATCGCGGTACCGGTCTCCTCGCGCGGCCCCGGAGAGCTGGCCGAGGTGGGCATGTTCGTCGACACCCTGCCGCTGCGCCTCGAGCTGCCGCCGGGCACCACCGCCCGCGGGCTGGCCCGACTGGTCCGCCGCGTGGTGACCGGAGCGTTGGCCCACCAGCAGGTGCCGTTCCAGACCATGATGGACGAGCTGCGCCTGGGTGGCGACCTGTCCCGGGCGCCACTGGCCCAACTCGCCCTCTCCTACCAGGACGCCGCGGACTGGGGCTGGCCGGCGGGGGAGCCCCAGGCCAGCCGCGAGCTGCTGCCGACCGGCACCGCCAAGTACGAGCTGCTCTGGTCGGTGACCCGGCGCGGCGAGCGCGTCCTCGCCGAACTGGAGTACCACACCGAGCTGTTCTCGGACCACGCGGCAGCCCGGCTGCACCAGGACCTGCTGGCGGCGATCGAGGTCGCCTTCGCCGACCCGGACGCCGAACTGCCGTCATCCGCCCGCCCCGAGGAGCCGTACCGGGCGGTACCGGAGCTGGTCCACCGGCAGGCCCTCGAGCGCCCGGAGGCGGTCGCGGTCGAGCACGGGGACGAGCAACTGACGTACGGTCAACTCGACGAGCGGGCCGACGCGGTGGCCGCTGCCCTGATGGCCGCGGGACTGCGGCGCGGAGCCGTGGTGGCCGTCCCGATGCCCCGCGGCACCGACGCGGTGACCGCCTGCCTGGGCGTGCTGCGCGCGGGCTGCGCCTACCTGCCACTGGACACCGACCAGCCCGACGCCCGGCTGCACGCCGCGCTGCGGACCGGTGCCGAGGCCGCCCTGGTCGCCGGCGAAGCCACCGCCGAGCGGCTGGCGAACCTGCTCCCGGTCCACCGGCTGGACCGGATCGGATCGCCGGGCCGGGCCGCTCTCGCCCAGGTCGGGGCGGTGGAGTTGCTCGCCGAGGACGCCGCCTACGTCATCTCGACCTCCGGCTCGACCGGCCGGCCGAAGGGCGTCCTGGTCCCGCACGGCGCGATCTCCCGGCTCGTCCCGAACGGGAACTTCGCCCCCGTCGAGGCCACCGACCGGATGGCACACCTGTCGAACCCGGCGTTCGACGCGGCGACCTTCGAGATCTGGGGCGCACTGGCCGCCGGCGCCACCCTGGTGGTGGTCGACCGGGAGGTGGCCCTCTCCCCGACCCGGCTGCGCACCTTCCTCACCGAGCGGCGGATCACCGTGATGTTCCTGACCACCTCACTGCTCAACCAGGTGGCGGACTTCGCCCCCGACGCCTTCCGACACCTGCGGACCCTGGTCTTCGGCGGCGAGAAGCACGACGCCCGCCGGCTGGAGAAGGTGCTGGCCTGCCGTCCCCCGGGTCGGATGGTGAACGGCTACGGCCCGACCGAGAACACCACGTTCAGCACCTACCACGAGGTCACCCTGGACGACGTGCGCTCCGGCACGGTGCCGATCGGCCGGCCGATCTCCCGCAGCACGGCCTACGCGCTCGGCCCGGACGGCGAGTTGGTGGGCGTCGGCGAGGTCGGCGAGCTGTACGTCGGTGGAGCCGGGCTGGCCCGGGGCTACCACAACGCCCCGGAGGCCACCGCCGACTCCTTCGTACCGGACCCGTTCGACCCGCGCGGCGGCCAACGGCTCTACCGCACCGGCGACCAGGTCCGGGTGCTGCCGGACGGCGGGTTCGAGTACCTGGGCCGGCTCGACGACCAGGTGAAGATCCGCGGCTTCCGGGTGGAGCTGGGCGAGATCGAGCTGGCGATCGGACGGCAGCCCGGCGTTCGGGACGTGGTGGTGACCAGCCGGGCCACCGCCGACAGCGCCGAGATCATCGCCTACGTCACGGCCGACGCCCCGGCGGACGCCCCGGCCGACCCGGCGACGTTCCGCGGCGGACTGCGCGAACGGCTGCGCGGTGAGCTGCCCGACTACATGGTGCCCACCCTGGTGCTGCTGGACGAGCTGCCGGTCAACGCCAACGGCAAGCTCGACCGCAGGGCCCTGCCCGAACCCACCGCCACGGACCGCGCGGCGCCCCCGGACCGCACAGCGCACACCGGGCACACCACGACGCGACCCGCCCCCGAGCCGGCCGACCCGCTGCTCGGCGAGCTCGCCGCCCTCTGGTGCGAGGTGCTCGACCTCGACCGGGTGGATCCCGAGGACAACTTCCTCACTCTGGGCGGCCACTCCATCAAGGCCCTGCGTCTGCTGGCCCGGATCGACGAGGAGTCCGGCGTCCAGCTGGAACTCGCCGCCTTCCTGCGGTACCCGACCCTGCGCGGCACCGCCGCGCTGATCCGCCAGGCCGCCGGTCACGAGTTCGTCTGGAGCAGCGATGTCCAACCGCACTGAGGAGCCGGGGCCGCGACCCGACCCGGCCGGCGACACACTGCAGCGCTTCCTGCACCACGCCCGCTCCACCCCGGACGCCCCGGCCGTCGAGGACGAGACCGGCCGGCTCGGCTACGCCGAGCTGCTCGCCGCGGCCCGGCGGCGCGCGGCGGAACTGGCCGCCGCCGGGGCCGGGCGCGGCTCGCGGATCGCCATCGAGTCGGCGTACGGCACGGACTACCTGGTCGCCCTGCTGGCCACCTGGCTGCTGGGGGCGGTGGCGGTCCCGCTGGACCCGGCCTCGCCGGCCGACCGCCGCCGCTACCAGATCCGGCAGGCCCGCTGCGACGCGGCGGCGGTCGGCCCGCGCTCCGACGGGGTGGTCGAACGCGCGGTGGCCGAGTGCACCGCGACCGACCGCGACACCACCCGGGACCGTGACACCGCCGACCCGGCCGCGTACATCCTCTTCACCTCGGGCTCGACCGGCGTGCCCAAGGGCGTCGAGGTCGGCCATCCGGGGCTGGCGAACCTGCTGGACCACTTCGTCCGGGTGCTGCCGCTCGGCGCCGGCGACCGGATGCTCGCACACAGCAGCACCATCTTCGACATGTCCGTCCCGGAGCTGCTGCTCCCCCTGGTGAGCGGCGGTGTCGTGGCGGTGGCCCCGCCGCGCTCGGCCCGCAATCCGGAGTTCTTCGCGAACTGGCTGCGCGCCCACCCGGTCGCCGCGGCCTGGGCCACCCCCAGCCAACTCCGTTTGCTGCTTCCCTACTTGCGCGGCGAGCGGGTCTTCGGCACGCTGATCAGTGGCGGCGAGGCGCTCACCGCGGCGCTGGCCGAGGAGCTGCGACCGGTGACCGGCCGGCTGTGGAACGCCTACGGGCCGACCGAGATCACCGTGGTCGGCCTGGCCACCGAGGTGACACCGCCGTTCACCGACCCGATGCCGATCGGGCTGCCGCTGACCGGGCTGGGCGCGCACGTGCTGGACGAGGAGCTGCGCCCGGTCCCGACGGGGACGGTCGGCGAGCTGTGCCTGTCCGGGGTCGGGCTGGCCCGCGGCTACGTCGGCAGCCCCGAGCAGACCGCACGCGCCTTCGTCACCGGGCCGGGCGATGAACCGGTCTACCGCACCGGGGACCTGGTCCGGGTCCGCGCCGACGGCCGGTACTGCTTCCACGGCCGGCGCGACGACCAGGTGAAGATCCGTGGCCACCGGGTGGAACTCGGCGAGATCGAGACGGTCGCCCAGCGCTCCCCCGCGATCGCCCAGGCCAGCGCGTTGGTCAGCGAACTGCCCAACGGGCGGGCCGAGTTGTACCTCGCGGTGGCGCCGGCCCGGGACACCGCGGCCGGGCCCGGCGAGCTGCGCGACCACCTGCGACGCCTGCTGCCGACCCACATGCAGCCGCAACGGGTTCTGCTCTTCCCGGAGTTGCCCCGCAACACGGCCGGCAAGACCGATCGGCGGGCGGTCCGGCAGCTGGTCGAGGACCACCTCCGCGCGAACTGAGACCACCTCCGCACACCCACCACCCCACCACACCGAAGGGATCACGTCATGACCGAGCAGACCACCGAGGCCCGTCACGTCGTCGTCGTCAACGACGAGGAGCAGTACTCCGTCTGGGCCGTCGGCCGGCCCCTCCCGGCCGGCTGGCACGCCACCGGGACGACCGGCAGCCGCGAGGAGTGCCTGGCCCACATCGGCCGGGTCTGGACCGACATGCGCCCGAAGAGCCTGCGCCTCGCGATGGGCCAGAGCTGACGGATCGCCGGTCGGCGCGTCCCCGCCGCCGGGCGGCGGGGACGCGCCGGGCCAACTCCCCTACCCCCGATGCTCCTTCCGAAGGACAGCCACATGTGGGAACTCCTGCGCCGCAACCGGCGCTTCCGCCTGCTCTTCCTCGGTTCCTCGCTGTCGACCTTCGGGGACACCGCGATGTACCTCACGCTCCCGATCTGGGTGAAGTCCCTGCTGCACAGCAACAGCGCGGCCGGCGCGGTCTTCTTCGTGCTCGGCCTGGCCTCCCTCGCCGACCCGCTGAGCGGCGTGCTGGTCGACCGTCTCTCCCGGCACCGGGTGCTGATCGTCGTCAACGTCCTGACCGGGCTGGTGGTCTCGGCGCTCTTCCTGGTCCACGGCGCCGGGCAGGCCTGGCTGCTCTTCGCCGTCACCCTGCTCTACGGCGGCTCGATGAACATGATCGGCGGCGCCAAGTCCGCGCTGCTCAC
The DNA here is from genome assembly GCF_044547075.1 of Kitasatospora sp. NPDC052896. NCBI lineage: Bacteria > Bacillati > Actinomycetota > Actinomycetes > Kitasatosporales > Streptomycetaceae > Kitasatospora > Kitasatospora sp. NPDC052896. Next base: position 422,739 of record NZ_JBITZU010000003.1, read on the forward strand.
CGATCTGGTCGACGACGAGGCGCTGGGGCACGCCAACGCCGGGATGCAGACCACCACGACCAGCCTGCGCCTGCTCGCCCCGCTGACCGGCGCCGGGCTGTTCACCCTGGTCGGCGCGCACGCGGTGGTCCTGCTGGACGTGCTGACCTTCGTCGCCGCCGTTCTCTGCCTCGCGTTCATCAGGGTGGACGAGACCCCGCCCGAGCCGCGCACGGGCTCGTTCCGCCAGGAGGTCACGGCCGGCTTCGGATACGTCCGCCGCTCGCCGGTACTGTCCCGGATGATCGGCGCCGCCGCGCTCGCCTTCCTGGTGCTCGGGCTCTACGAGAGCCTCCCGTTCGCGCTGATCGACGGGCTGCACGGCAAACCCTCGCTGTTCGGCGTGCTCACCTGCGTGCAGGGAGTGGGTGCGGTGGCCGGCGGGTTCGCGGTGGCCAGGACGATGGCGCGGCTCGGCGAACCGCGCGCGCTGGCGGCCGGGTTCGGCCTGATGGCGCTGGCCACCGCGCTGCTGCTGGCCCGTTCGCTGCCCGTGGTCCTGGTCGGCTTCGTCGTGATGGGGCTGAGCCTGCCGCTGATCGGGGTCACCTACTCGACCGCGATCCAACGGTACACACCGGGACGGCTGTTGGGCCGGGTCTTCTCCGCCGGCGAACTGCTGGTCGGCGGCTCGCAGACCGCGTCGGTGGCGGTGGGCGCGCTGCTGATCGCCCACGTGGACTACCGGTTCTTCCTGGTGGCGATCATCGTGGTGCTGCTGCCGGTGGGTTCGGCGCTGGCGGCCCGCCCTCCGCACGGCGAACCACCCAGCGAGGAAGCCGAGTTGGCGGAGCCCACCGGGGAGGCGACGGCCGCCGCACACCCCTAACGCGACACCACACCCACCTCGGCGGGCAGCGGCCCGAGCCACACCGCCGTCACGCCGCTGATGTAGCGTGCCCCGCAGCCGTCCGCCGGCACCACCAGCTGCGGCCCCGCCTCGTCCAGCGGCCGGCCGTCGATGCTGGTGGCGAGCAGGATCCGCTGCCCGCCGAAGTCCGGGTCGATCTCGGCCCAGGAGAGCACCGCCCGGTGCCCGTCCGCCCCGGTGACGGCGAGCAGGTGGCCGAGCCGCTGCTTGCGTCCCGCGAAGTCGATCCGGGGCCGTGCCGCGCGCAGCACGTCCCACAGCAGCGGGCCCTCGAAGCCGTGGTGCTGCGCGCCCTGGCTGAGGCAGTCGAAGGTCACCGCCACTCGCTCCGCCGGCAGCTCGCGCAGCTGCGGCACCGTCAACTCGGCGGGCGCGGCGAGGTCTCCGTGCAGGCGGACGGTGGCAGGGGTGGCGGGTGGTCTCATCGTCGCGCTCCTCCCGGCCCGCGCCCTGCGGCCCGGGAAGGTGGTACCCGGGCGCCGCGAGGTCACACGCAGCTGCCAGCCTGAAATCATCTCTTCAGCCGCAGCCGCAAGCCGAGGGACGCTTTTCCCCTCGCATACCCGGCACCCTCGAAAGCGCCCTGCCGCCCCCCGGACGCGGGCGGCGCGGCGCTCGGGTGAATCATGATCGGCGGCCGGTCCGGACCCCGGGCCGGCCGCCGATCAACGACGATCACACCGCGAGGGTCCCATGCACTCCCTGTTCTCCGGCTTCGTACCGATCTGGGTGCTCACCGCGGCCGGCTACCTGGTCGGCCGCGCCGGGTTGCTCGGCGAACAGGCGGAGGCGGTGCTCGGCCGCTTCGTCTTCCACGTCGCCATGCCCGCCTCGCTCTTCGCGATGCTGGAGAGGTCCCCGCTGGGCGCCTTCGGGAACAGCTCGATGATCGCCTTCGCGGCGGGCACGGCGCTGACCTCGCTGCTGGGCGCGCTGGCCGCGCGGCGGCTGTTCGGGCGTGGACCCGCCGACCAGGCGATCGCCGCGATGGCCGCCGGCTACGTCAACTCCGCCAACCTGGGCATCCCGGTGGCGGTCCAGGTGCTCGGCGACGCGTCGTTCATCGTGCCGGTGCTGCTCTTCCAGGTGCTGCTGGTGAGCCCGGCCGTGCTCGCCGTCCTGGACTCCGCCACCGCCACGAGCGGCGGCGGAGCACGCACCGCCCTCCGCCGGATGGTGCTGCTGCCGGTGCGCAACCCGATCATCATGGCGGCGGCGCTCGGCTGCCTGGCCTCGGCCACCGGCTTCCGGCTGCCCGGCGAGCTGGACCACTCCTGCCAGGTGCTCGGCGGCGCCGCCGTGCCCACCGCCCTGGTCACCCTGGGCCTGTCGCTGCACGGCCGGCGGCCCGCCACCGGCACCAACGGGCGCGCCGAGGTGGGCCTGCAGGTCGTCCTCAAGACGCTGGTCCAGCCGCTGGTCGCGTACGCCGTCGGCGCGCTGCTGCTCGGGCTGCCCCCGCACCAGTTGCTCGCGGTGGTGATCTGTTCGGCCCTGCCGACCGCGCAGAACGTCTACATCTACGCCCAGCAGTACCGCCTGGACACCGCGCTGGCCCGCGACTCGGTGCTGATCTCGACGCTGGTCTCGATGGCCACCCTGTCCGGCATCGCCTGGGCCCTCGGCGGCAGGGGCTGAGCCCTCAGCCCGCCGGCGCCGAATCCGTCGCGAACTCCGCGCGGACCCGGCGGCGGATCTCGGCGACCTCCGGCGAGCGGGTGAACGCCTCGGTCACCGTGAGCAGCCAGTCCGCCTCGGCGTCCACCGTCCCCGGCACCGGCCGCGGCGCGCCCCTCCCGGCCGGCCCGCCGAGCCGGCGCCGTCCGCTGCCCCGTGCCTCCAGCGCCGCCGCCAACAGCGCGGCCTCCTCCAGCGCGTCGTACGACACCGCACCGTGCGCCGCCGCGCCAGACGCCCCGCCGCCACCCGTCAGTTCGGCCACCCATCCGGGAACCGCCGGATGGAAGCACGGCCGCAGCGCCAGATGCGCGTCCCGGATCTCGATGATCCGCCGGTACAACGCGAACTCCGCCCGGCGCAGCTCCGGCCCCCGCCCGCCGTCCGGCTCGGCCAGCTCGATCTCCGGCACCGCCCGGCGCAGCGCCGACCAGAGCGGCTCCAGCGCCCGGTAGCGCCGCCGGGCCCGTAGCCAGCGGACCGGCGCGGTCAGCGGACCGGCCCAGGCCGCCCCGCCCCAGACGCTCACCGTGGCGCCGCCGACCGCCAGCGCGGCGCAGAGCGCGCCGAGCGCGGTGGACGGCAGGTCCTCGCCGCTGTCCTGACGGCCGGCGCGCAGCATGTCCAGGACGTCGTCCAGCCCCCACAGCGTCCACGCCACCGCGACCAGGTCCGCCAGCAGCATCAGCACCAGCCCGGCCCGCAGCAGCCCGGGCGCGGCCCGGCGGATCCGCTCGGTCAGCACCGCGCCGAACGCCAGCACGCAGCGCAGCGAGTAACCGACGAACAGCACGTCATATCCCGCCAGCGGCCAGCGCCGAGCCCCCGGCGCGACCGTGCAGGAGCCCACCAGGACCGGGTGGGCCGCCGCGAAGAGCAGCCCGCAGGCCAGCTGCACCACGACCGCCTCGATCAGGGCCGGGCGCGGCAGCAGGCGCCCGTCGGACTCCCGCAGCGCGGAGGCCAGCAGCAGGAGCATGCCGAGCGCCCCGATCCGCACGCCGTCGCCGAGCAGCATGGCGAGCTCGCGGCCGACACCGAGGCGACTCACCGCGGCCAGCGTGGCGGGCGTCAGCATCACCAGCCAGACGCCCAGGCCGAGCGCGGCCGCGGTGGCGTAGCGCTGCACCCGGTCGGCCTGGTGGGTCCGGACGGCCCGGAAGCGGTGCAGCGCGAAGCCGAGGAAGACCGCGGCCGCGAGGTACCCGGCGAGGTCAGCCACGCCCCGCGCCCCCGTCACGCGCCCCACCGGACACCCCGAACACCGACTCCATCCAGGACCGCGGCGCCGGCCCGCCCGCTCCCGGCGCGGCCCGCCGGGTGGCGTCGGAGAGGATCAGCGAGGCCACCAACTCGGCCTCCCGCTCCTGGGGTTCGGTGTAGACGGCGCGGCCCAGCACCCGTCGCATCAGCGCGGCCGGCAGGTGGGGCAGCAGCACCTCGGCCGCCGCCGAGGCCGCCGCCGAGGTCTCGTGGTGCCCGCAGACCAGGTGGGCGGCCTCGTGCAGCAGGATGTGCTGCTGGTGCAGCGCCGTGGTGTCGGCGGAGTAGAGGATGCAGTCGGCCTCGTCGGTGGTGACCAGCAGCCCGCACGGGATGTTCGGCCGGGCGGTGACCGGGATCAACCGGATCGGCCGGCCGCGCCGTTCGGCGAGCCGGGCCACGAACACCGCGGCGTCGAAGGGGTGCGGCAGATCGAGGGCGTCGACGATCCGCCGACATCGCCGCCAGAGCCGCCGTCGCTCCCGCTCGGTGCCCCCGTCACCGCCGCCGTCACCGTCGCGCCGCACCCGAGTCCCTCCCGCCGTCGCCCGGGCCGGTTGCCGGCGAGCGCCCGCGGCCACCCGGGGAGGTGATCAGCCGTTCGTGGGCGGCGGGGTGCCGCCGTTCTCCCGCCGGGCGATCACGTCGATCAGGTCGCTGACCGTGCCGACCCCCTCCGGCGAGAGGTTGACCGCGCGCAGCGCCATGCTGCGCACCCCGGCGTCGCGCAGCGCGCCGAGCAGCTCGAGCTCCTGGGTGATCGCGGCACCCTGCTCGTCGTCGAAGAAGTAGGCGACCGGGACCTGGAAGAACTGTGCCAGCGCCTCCAGGTGACGCTTGGTCGGATTGTCCCGCCGTCCGGTGCGCAGTTGCCACAGGTAGGTGGCCGAGAAGGTCTCGCCGGTCGCCTCCCGGCAGGCCTTGGCGACCTCCTCGTGGCTGTACTGGTCGCGGTTGGGCCGGCGCACGACGCGGAACAGCCCGTCGATCTTCTCCGCCAGCGTGGACGCCGCGGCCTCCGGCTCCGCCATGTCGCACCTCCCTACCCCGACGCCTCGCACCTAGCACGCGTGGACTGTCTTTTCCGTGCCGTTCATCCTAGTTGCCCGAACTGCTCATTGTCAGCCGCCCGCGGTCCGCTGCCCTTGTCAAGGCTGGACGAAATGGGTTATATGGCCCTAATGGATGGATAAGTGCGGCCCGGCGGAGCGGCACGGTCGCCTCCCGGCAGCGGAGCCCGCGCGGCCCGCCCACCGACCGCCCAGGGCGGAAGGGTGCACCACCATGATCACTGAACTGGCCGTCGAGCACGTCGAGTTCACCTGCGGGCACTGCTGGCACCAGTGGGCCGCCGACTACGACGTGCAGCACTACCGAGACGAGGACGGCAGGGACTGGGAGAACTACTCCCGGGCCGGCATCCCCGCCTCCTCCCCGTACTCGACGGACGGCGCACCCGCCTGCCCCGAGTGCCACCGGCACTGGGTCGGCCACCTCACCGAACGCCACCTGCTGCCGCTGCCCACCGGCCAGGCCGAGACCGTCGACCCGGTCCACTCGCACGCGCCCTGGCAGGGCTGACCGGACCGGGCCACCGCCCTCAGACCCCCACCATCTCGCCCAGCTCCTCCTCCTCGGCCATCTCGGCCCGAGCCCGCACGGCCCCGTCGGCCCGCACGGCCTCGTCGGCCCGCTCGGCCGTCCGCCGGTGCCCGGCCGCGTGCGCCGGAGTCCGCCGCGGCCGCTCGTACCAACCGGCCGCACCGAGTGCCAGCACGCCCAGCACCAGCCAGAGCAACAGCGCGACCACCCGACCGCCGAGCCCGGCCCCGCCCCCGAAGTAGAGGATGTCGCGGGCGCCCTCGACGAAGCCGGCACCATTCCAGAACCCGTGCAGCACACCGAAGAAACCGTTCTGCAGATCGGGCCGGAAGACCCCGCCCGAGCTGGTGAAGTTGAGCATCACGAAGAGCACCATCAGGGTCAGCGTGGTCCACCGCTTGAGGAAGGTGTGCAGCCCGGTCCCGATCGCGATGATGCCCGCCGAGTAGAGCCAGGCCAGCGCCCAGATCGCCACCCGATGGTGGTCGACCACGTGGAAGACCGGGCCGGCCGTCACGATGCCGATCACGCTGACCACCAGCGAGGTGGCCAGGCCCACCAGCGCCCGCACCCGGACGCCGACCACCGCGCCGGCCGTGCCGATCACCGCGACACTGCCGTACGAGCCGATGCTCAACGCCACCAGCAGGAAGAAGAGCCCCTGGCCGGTCGGGTCACCGGGGACCGGCGGCGCCAGGTCGGTGACCTTCAGCGGCACGCCCTGCTGGTCGGTGACCATCCGGAAGGCCTGCTCGGCGGCGGTGGCCGAGGTGCTGGACCCGGCCGTGGCGACCAGCAGCTCCGGGTGCCGGGCGTCCGGCACGAAGGCGCCGACCAGGTCGCGGTCACGCAGTTGCCGGGCGGCGGCGTCCCGGTCGGACAGTTCGCCGACGTCCAGCGCCGAGCCGGCCCTGGCCTGGACGGCCTCGGCCAGGCCGCGTGCCTGCGGCGTGGTGCCGACCACGGCGACCTTGAGGTGGTGCGGGGTGGGCTGGTGGAACGCGCCCTGGTAGGCGAGCGCCATGCCCAGGCACATCAGCAGCGGGGTGAGCAGGTGGACGGCGATGTGCCGGAGCGCGTGGCGCAGCTCGGGCGCGGATCCCTGGTCGGCGGTCATGGTGCGGGCGGTCCTTTCGCGCTAGGTTGCTAAATACAACCTATCTAGATGCACTATACAACCAAGAGCCCGAACGCGACATTCCCTCCCCGGACGAACGACCCCTACGGCACCACGGTGACCGGCCACCGCCCGGCCCGGACCAGCCGCACCGCGAGCGAGCCGACCAGCCGGTGCCCGCGCTGCTCGGAGGCGCCGACCACCAGCGCGTCCGCCCGCACCTCGTCGGCGAACCGGGTGATCTCGGTGTACGGGTCACCCGTGCGGGTCACGAAGGTGATCGCCATCCCGCGCTCCCGGGCCGACTGGTCGATCAGCTCCCGCAGCTCCGCGGTGGTCTGCTCGGTGCCCTCCCGGACCGCGACCACGGCCGCCGCGCTGGCACCCGCCAGCACGCCGACGGTCGCCACGTACACCGCCAGCAGCCGGCTGCCCTGCCGGCGGGCCAGCCCGGCCGCGTACGCGCAGGCGCGCAGTGAGGTGACCGTGCCGTCCACCGCGACCACGATGGTGGTCGGGCCGTCCGTGCCGAGTTCGAAGGAGTTCGCCGTTGCCGCCATGCCTCCAGTATCCCGAGCCCGGCCGCCGCCGGCCGACCGACCCCGGCGGCTTTCCGGCGAGTTGGCGCAGCTGATCTGATGATCCATAAGATGCGGGCCGTGATCATCAACCGACGAACGGCACTGCGGCTCTCCCGGCTGCTCGCCGCCCTGGCGGTCACCGGTGCCTCGCTGCTCGGCGGGTATCCGGCGCTGGCCGACGAACCAGCCGGTGGCCCACCGCCCGCCTCCTCCTCCGAGCCCCCCAAGGTCGACCTGATCCTGGACGACAGCGGGTCCATGCGGACCGCCGACGTCCAGGGCCGCAGCCGGATCTCGGTCGCCCAGCAGTCGCTGGACGAGGTGGTGGACGCCCTACCGGACCAGACCGAGTTCGGCATCCGGGTGCTCGGCGCCACCTACCCCGGCAACGACAAGAGCATCGGCTGCCAGGACACCCAGGCGCTCTACCCGGTCGGCCACACCGACAAGGTCCAGGCGAAGACCGCGGTGGCCACCCTGCGGCCGACCGGCTGGACGCCGATCGGCCTGGCGCTGCGCGACGCCGCCCAGGACCTCGGCCCCGGGCAGACCACCCGCCGGATCGTGCTGATCACCGACGGCGAGGACGACTGCGCCCCGCCCGACCCCTGTGACGTGGCCCGCCAGCTGGCCGCCCAGGGCATCCACCTGGTGATCGACACGCTCGGCCTGGCCCACGACGACCAGGTCCGCGACCAGCTGCTCTGCATCGCCAACGCGACCGGCGGCACCTACACCGACGTCTACACCCAGGACCAGCTCAGCCAGCGACTGAAGCAGATCGTCGGCCGGGCCACCACCACCTACCAGGACACCCCGGCCCTGGCCACCGGCACCGACCAGTGCGCCACCGCGCCGCTGCTCGCCCCCGGCGTCTACGACGACCGGGAGAAGTTCTCCGAGCACCGGTACTACCGGGTGCCGGTCAGGCCGGGCCAGGAGCTGCGCGCCTCGGTGAGCGTCTCGCTGGACCGCGCGGTGGCGCCCGACTACGGCGTGCTGCTGCAGGCCACCGACCCCACCGGGCAGGAGCTGGTGCGCGGGACGGACGCCGGCAGCGGGCGCACCGACGTGATCTCCACCGGCCTGCGCTGGGCCGCGAACGGCGCGCCCACCGCCGCGACCACGACCGGTGGTGACGTCTGCCTGGTGGTCAGCAGCTCGCTCTCCCCCCAACCGGGCGTGGCGACCGACCCCGGGCTGCCGCTGGAGCTGACCGTGGACGTCACCAAGGCCTCGCCCGCCCCCGCCGGCCCCGCGCTGGGTCTGGGCCGCGGCTGGGTGCTGCTGCTGGTACTGACCGGCGCCGGCCTGCTGGCCGGGCTGCTGTTCGGCTGGATCGCACGCTGGCGGATCACCGTCTGGCAGGAGGACTGACCATGCACCGGCACCTCCGTACCGGCCTGACCGCGCTCGCCGGCGGCCTGCTGACGCTCGGCCCGGCCACCGCGGCCCGGGCCGACGCGGCCCCTTCCGCGTCCCCCTCCCCCTCGGCCGGCGGCATCGCTCCGGCGACCACCGCGGGAACGTCCTTCCTGACCGCCACCAACCTGGCCCCCGGCCAGGACGCCACGGTCGCCGCCTCCACCGGCGACTACCTCTACTGGGGCTTCGGCGCCTCCGAGGGGCAGACCCCGACCGCCACCCTGACGGTCACCCTGCCGCCCGCCGCCGACCGGCACGGCCCGCAGACCTGGACGGTCGAGCTGCTCGACGGCCTGCGCCGTCGCCAGGCCTGCACCGCGGGCACCCAGATCGCCACCGCCGCGCCCAGCGCGCCGAGCGTCACGGTCAGCTGCACGCTGCGGCAGATCAGGTCCTGGGCCGAGCCCTGGTCCGGCGACCCGCTGCCGGGCACGTACTACGTCAAGCTGTCCGCCACCGACGCGCCGCAGCAGGACCTCGGCCTGCCCACCACCGCGCAGCTGCACATCAGCAGCACCGGCGACGCGGACGATGCCCAGCCGGAGGGCGGCGCGCTGAAGGCGCCGCTGGTCCCGCCGGTGCACGCCGGAGTGACCCTGGCGCCGGACGCGACCGCGCTGCCGAGCGCCACGCCGAGCCCGGGTGCCGGTGCGGTGGCCGCCACCCCGGCGGGCCGGGTGGCGCACTGGTACTCCGACTGGTTCTCGCAGTGGAACAGCCGCTGGGGCTGGACCCTGGCCGGCGGGGTGCTGGCCGCGCTGGCCGGCGTGGGCGGCTTCACGCTCACCCGCCACCCGCGCGGTAGGCGCCCGGGCGCCTACCGTCCGGGCGCGGTGCCCCGGCCCGCGAGCGCCGAGCGGTACACCCCGGACCGGCTCTAGGACGGGTGCCGTCCGGACCGGGTGGTCCGGACGGCACCCGCCGCGCGTGCGAAGATGGCTGAGCGAGGTGGTCTCTCCTCCGAGCAGGTTCCCAGCCATGCAGGCAGACGAACGGCACGAGGACAGCCTGGACGCCCGTCGCGGCGCGGCGGACGCCTGGCCCGGTCGTGCCGCTCCCGAGTACCCGGCCCGACGCGGCGACGGCCTGCTGCGGATCCCGATCGCCACCGCCCTGATCGAGCGCGACGGGCGCATCCTGCACTGGAGCGCCGACGCCGAGGCGCTCCTCGGCTACTCCGCGGAGCAGGCGATCGGCCGCCAGGCCGCGCAGCTGTTGATCACCCCGGAGCAGCGCCCGCAGGTGCTGGAGCTCTTCGACCAGATCCTGCGCGGGCGGGCCTGGTCGGGGGTCTTCCCGGTCCGCCACCGGGCCGGCCACCACGTCAACCTGGAGTTCCGCACCCATCCGGTGATCGGCCCCGACGGCCACCCGCTGGTGCTCGCGCTGGCCTCCGACGTCACGTCGGTCCGCCGGATCCAGTCCGACCTGGCCCTGCTGGACGGTTTCTTCACCCAGGCCCCGGTGGGCATGGCGGTCTACGACAACGACCTGCGGTTCGTTCGGCTCAACGAGGCGCTGGCCAGGATCAACGGACTGTCGATCGCCGCCCACCTGGGCCGTCGGCTCAGCGAGGTGCTGCCGGGGATCAACGGCGCGGAGATCGAGGCGGTGATGCGGCACGTGCTGGAGACCGGCGAGCCGGTGGTCGACGCCCGCTCCCACGGCCGCACGCCCGGTGACCCGACCCGCGACCACGCCTGGTCCGCCTCGTACTTCCGGCTGGAGGACCCGCCGGGCATGGTGCACGGGGTCAGCTCGACCGTCGTCGACGTCAGCGAGCGGTTTCGGGCCGAGTCGCGGGCGGCCAGGGCCAGCGAGCGGCTCGCTCTGCTGGCGGACGCCACCGCCTCCATCGGGACCACCCTCGACCTGCGGCGCACCGCGCGGGAGCTGGCCGACGCGCTGGTGCCCCGGCTGGCCGACGTGGCCGGGGTGTTCGCGGTGGAGCGGCTGGTCAGCGGCGAGCAGGACGGCGGTGCGCGGGACGGCGGCCGGCCGGGTGACACGGTGCGGGTGAGGCGGCTCGCCGTGGTCAGCGCCGACCCGCTCTACCCGCTGGAGCACCTGCCGGTGGACGGCGTCTACGACCTCAGGTCCAACACCCCGTACGCCCGGGCCATGGCGGCCGGACAGACCGTGGTGGTGCCGTCCTGGGAGCTGCCGCCGCTGACCACCGGCCTGACCGGTCCGGCGCTGCGCACCTTCTGGGGCCGTCGCTCCCGCTCGGTGCGGATCACCCCGCTGGTGGCCCGCGGCACCGTGCTCGGCATGGTGGTCTACGCCCGGCACGGCGGGCGCGAGCCCTTCGTCGAGGAGGACGTCACGCTCGGCGAGGAGCTGGCCTCGCGGGCCGCGGTGGCGATCGACAACGCCCGCCTCTACACCCTGGAACGGGACGCCGCCAAGGCCCGCCAGCGGGCGCTGGAGGAGGCCCACTCCGCGCAGCAGCGCCTCGCGCTGCTGAACGAGGCCAGCACCCGGCTCGGCACCACCCTGGACCTGGCCCGCACCGCCGAGGAGCTGGTGGAGGTGGTGATCCCGCGGTTCGCCGACTTCGTCACGGTGGACCTGCTGGAGGCGGTGCTGGAGGGCGAGGAGATGCCGACCGTGCCGGCGTCCGGCTCGGCGACGCTCCGCGCGGTGGCGGTCGGCGAGGCCGGCCCGGGCGAGGTGCTGACCGGCGCGGCCGACGAGGTCGGCGGCACCAGCCAGTCCGCCCAGCTGTACGCGGAGAGCCTGCGCACCGGCCGCTCGATCCTGGTCGCCGAGGTGGACGAGGAGTCGCTGCGTCGGATCGTGGCCACCCCCGACCGGGTGCGGCCGGCCCTGGACGCCGGGGTGCACTCGTACCTGATGGTCCCGCTGGTGGCCCGCGGCCGGGTACTGGGTGGCGCGGAGTTCATCCGGATCTCCACCCCGGAGCCCTTCGACGCCGCCGACCTGGCACTGGCCGAGGAGCTGGCCGCGCGGGCCGCGGTCTGCATGGACAACGCCCGGCTCTACCGCCGCGAGCGGGACACCGCGCTGACCCTGCAGCGCAGCCTGCTGCCGCAGGACGTGCACCACTCGCCCGGTCTGGAGATCGCCTACCGCTACCTGCCGAGCAGCGTGCTCAGCGAGGTCGGCGGCGACTGGTTCGACGTGGTGCCGCTCTCCTGCGGGCGGGTCGCACTGGTGGTCGGCGACGTCACCGGGCACGGCATCCGGGCTGCCGCGACCATGGGTCAACTGCGCACGGTGGCGAGAACGTTGATCACTCTTGAGATGGATCCGGCACGGGTCCTGCGGCGGCTGGACGAGGCCGCGGCGACGGCCGGCGAGGGCCAGTTCGCCACCTGCGTCTGCGTGGTGCTCGACCCGGTGGAACGGGTCTGCACAGCGGCCTGCGCCGGCCACCTCCCGCCGATCGCGAGCACCGCGGGTGGCGGCGTCGAACTGCTCGACCTGCCCTCGGGCGTGCCGCTCGGGGTGGGCGGAGTGCCGTTCGAGAACGTGGAGTTCACCCTCCCCGAGGACGGCCTGCTGGTGCTCTGCACGGACGGTCTGGTGGAGCGGCGCGACCGCGACCTGGACGCCGGCCTGGAGCTGCTCCGGCGCACCGTGGCCGACCGGCGCGGCACCCTGGAGGAGGCCTGCGACGCCGTGCTCGACGACCTGGTCACCGGCACCCGGGAGGACGACATCGCGGTGATCATGGCGCAGACCCGCCCGCTGGGCCCCGACGTCATCGCCACCCTCGCGCTCAGCGGGGACCGCGCGCTGGTCGGCCGTGCCCGCCGGTTCGTCCGCCGGGTCCTGGCCGGCTGGGGCCTGTCGCCGCTCACCGACCAGACCGAGCTGCTCACCAGCGAGCTGATCACCAACGCCCTGGTGCACGCCGGCGCCCCCACCCGGCTACGGCTGTTCCGCAACCGGGTGCTCACCGTCGAGGTCGCCGACGCGGACAGCCATCCGCCGCGGATGCGCCGGGCGCTGGAGGACGACGAGGGCGGCCGCGGCATGCAGCTGGTCAACGAGCTGGCGCACCGCTGGGGCAGCCGCGGCACCCGGCAGGGCAAGGTCGTCTGGTTCGAGCTGGAACTCCCGCTCGGTACCGTCTGAACCCGCTCTGAGTCCTCTGTCCGTTTTTGTCTCTCCGTCAGGTCGCCCGTTCCGCAGGTGCGCTGAAGATCACCCACACCTTTGTGAAGATCCGCCACACCCGGTCTGAACTGCACTTGACCGAATATCGGACACTCTTCCGGGGCAATCGCCCGCGCGCGTGCCCCGCACCCCCTTGTCCAAACACCCGTCCATGCGCTGAAATGCGGGAGCTTGTCGGGACGGGTGTTCCAGAGGCATGCACGCGTCCGATCCCGGCACGTGTGCTCTGACACGCCCCCTGACGTCTTATCAGACGAAGGGATGTTCATGATCGGCTGGCGCAAACCGCAGCTAGCAGCCGTCACCCTCACCGCCGCCTCCATGGTCCTGGCCTTCGGGACCAGTGCCTACGGCGCTCCGCTCCCCAGCCCGGGGCCCCTCGCGGCCACGGACAGCGGCGCTCCGAGCGCGGTGATCGTGATTATGAAGAACCAGCTTCCCAGCGCGCCGGCCGACGCCGGACACCTGAACGCGCGCAAGCAGCAGGCCGCCTCCTCGCAGGCGCCGCTGCTGGCCAAGGTCAAGGCCAACGGTGGCACCGACGTCAAGAGCTTCGTGGTCGGCAACGCCTTCTCGGCGACCGTCAGCCCGGCGCTGCGTGCCCAGCTCGCCGCCGACCCGGCGGTCGCCCAGGTGGTCCCGGACCAGACGGTCACCGTGACCCCGCCGAGCTCCGGCACCACCACCGCCACCGGTCCGGCGGCCGGTGCCAAGGCCGCCGCCGCCCCCGCCGACGCCAAGAAGGCGGACGACGCCCAGGACCCGGGCGCGATCTGCCCGAGCGACCCCTCCAAGCCCCTGCTGGAGCCCGAGGCGCTCTACTCGACGCACGACGCGAGCACCGCGGCCTCCCCCGGCGCGGACCAGATCGCCACCGGCAAGGGCGTCAAGGTCGCCTACATCGCGGACGGCCTCGACCCCAACGACCCGGACTTCATCCGGCCCGACGGCTCGCACGCGGTCGTCGACTACAAGGACTTCTCGGGCAACGGCTTCTTCGCGCCGAGCGGCGCGGCGGAGGCCTTCGGCGACGCCTCGGCGATGATCGCGCAGGGCCGGGAGAGCTACGACCTGTCGAAGTTCGTCAACCCGACCCACCCGCTGCCGGCCGGCTGCAACATCCGGATCCAGGGCATCTCGCCGGACGCCTCGCTGGTCGCGCTGAAGGCCGGTGGCACCACCTTCCCGAACTCGGCGATCCTGCAGTCGATCGACTACGCCGTCTCGGTGGCCCACGTCGACGTGCTGAACGAGTCGTTCGGCAGCAACGTGACCCCGGACAGCGGCGCGCACGACACCATCTCGCTCTTCAACGACGAGGCCGTCGCGGCCGGCGTGACCGTCACGGTCTCCAGCGGCGACGCGGGCATCAACGGGACCATCGGCACCCCGTCCACCGACCCCAAGGTGATCTCGGCCGGCGCCTCGACCGACAACCAGTCGTACGCCCAGACCGGTTACGCGGCCGCCCAGTTCTCCAACGGGACCTGGGACAACAACCGCATCTCGGCGCTCTCCTCGGGCGGCTTCACCCAGGGCGGCAAGACCGTCGACCTGGTGGCCCCGGGTGAGTCCGACTGGGCGCTCTGCTCGGCGGACATCAGCATCTACACCGAGTGCACCAACTTCAACGGCCAGGGCAGCCCGATCCAGCCCTTCGGCGGTACCAGCCAGGCCGCGCCGCTGACCGCGGGTGCGGCGGCCGACGTGATCCAGGCCTACCGTGACGGGCACCACGGCGTCTCGCCGACGCCGGCCCTGGTCAAGGCGTTCCTCACCGGCACCGCCACCGACCTCGGCCTGCCCGCCCAGGAGCAGGGCGCCGGTCTGCTGGACGTCCGGGCCGCCGTCGAGGCCGCCCGTGGCTACCAGGCCCCGGCCCAGAACAGCTCCACCGTCGCGGTCACCAGCGGCCAGGTGGACATCACCGGCACGCCGGGCTCGACCCACACCGCGGACGTCACGGTGGCCAACACCAGCAGCAGCCCGCAGACCGTCAGCGGTGCCACCCGCACCTTCGCCCCGCTGTCGGACGCGCAGCAGAACGTGCCGCTGAACTCGTCCACCGACCCGCAGTTCCCGTACGCGACCAACGGCGCGCCCTGGGTGCACCACGACGTCACGTTCACCGTCCCGGCCGGCGCCGACCGGCTCGCCGCGTCGATAGCGTGGCAGGGCAAGGCGCAGCAGTCGGGCAGCAACACGGTCACCCCGGTGGTCCGGCTCACCCTGCTCGACCCGTCCGGCAAGTTCGAGACCAACACCCGTCCGCAGGGCGGCGCGGTCTCGGCCAACTTCGGCATCGTGGACGTCCCGCACCCGGTCGCCGGCCAGTGGAAGGCGATCTTCTACACCCCGGCCGGCACCGACGGCTTCACCGGCCCGGTCCTGTTCGACACCTCGTTCCAGCGGG
This sequence comes from Kitasatospora sp. NPDC052896, assembly GCF_044547075.1. NCBI lineage: Bacteria > Bacillati > Actinomycetota > Actinomycetes > Kitasatosporales > Streptomycetaceae > Kitasatospora > Kitasatospora sp. NPDC052896. The sequence continues at coordinate 437,873 of NZ_JBITZU010000003.1, forward strand.
CGGTCCCGGCCGGTGCGGTGAGCCCGCAGGTCACCACGCTGGCGCCGGGTCAGAGCAAGACCCTGCACGTGCAGCTGACCACCCCGACCACCAGCGGCGACAGCTCCGAGTCGGTCACCGTCGCCAGCTCGAACGGCCGCACCACCAGCGTGCCGGTCATCCTGCGCACCCTGGTTCCGGTCTCCGGTGACACCGGCAGCTTCACCGGCACCATCACTGGTGGCAACGCCCGTGACTCCTCCCCCGCGCAGAGCTTCACCTACGCCTTCGACGTGCCGAAGGGCCACAAGGACCTCCGGGTCGGCCTGACCCTCGGCCAGGACTCGAACGTGCTGCTGCAGGGCTCGCTGATCAGCCCGGACGGCACCCCGGTCGACATCGAGAGCAACGCGCTGCTCAACGCGCAGGGCACGCTCACCGGCACCGCGGCCGGCGTCTCGGCCACCGCGATCAACCCGGCGGCCGGCCGCTGGCGCTTCGTGCTGGTGGTCGTCAACCCGGTCAGCGGCGCCGAGCTGAGCCAGCCGTTCAACGGCACCATCGGCCTGGACCAGGACCGCGCCGCGGCCCCCGGCCTGCCGAACAGCAACAAGACCAAGCTGCCCGCCGGCAAGGCGACCACGGTGACGGTGTCCTACACCAACAACACCGCCGCGACCCAGGTGGTCCAGGCCGACGGCCGGCTGAACAGCAAGGTCGACCTGCCGCTGGTGCCGCAGGGCGCCTCCGGGACGGTCAACCTGCCGCTCAGCCCGACCTCGACCGTCCCCAGCTTCATCGTGCCCCCGGGCACCGACAAGCTGACCGCGGTCGCCGCGTCGAGCACCCCGGCGCAGCTGGAGATCAACGGCACGGCCGGTTCGCCCGACCTCTTCGGCAACCTGAAGCAGGCCCAGAACGGCTCGACCATCTCGGTCGCGCAGGACTCCAACGCGGGCGGCCAGCCGATCGTGTCGGGCTTCTGGAGCACCTACGTGCAGCAGATCGGCCCGTTCCCGAACTCGGGCGCGCCGGCCGGCACCTCCACCATCACCGCGACCGCGCACACCCTGGCGTTCGACCCGGCGCTGACCTCCAGCACCGGTGACCCGTTCGCCGCGGCGTTCAACGCCACCGCGCCGGCCGTCACCCCGGTGACCGTCCAGCCGGGTGCCACCGGCTCGCTGCAGGTCACCATCACCCCGACCGGCGCCAAGGGCAGCACCGTCTCCGGCGTGCTGTACCTGGTCTCCGCGCCCGGTGGTGTGGTCACCGCGAACAACCAGATCGGTACCACCGGTTCCGTTCTGGCGGCGATCCCGTACAGCTACACCGTGAGCTGACGCCCGCCCTCGCACCGCGCCGAGGCCGCCCCGCTTGGGGCGGCCTCGGTCGCGTTTCCGGGCGCTGCCTATGCTCGTGGGCATGAACGACGCCGACCCCCCGCTCTCCCCCGCCCGCCGCAACCCGATCGGCGCGCACGTGCCGGTCGCCGGGCGCGGGCTGGTCGGCACCGGGCTGGCGTACGCGGAGCGGATCGGCGGCGAGGCGGTCCAGGTCTTCACCGCCAACCCGCGCGGCTGGGCCACCCCGCCCGGCGACCCGGCCCAGGACGCCGCGTTCCGGGCGGCCTGCGCCGAGCGGGCGATCCCGGCCTACGTGCACGCGCCGTACCTGATCAACTTCGGCTCGGACAACGCCGAGACCCGCCGGCGCTCCACCGACTCGCTGCGCCATTCGCTGCTGCGCGGGCACGCGATCGGCGCGCTGGGCGTGGTGGTGCACACCGGCTCGGCGGTCGGCACCGCGCCGGACGGCGGCTCCCGTTACGCCGAGGCGATGGCCCAGGTGCGCGCCGACGTCCGGCCGCTGCTGGAGGAGCTGGACCGGCTCGGCGACGACGTGCCCTGGCTGCTGCTGGAGCCCACCGCCGGCCAGGGCCGCTCGCTCTGCTCCCGGCTGGAGCAACTCGCCGAGTACGCCGAGGCACTGGACCACCACCCCCGGGTCGGGGTCTGCCTGGACACCTGCCACGCCTTCGCCGCCGGCCACGACCTGGCCGCGCCCGGCGGGGTGGCCGAGGCGCTGGACCTGCTGGAGACCGCGATCGGCCCGGGCCGGCTGCGGCTGATCCACGCCAACGACTCCAAGGACGTGGTCGGCGCCCGCAAGGACCGGCACGCCAACATCGGCGACGGCCACATCGGCGCCGACCCGTTCCGCGACCTCTTCGCCCACCCCGCCACCGCGGGCGTCCCGCTGATCCTGGAGACCCCGGACCGCAGCGCGGCCCCCGGCTTCGGCCACTGCTCCGACGTGACCCGCCTCAAGCAGCTCCGCGCCGAGGCGGCGGCCCGGCGCGGATGAACGACCGCTTCCCGACGGACCGGGACGGGCTCAGGCAGCCGGCTCGCCCAGCCGTTCGACCCGGCCCAGCGCCTCGATCTGGGCCTGCGGGACGTACGCCGGTGGCACCTCCCGCCCCCGGCCGACGTGGTTGAAGAGCAGGTTCAGCGTCACCGCCAGCAGGCAGCCGGCCGAGATGCCCGAGCCGAGGATGGTGGCGACCTGCTGCGGCAGGGCGTGGTAGATGCCCGGGTAGGCGATCGGGAAGATCCCGAAGGCCAGGCTCACCGCGACGATCACGGCGTTCGACCCGACGCTCAGGTCGGCCCGGCCCAGGGTCCGGATGCCGGCCACCGCCACCGTGCCGAAGAGCACCACTCCGGCCCCGCCCAGCACCGGTTGCGGAACCAGCGCGACCAGACCACCGACCACCGGCAGCAGACCCATCACGACCAGCAGCGCGCCGCCGAGCGCGACCACGAACCGGCTGCGGATCCGGGTCAGCGCCACCAGGCCGATGTTCTGCGCGAAGGCCGAGCAGATGAAGGTGCCGAAGACCCCGCCGAGCGCGCTGGCCAGGCCGTCGGCCCGCAGGCCGGCGGCGATCGTCCGGGCGTCGGCCGGGCGCTCCACCACCTCGCCGAGCGCGATCATGTCGGCGGTGGACTCGGTCATCGACACCACCATCACCACCAGCATGGCGACGATCGAGGAGACCTCGAACCGCGGGGCGCCGAAGGCGAACGGGTGCGGCAGCTCGAAGACCGGCAGGCTGCGCAGGGTGTGGAAGTCCACCCGGCCCAGCGGGATCGCCACCAGCGTGCCGAGCAGCAGGCCGATCAGGATCGAGATCCGCTGCAGGAACCCGGTCAGGAAGCGGTTCAGCAGCAGTACGGTGAGCAGCGTGAAGGCGGCCAGCCCGAGGTTGACCGGCGAGCCGTAGCTCTTCGAGGTCGCGTCACCGCCCTGCGCCCAGTTGCCCGCCACCGGAAGCAGCGAGACCCCGATCAGCGTGATCACCGTCCCGCTGACCACCGGCGGGAAGAACCTGACCAACCGGCAGAAGGCCGGTGCCAGCAGGAAGCAGCAGACCCCGGCGACCATGGTCGAGCCGAAGATCAGCGGCAGGGCGGCGCCCTTGCGGGCCGCCAGCACGGCCAGGATCGGCGAGACGGTCGCGAACGAGACGCCGTTGACGAACGGCAGCCGCGACCCGACCCGCCAGAACCCCAGGGTCTGCAGCAGCGTGGCGATGCCCGCGACGAAGAGGGTGGCGGCGAGCAGCGTGGTCAGCTGGGCGGGCGTCAGGCCGGCCGCACCGCCGATGACCAGCGGTGGCGCGGCGACCCCGGCGTACATGCTGGCCACGTGCTGCAGCGCGACCGCGGCCATCCGACCGGGCGGCAGCAGCTGGTCGACCGGGTGCGCGGGCTGCTCCGGGTCGTGACGGCGCATGGGTGGTCCTCCACATCTGACGCCACCTCGGCACTGAGACGGCGTCGGGCGGACGGCGGGCCGGCCCGGCCAACCGGGGCGGCCCGCCGCTGGCGGCTTCGGGTCCGGGCACGACGACCGAAGTGCTGGGACGGTGCACGGTGACGCTGGGACGACCCCGGTGGGCGGCGGTGGGGGCCGCCCACCTCCGGCACCCGCGGCGAACGGGTCCGGTCCATGAGCTCCTGCTGGGCTGCTGCTGGGTTCTGCTGCGCGCACGACCTTGCCATCCGGGCGTGGGGGATTCCGCATCCCGGAACAACAATTTCGTGTTGCAGGAAATCTAGAAAGCCCGCCTCCCCTCGTCAAGAGATCCGGTTCCACAATCTGTGGACCGCCACACCCTTGGAGCTTCGTCCAGGCCCGGCGGACGGCCCGGCGGACGGCCCGGGGGACGAGCCGGGGGACGAGCCCGCCGAGCGGGCCGCCCTCCGCTAGGCCATCCCCATCGCGGCGTTGACCTCGGCCAGCGTGGCGTCGGCGATCTCGCGGGCCCGCTCGTTCCCGCGGGAGAGGACGGCGCGCAGGTGGGCGCGGTCGGCGGCGAACGCGGCACGGCGGGCCCGGAACGGGCGCAGGTGCTCGTTGACCGCCTCGGTGACCACCGCCTTGAGCCGGCCGGCCCCCGCGTCGCCGATCTCGGCGGCCACCGTGTGCGGGTCACGGCCCTGACAGAGCGCGGCCAGCAGCAGCAGGCTGGACACCTCGGGGCGACCGGCCGGGTCGTAGCAGATCCGGCGGTCGGCGTCGGTCTTGGCGCCGCGCAGCAGCCGGGCGGTCTCGTCCTCGTCCGCGCCGAGCGCGATGGCGTTGCCACGGCTCTTGCTCATCTTGCCGCCGTCCGTGCCGAGCAGTAGTGGGGCGGCCGAGAGGAGCGCCTCCGGAACCGGGAAGACCGGTGAACCGCCCTTGCCGTAGCGGGCGTTGAAGCGGCGGGCGATGGTCCGGGTGGCCTCCAGGTGGGGCAGCTGATCCTGGCCGACCGGGACGATCCCGGCCTTGCAGAACAGGATGTCGGCGGCCTGGTGCACCGGATAGGTGAGCATCAGGCCGCTCACGCCGGCCTGTCGGGAGTGCGCGATCTCGTCCTTGACCGTCGGGTTGCGGTGCAGTTCGGCCACGCTGACCAGGCTGAGGAAGGGCAGCAGTAGTTGGTTGAGAGCGGGCACCGCACTGTGCCGGAAGATCACGGTACGTTCCGGATCCAGCCCGAGGGCCAGGTAGTCGACCACCAACTCCTCTACGAAGAAAGGTAGTTGATCGGCCGTGTCGCGGTCGGTGAGCACCTGGTAGTCCGGGATCACGATGAACAGCTCGGCGCCCTCGGACTGCAGCCGCAGGCGGTTCAGCAGGCTGCCGAAGTAGTGGCCGAGATGGAGCGGACCGGTCGGGCGGTCACCGGTCAGCACCCGGGGCAACTCCGGGGCGGGCCGGGACACGGCGGGACGGACGAGGGCGGTCCGGGCGGCGCGGATGGCGTGCGACGGGGCCGGGTTGGGCAGCGTCATCGGGGCTTCTCCTCTGGTGTGGGTCGACCGTCCGGCGGGCCCGTGCAGTGGAGCAAGCAAGAGGGCCGTCCAACCGGACGGCCCAGGGCATGGGAAATGCGCGGCCGTCCTAGGACGGCCACCAGCTGAGCGGGAGCAGCAGCGTGCGCATGGAGCCCACTGTAACCGTTCAGGACGGCGTCCGACACCGTTCACCGGTTCGGCGGGCGGCACCCCTAGCCTGAGCGACCGTCATATCACCAGAGCTGTGAGGAGATTCCGCGTGGAAAGTGCCATCAACGGCGGTGCCGACCAGGAGAGTGACGCGAACGGCGTGAGCCGTCGCACCGCGCTGCGGCTGGCCGGGGTGGGCGGCGCGCTGACCGCGGCGCCGCTGCTGACCGCCGGCCCGGCGGACGCGGCGGACGGCGCCGGCGGCCAGGGCTCGCCGCTGCTGCTCACCCGGCCGGAGGCGCTCGGTGCCCCCGCCGTCGAGGGGCTGCACCTGACCTTCGGCGCCGACCCGTCCCGGGAGATGACCGCCTCCTGGACCACCGACGGTCCGGTCCGCAACCCCCGGCTCCGGCTCGGCTCGCTGGACGGCGGCTTCGGCCGGACCGTGGCCGCCGAGACCCGCACCTACACCGACGGCGTCAGCAACCGGACCGTCCACACCCACCACGCCCGGATGCGGAACCTCCACCCCGGCAGCTACTACACCTACGCGGCGCTGCACGACGGCGGCCGCCCGGACGCCGGCACCTTCCGCACCGCGGCCCAGGGCCGGCAGGCCTTCACCTTCACCAGCTTCGGCGACCAGGCGGTGCCGGACACCACCTGGCAGCCGGACGGCAAGGGCGACTTCACGGTGGTGCCCAGCGGGATCGCCTCCCCCGCCTCGGCGGACATCGTGGCCGGGATCGAGCAGTTGGACCCGCTCTTCCACCTGCTCAACGGCGACCTCTGCTACGCCAACATCAGCCCGGACCGGCTGCGCACCTGGCAGGGCTTCTTCGCCAACAACACCCGCTCGGCCCGCTACCGTCCGTGGATGCCGGCCGCGGGCAACCACGAGAACGAGAAGGCCAACGGCCCGATCGGCTTCTCCGCCTTCCAGACCCGTTTCGACCTGCCCGACAACGGCGGCGACAGCGAGTTCGCCGGGCTCTGGTACTCGTTCACGGTCGGCTCGGTGCACGTGGTGGTGCTGCAGAACGACGACGTCGCCTACCAGGACGCCGGCGACGCCTACGTGCACGGCTACAGCGGCGGCGCCCAACGGGCCTGGCTGGAGCGGGACTTGCGCAAGGCCCGGGCCGACCGGTCGATCGACTGGGTGGTGGTCTGCATGCACCAGGTGGTGGTGAGCTCCTCGGACGCCAACGGCGCCGACCGGGGCGTGCGCGAGCAGTGGGGCCCGCTCTTCGACCGTTACCAGGTCGACCTGGTGGTCTGCGGGCACGAGCACAACTACGAGCGCTCGCTGGCGGTGCGCGGCACGGTCTCCGGCTCCGAGACGCTCACCCCGGCGCCGGTCTCCGGCGCGACCGACGTGATCGACACCTCGCAGGGCACCGTGCACATGGTGCTCGGCGGTGGCGGCACCTCCTCGCCGACCAACGACAAGTTCTTCGCCCCGGCCAGGGCCAAGGTGATCACCGGGGTCGGCCCGGTGGCCGCGGGCGGCAAGCGGCCGCCGGTGTACGTGTACGAGGACGCGCCCTGGGTGGGCGTGCGCGACCTGGACCACTCGTACGGCTTCGCCGCGTTCACCGTGGACCCGGGCAGCGGGCCGGGCGCGACCACCAGCATCCACGTCACGTACTACACGGTCGCCCAGCCGGACGGGACGATCAGCCCGCTGGAGAGCTTCGTGCTGCACCGCCGCCGCTCCGACGGCCACTGAGCCTCCTCCCGCCCGCTCCGAGCCGCGTCCGCCATCCAGGCGGCCGCGGCTCGCGCGTTCGTGCCGCCCGTTGACATCCCGCCTCACCGGCACGAAGCTAAGCAAGCGCTTAGTCATCTTCGTGCGGGCACTCTTCGTGAGGACACCATGACCGACAATCCCCCCGGGCTCGACCTCCAGCGACTCGCCGACCACCTGGGGACCGGCCCGCTCCGGGCCGAGTTGATCGAGGGCGGCCGCTCCAACCTGACCTACCGGCTCACCGACGGCACCGAACGGTGGGTGCTGCGCCGGCCGCCGCTGGGACACGTGCTGGCCACCGCCCACGACATGACCCGCGAGTACCGGGTGCTCACGGCGCTGCACGGCTCGCCGGTCCCGGTCCCGCGCACGGTGCGGCTGGTGACCGACTCCGAGGTGATCGGCGCGCCGTTCTACCTGATGGAGTTCGTGCCCGGCACCGCGCACCGCAGCAGCGCGGAGCTGGCGGCGCTCGGACCGGAACGGGTCCGGGCGCTGGCCGACCACCTGGCGGACACCCTGGTCGCGCTGCACGCCATCGACCCGCGGGAGGTCGAGCTGGCCGACTTCGGGCGCCCCGAGGGCTTCCTCGCCCGCCAGGTGCAGCGCTGGGGCAAGCAGTTGGCGGCCTCCCGGAGCCGGGAGGTGCCGGGGATCGACGAGCTGGCCGCCCAGCTGGCCGCCACCCTGCCGGAGTCCCCCGCCCCGACCCTGCTCCACGGCGACTACCGGCTGGACAACGTGCTGGTCGGTCCGGACGACCGGATCACCGCCGTGCTGGACTGGGAGATGTCCACTCTCGGCGACCCGCTCACCGATCTCGGCCTGCTGGTGATGTACACCCAGCTGGCCGGCCGCTTCGCCGGGGTGATCCCGGGCGTGGCGCTCGCGCCGGGCTTCCCGTCCAGCGCCGAACTGGTCGACCGCTACGCGCGGGGCTCCGGCCGGGACGTCTCGGCGGTGCCCTGGTACGTCGCGTTCGCCTCGTTCAAGCTCGCCGTGGTGCTGGAGGGAATCCACTTCCGCTACAGCCAGGGCCGTACCGTCGGCGCCGGCTTCGACCGGGTCGGCGAGCTGGTCCCGCGCTTCGTCGAGCACGGCCTGACCGCCCTCAAGGAGAGCTGAGAGAGATGGACTTCGGTTACGACGCCCGCACCGAGCGGCTGCGCGAACAGCTCACCGCCTTCCTGGAGCAGCACGTCCACCCGGCCGAGCCGGTGCTGGACGCCCAACTCGCCGACCCCGCGCGGGAGCGGTGGGCGACCCCGCCGATCATCGGCGAACTCCAGCAGGAGGCCCGGCGGCAGGGCCTGTGGAACCTCTTCCTCCCCGGGGACCTGGGCGCCGGCCTGACCAACCTCCAGTACGCCCCGCTCGCCGAACTCACCGGCCGGAGCATCCAGTTGGCCCCAGCTGCGGTCAACTGCGCGGCCCCGGACACCGGGAACATGGAGCTGCTCGCCGAGTTCGGCGACGAGGCGCAGCGCAAGCAGTGGCTGGAGCCGCTGCTCGCCGGTGAGATCCGCTCGGCCTTCGCGATGACCGAACCCGACGTCGCCTCATCGGACGCGAGCAACATCGAGACCCGGATCGAGCGCGTCGGCGACGAGTACGTCGTCAACGGCCGCAAGTGGTACATCACCGGGGCGATGAACCCGAACTGCCGGGTCTTCATCGTGATGGGCAAGACCGACCCGACCGCCGACCCGCGCCGCCAGCAGTCGATGCTCCTGGTGCCGCGGGACACTCCGGGGGTGACCGTCAAGCGCGGCATGACGGTCTTCGGCTACGACGACCGGGACCACGGGGGCCATGCCGAGGTGCTCTTCGAGGACGTCCGGGTGCCGGCCGCCAACCTGATCGGTGCGGAGGGCTCCGGGTTCGCCATCGCCCAGGCCCGGCTGGGGCCGGGACGGATCCACCACTGCATGCGGGCGATCGGGATCGCCGAGCGGGCACTGGAGCTGATGTGCCGGCGGGTGACCGAGCGGGTCGCCTTCGGCAAGCCGTTGGCCGCGCAGGGCGTGGTGCGGGACTGGATCGCCGAGTCCCGGGTGCGGATCGAGCAGGCGCGGCTGCTGGTGCTGAAGACCGCGTGGCTGATGGACACCGTGGGCAACCGCGGCGCGCACACCGAGATCCAGGCCATCAAGATCGTGGTCCCGCAGACCGTCGAGTGGATCCTCGACAAGGCCGTCCAGGCGCACGGCGCGGCGGGGGTCAGCCAGGACACCCCGCTCGCCCACCTCTGGGCCGGCAACCGCACCCTCCGGCTGGCCGACGGCCCCGACGAGGTGCACCGCCGCTCACTGGCCCGCCGCGAACTGCGCAAGTACGAGGGGGTGCGCGGGTGAGCACCGACCCGGCCGCCGCGGGAGAGCACCGCTCTCAAAAGGAAGCACCGCTCTCCCAGGAGACCTCCGCCCTCGCTCGAGAGCACCGCTCACAAACACGAGCACCGCTCTCCTCGATCGCCGCCCCCACCGCCCCGCCCAGCGTCGAAGAGCTCCGCTCTCGAACGCGAGCACTGCTCTCGGCCCACCCGCCCGCGAGCACCGCGCCCCTCGACTTCCTGCGCGCCCGCTTCGACGCCGGCCTGGCCTGGGTGCACTTCCCGGTCGGGCTCGGCGGCCTCGGCGCCCCACGCGCGCTGCAAGCCGTCGTGGACGCCCAACTGGCCGCGGCCGGCGCGCCCGACAACGACCCGCGCCGGATCGGCATCGGCCTCGGCATGGCCGCGCCGACCATCCTGCGCTACGGCACCGAGGAGCAGAAGTTCCGCCTGCTGCGCCCGCTCTGGACCGGCGAGGAGGTCTGGTGCCAGCTCTTCAGCGAGCCCGGCGCCGGCTCCGACCTCGCCGCCCTGGCCACCCGCGCGGTCCTCGGCCCAGACGACGTCTGGACGGTGGACGGCCAGAAGGTGTGGACCTCCTCCGCCCACACCGCCCGCTGGGCCATCCTGATCGCCCGCACCGACCCCACCGTCCCCAAGCACCGGGGCATCACCTACTTCGTCTGCGACATGACCGCCCCCGGGGTCGAGGTCCGCCCACTGCGCCAGATCACCGGCGAGGCCGAGTTCAACGAGGTCTTCCTGACCGGCGTGCGGATCCCCGACAGCGACCGGCTGGGCCCGGTCGGCGAGGGCTGGCAGGTCGCGCAGACCACGCTCAACAACGAACGGGTCTCCATCGGCGGCCAGCGGGTGCCCCGCGAGGGCGGCCTGATCGGCATCGTCGCCGAAACCTGGCGCGAGCGGCCCGAGTTGCGCACCCCCGAACTCCACCAGCGGCTGCTCCAGCACTGGTTGGACGCCGAGGTGCTGCGGCTGACCGGCGAGCGGCTGCGCCAGCAGCTGGCGGCCGGCCAGCCGGGCCCGGAGGGTGCCGGCACCAAGCTCGGATTCGCGCGGCTGGCCCAGGAGTTGACCGGCTTCGAGGTCGAACTCAATGGTGAGGAGGGCCTCTCCTACGACGACTGGACGATGGTCCGGCCCGAACTGGTGGACTTCAACGGCCGCGAGGCCGGCTACCGCTACCTGCGGGCCAAGGGGAACTCCATCGAGGGCGGCAGCTCGGAGATCCTGCGCAACATCATCGCCGAACGGGTGCTGGGCCTCCCGCCCGAGCCGCGCACCGACAAGGACGTCCCCTGGAAGGATCTGGCGCGATGAACCTGCTCTACTCGGAGGTCGAGGAGGAACTGCGGGCCAGTGTGCGCGCGCTGCTCGCCGACCACAGCCCGGCCGCCGTGACGCTGGCCCGGATCGAGGCACCGGACGTTCACGACCCGGCGCTCTGGCGGACCCTGGCGGCCGACCTCGGCACGGCCGGGCTGCCGGTGCCCGAGGCGCTCGGTGGCGCGGGCGCCTCGGTGCGCGAGACCGCCGTGGTGCTGGAGGAGTTGGGGCGCTCGGTGGCGCCGGTACCCTTCCTCGGCAGTGCCGTGCTGGCCACCACCGCGCTGCTGGCGGCGGGTGATCCGGCGGTGGCCGACCTCGCAGACGGGACACGGACCGGCAGTCTGGCCGTCCCGCTCTCCACCGCGCCGGGGCGCCCGTTCACCCCGTCGGTGCGGCGCGACCCGGACGGCACGCTGAGCGGACGGGTCACCTCGGTGGCCGACGCCCGCTCGGCCGATCTGCTGGTGGTCCCCGCCGAGGGCGGTGCACTCTTCGTGGTCGAGCCGGCGGCGGGCGGCTGCACGATCGAACCGCGCCGCTCGCTGGACCTGACCCGCCCACTCGCCGATGTGCTGCTGGACCGCGCTCCGGCCCGCCAACTCGCCGATGAACCAGCCGTGTTGGAGCGCACCCTACAGACCGGAGCCGGCCTGCTCGCCTCCGAACAGCTGGGCATCGCCGAGTGGTGCCTGGCCGAGACGGTCGGATACCTGCGCGAGCGCCGGCAGTTCAACCGTCCGGTCGGCTCGTTCCAAGGGCTCAAGCACCGGCTGGCCGACCTCTGGCTGCAACTGACCGGCGCCCGCGCGGCGGCTCGCCACGCGGCCGACGCCCTGGCCGCCGAGACCGTCACCGCCACCGCCCTCTCCCCCGACACCGCGATCGCCGTGGCGGTCGCCCAGGCACACTGCGGCACGGTGGCGGTCCGGGCCGCCGAGGAGTGCGTCCAGTTGCACGGTGGGATCGGGATGACCTGGGAGCACCCGGCCCACCTCTACCTGAAGCGCGCCAAGGCCGACCAGCTCGCCCTCGGCACCCCGGGGCACCACCGGTCCCTGCTCGCCGAGTTGGCGGATCTCCCGGCCTGACCAACCGGACCAGCCTGACCAACCGGACCTGCCAGACCGGCCCGACCAACCGGACCGGCCCGACCGTTCGGAGCGGGGACGCGCAAGGCGCCTGCCGATCCGCTCCCGGCCGGCCCGAACGACGACGCGGCGGCGGAGGCGGACGGCGTTCGGGCCCGGCGGACCGTCAGACGAGCACCACGACCCGCCCCGTCGTGCCGCCCTCCGCGACCCGCTGGACACCGTCCGCCGCCTGGTCGAACGGCAGTCGCTCGCTCACCAACGGCCGGATCACGCCCGCCTCGGCCAGCTTGCCCAGCTCCTCGTGGGCGGTCCGCACCGCCCGCGGGTCCTTGGTGTTGTAGAGGCCCCAGTGCAGGCCCAGTACCGAGTAGTTCTTCACCAGCGCATGCCCGAGCGCGGGCGTCGGGATGGTCCCACTGGCGAAGCCGACCACCACGATCCGCCCCTCGAAGGCGACGCACCGGGTCGAACCGGCATAGGCGTCACCACCCACCGGGTCGAAGACCACATCCGCCCCGCGTCCGCCCGTGGCCTCCTTGACCGCCGCCACGAAGTCCTCCGACTTCCGGTCGATCACCACGTCGGCGCCCAACTCCCGCGCCACCGAGGCCTTCTCGGCACCACCCACGACACCGATCACCCGCGCCCCGGCCGCCCTGCCGAGCTGCACGGCCGCGCTGCCCACCCCGCCGGCCGCGGCGTGCACCAGCAGTGTCTCCCCGGCCCGCAGCGCGGCCCGCCGGTGCAGCCCGAACCAGGCGGTCTGGTAACCGATGTGCAGCGCCGCCGCCTCGGCGTCGTCCAGGGCGGCGGGCGCCGGGAAGGCGGAGCCGGCGTCCAGCAACGCGTACTCGGCGAACGCCCCGCCGGGCAGCACCGGATTCCCGATCACCCTCCCCCAGCCCCCGGCCGGGGGGACCCCCTCCCCCGAGAGGACGTCACCGCACAGCTCGACGCCCGGGGTGAACGGCAGCGGCGGCTTCACCTGGTACATGCCGAGACACATCAGCGCGTCCGGGAAGTTGACCGCCGCCGCCCGCACCCGGACCAGCAGCTGCCCGGGCCCCGGCTCGGGCACCGGAACGTCCTCGGCCAACCGCATCACGTCCCGCGGCAGCCCCAACTCGCCTACCTGCCAAGCCTTCATACCGACCAGTCCTCAGTCCCGTGCCTCGACGCCGCGTGCCTCGACGTCCCGTGCCTCGACGATCTTCTGCTGCAGGTGGTTCATCGCCCCTAGCCAGCGGTCCGGATCGGTGGCCCGGGCCGCGTAGTAGTCGGCCACCGCGGGGTGCGGCAGGATCAGGAACCGTTCCTCCGCCAGCGCCCGCAGCACCGACCGCGCCACCTCCTCCGGCTCCAGCGCGTCCGCCGCCAGCAGGGCCTGGCCGACCTCGCCGGAGTCCGCCAGGATCCGGGTCCGCACCCCCTGCGGACAGAGTGCGTGTACCCGCACACCGCGGTGCCGGTAGGTCGCGGAGAGCCACTCGGCGAAGGCCAGCGCGCCGTGCTTGGTGACCGCGTACGGCGCCGAGCCGAGCATGGTGAGCAGCCCCGCCGCCGACACGGTGGCCACGAACCGCCCGCCGCCGCGCTCCAACCACTCCGGCAGCAGCAGCTCGGCGGCCCGGACGTGGGCGAGCACGTTCACCTCCCAGGCGGACTCCCAGGCCTGCCCCGGGGCGTCCGCGCCACCGGTGGGTGCGACCCCGGCGTTGGCACAGAAGACGTCGATCCCGCCCAACTCGGCCCGGGCCGCCTCGACCAGCGCGGCGACGCCCGCCCGGCTCGCCGCGTCACCGGGCACCGCGAGTGCGCCGATCCCCGCCGCGGTCCCGGCGGCCGCCTCCGGGTCGAGGTCGTTGACCACCACCCGGGCACCCGCCGCCGCGAAGGCGGTGGCCAGCGCGGCCCCGATCCCGCGCCCGGCACCGGTGACCACCACCCGCGCCCCGACGGCGCTGAAGCCGGCACCCACTCCCCCCGCGCTCAAAACCCGCCGCCCAGCGTCACGCCACCGTCCACCACCAGGGTCTGCCCGGTGATCCAGGCCGCCTCGTCCGACAGCAGGAAGGCCACCGCTCCCGCGACGTCCGCCGGCACGCCGAGCCGCTTCAGCGGGTACGCCGCCGCGACCTCCTCCTCCCGGTCCAGGTAGAGCGCCTCGGCGAAGCGGGTCTTGACCACCGCCGGCGCCACCGCGTTGACCCGGATCCGCGGGCCCAGCTCGCCCGCCAGCTCCATGGTGAGCCGGGACAGCGCCGCCTTGCTGACCCCGTACATGCCGATCCCGGGCGAGTTGCGCAGCCCGGCGACCGAGGAGACGTTGACGACCGCGCCGCCGTGCTCGCGCATCCAGGCGGCGTGCGCCAGCCGGGTCCAGGCCAGCGGGCCGAGCACGTTCGCGGTGAGGATCTTCGCCGCGGCAGCCGGATCGGTCTCCAGCACCGGCCCGAACACCGGGTTGATCCCGGTGTTGTTGACCAGCAGGTCGAGCCGGCCGAAGGCCTCCATGGTGCGGGCGACCGCGTCCTGCTGGTGGGCCGGGTCGTCGGCCTTGCCGGCCACCGCGATCGCGTGCTCCGCACCGCCCAGCTCGCGCACCGCCTCGGCGAGCGGCTCGGGCGTCCGGGCGGTGACGCAGACCTGGGCGCCGCGCTCCACCAGCTCGCGGGCGATGCCGAGCCCGATTCCCCGGCTGGCGCCGGTGACCAACGCTACCTGTCCCTTGAACGAATGCGTCATGGCCGTCCTCACTCGGATGCTGCTGCGGGGGTGTCCGTCGCGGACGCCTGTCGCCGCGAACGTCCGCGGCCGGCCTACGCGGCGGTAACTAAGCGCTTGCTTAGCATGTTGTCCCCGGGCCACACTGTCAACCGTCCGTGACCCGCCCCATGCGAGGATGTCGCTCATGACCGAACCGCAGCACCTCGCCGACCTGTGGCCCGGGGACCGGCCCGAGGCCGCGCGGCGGCTGCTGCTCGCCGCCGTCGAGGCCTTCGCCACCCGCGGCTACCACGCCACCACCACCCGTGACATCGCCACCGCCGCCGGAATGAGCCCGGCCGCGCTCTACATCCACTACACCTCCAAGGCCGCGCTGCTCGCCGAGATCAGCCGGAACGGGCACGCCGGCACGCTCGCGCTGGTCGAGGCGGCGGTGGCGGAGAGCAGCGACCCGCGCGAGCAGATGCGCCGGCTGGTGGCGGCGTTCACCGCCTGGCACGCCCGCGGCCACACCGTCGGGCGGATCGTCAACTACGAGCTGCGGGCACTGCCGGCGGAGGACTTCGAGGTGGTCGCCGAGCTGCGCCGACGGATCGAGGACACCGTGATGCGGGTGATCGAGGCGGGCGTCGCGGCCGGCCTCTTCGACGTGCCGCCGGCCACCACCCGCACCACCGCCCGCGCGGTCACCTCGCTCGGCATCGACGTCGCCCGCTGGTACAACGAGCGCAGCACCGAGACCCCGGAACAGCTCGGCGACCGCTACGCGACCCTGGTTCTGCGGATGGTCGGCGCCGGATAGCGGTCGCCGGGCCGGCAACCCGACACGGGCGGCAGCCGGACACGAACGGCAACCCGACGCGGGCGGCAGCCCGACGCGAACGGCGGCGCGGGCAGGAAAGCCCACGCCGCCGTCTCGACCACCGGCCGGCTCCGCCGCGGCACCACGGGGACCGGCCCGGCGCCCGCCGCGGTCAGCACCGCGGGTGTCGCGCGGGCGCACCCGGCCGAGGACGTCCCGACCGGCGCCCGGGGAACACCGGTCAGGGGGTGGGCAGCGTGCACCCGGGCAGTGTCAGGTCGAGCTGGTTGCCGGGCGCGAAGCAGGCCGGCAGCAGATAGGTCTCCTCGGCGTAGTTGGTTCCCCGATGGACCGTCACGTTGCCGTCCTGGTCGACCTCGCAGGGATTGTCGAGGGTGCAGCTCTCGCCGTCCTCGTTGCCGGTGTTGTTGACCGCGACCAGCAACCCGGTGTTGGTGTCGATCACCGGCGAACCCGACGTACCCGCGACGGTGTCGCAGGTCGAGGTGTAGCGAACCGAGTCGTCCCAGACCCAGTTCGCCTCGTGCAACTGGTACACGAAGCCGTCGATGCCACACGAGTAGGTGGTCCGCCAGTACCCGGAGACCACCTCGATCGGCTCGCCGACCGTGGGATGGTCCGGCGAGATGGTCAACGGGCTGATGCCGTAGCGCTGTTGGATCGCCGCGTAGCTACTGGTGAGCTGGTAGAGCGTCACGTCGGTGTTGGTCATGGTGGCGTACACGACCTTGCTCGCCCGCAGGGTGCCGAGTCTGCCGCCGGAGGCGCTCAGCAGCGTGAAGCTGCGGCTGGACGGCTGGTCGGTGATCACCTGCCCCGGGTCGGGCATGCCGGTCTCCAGGCAGTGACCGTTGGTCAGCACCAGGGCCGGGTCGGTGGCAACGGAGTCGGGCATCCGCACCACCGAGCCGGAGCAGTCGCTCAGGGCGACCGTCCCGGCGAAGCTCACGGTGGCCGCGGGCGCGACGGTGGACCTGACCGGGACCGCGGCCTGCGCCGGAACCGCGCCGGCCAGCGCGCTGGCCGAACCGAGCAGCAGGGCGGCGAGCGCACCGAGAAGAGGCTTCTGCACAGCGGGACTCCTTGTCGTCGGTCCCGCCAAGGTGACCCGTACATGTCCAACTGTCAAGACGACAAGCGGAGTTGACCAGCAACTCGTCGCTAGCGAACGTCCGTCCCGATGATCCGCCGGACGATCTCCTCCGGCCGGGCCGGCCGCCCGAAGTACCAGCCCTGGGCCCGGTCGCAGCCCATCTCGCGCAGCCGCCGGGCGTGGTCGGCGTTCTCCACGCCCTCCGCCGTGACGGTCAGCCCGAGCGTGTGGGCGAGCGAGACCAGACCGCCCACGATCCGCCAGCCGAGCACCTGCTCCTTGCCGGACTCCTTCAGGTCACTGACGAACGAGCCGGCGATCTTCAGACAGGAGACCGGCAGGTCGCGCAGGTAGGCCAGGTTGGACCAGCCGGTCCCGAAGTCGTCGACGGCGAGCGAGACGCCCAGGTCGACCAGCGAGTGCAGGGACCGCAGCGACTCGTCCTCCGGACCGACCACCGCGCTCTCGGTGATCTCCAGTTGCAGCCGGGCCGGGTCCAGCCCGGTGGAGCGCAGGATCCGGTCGATGTCGCCGACCAGCCCCGCGTTGCGGACCTGCCGGACCGCCAGGTTGACGTTGACCTGCGGCGCCCGGTCGCCGAACCGGGCCACCCAGTCCGCCGCCTGGCCGCAGGCCTGCTCCAGCACCCAGCGGCCGAGCGGCATGATCAGCCCGGTCTCCTCGGCGGTGCCGATGAACTCGTCCGGACCCAGCACGCCCAGCTGCGGGTGCCGCCAGCGGACCAGCGCCTCGACCGCCGCGAGCCGGCCGCTCGCGAGGTCGCAGAGCGGCTGGTAGTCGATGAAGAACTCGCCGCGGTCCAGCGCCACCGGCATCCGCACCGAGACCGCGTACCGGCTCACCGCGCGGGCGTTGCGCTGCGGGTCGAAGAGCGTCCACCGGCCCCGGCCCTCCTCCTTGGCGCGGTAGAGCGTCAGGTCGGCGGCGCGCACCGCGGCCAGCGGCGTGGTCGCGGCGACCGGCCGCTCCAGCACGCCCACGCTGGCACCCACCGCCAGCCGGTGCCCGTCGATCGGCACCGGTTTGGCGAGCGCCGCCAGCACCGTCTTGGCCGCCGCGACCGCCTCCTGCTCCCCCCGGCAGTCCTCCAGCAGCACCACGAACTCGTCGCCGCCCAGCCGGGCCACCAGGTGCCCGAGCGGGCGCAACGCGGTCTCCAGCCGCAGCGCCACGGCGGCCAGCAGCTGGTCGCCCATCTCGTGGCCCAGGCTGTCGTTGACCACCTTGAAGCCGTCCAGGTCGACGTAGCAGAGCCCGAACCGGGCCCCCGGCTCGGGGGACTCGAACAGCGCCTCCAGCCGCTCGAAGAAGGCCGAACGGTTCGGCAGCCCGGTCAGCGGGTCGTGGGTGGCCTGGTGGCGCAGCCGCTCCTGGAGCCGGTAGCGGTCCGTGATGTCCTCCAACATCGCCACCTGGTACACCGGGGTGCCTTCGTCGTCGCGGATCAGCGAGACGGTCAGGTGGGTCCAGACCACCTCGCCGTCCGCCCGGTAGTACGGCTTGTCGAACTGGAAGTGCTCGCGCTTGCCGCTGACCAGTTCCTCGTAGGCCTCCCAGACCCCCGGGGTGTCCTCCGGGTGCACCAGGTCGTTGACCCGGCGGCCGCGCATGTCCTCCGGACGGGCACCGAAGATCTCCTGGAGCGCCTTGTTCACCGCCAGGATGTTGCCCTCGACGTCGCCGATGCCGATCCCGATCGCCGCGCTCTCGAAGAGCGCCCGGAACCTGGCCTCGGACTCCCGCAGGGCCCGTTCGGCGTCCCGGCGGGCGGTGTCGGCGGCCAGCCGGATGGCCTCCTGCTCGCGCAGGGTGCGCTCGCGCAGCGCCGCCGCCCAGCCGGCCGCGAAGGCACCGGAGAGCGCCGGGGACAGCTCGCTGGTCTGGAGCAGCTGGATCGCCCGGGCCAGCAGGTCGGGGTCGGTGAAGTGGTGGTCCACCAGCAGCGCGCCGGCCTCCGCGGCGGGGGCGGTGTCGAAGGCTCCCTCGTGCTGCTGGGCCTGGTGCAGCAGCGCGCTGGTCCGCTTGACCAACCGGCGCAGTGCCACGGGGTGCATCGCGGCGCCCTGGCCGCCGCGCAGCAGCCGTGCCCAGTCCTCCGCGAAGGCGGCGACGGCACGCTCGTCCGCCGCCCGGGCCGTGGTCACGTCCGCAGCCCCACCCCGGCCACGCCGGTCATCCGCTCCGGATGCGGACCCACCGAGGTCGGATCCTCCGGCCGCCACTGCGGCAGGAAGACCACGCCGGGCTCGACCGGTTCGAAGCCCTCGAAGAGGCCGGTGATCCGCTCGATCCCGCGCATGGTCAGCGGGTTGGGGGTTCTGGCGTAGAGGTCCTGGTGGGAGTCGGCCTGGTCGGGGCGGCCCTCCAGCGAGGCGTGGCTGAGCGCCA
This sequence comes from Kitasatospora sp. NPDC052896, assembly GCF_044547075.1. Classification (NCBI taxonomy): domain Bacteria; kingdom Bacillati; phylum Actinomycetota; class Actinomycetes; order Kitasatosporales; family Streptomycetaceae; genus Kitasatospora; species Kitasatospora sp. NPDC052896. Next base: position 456,931 of record NZ_JBITZU010000003.1, read on the forward strand.
TCGCGCTGCCCGGCGGCAGGGCGTCGCGCAGCGTGCGGACGATGCCCTCCGGGTCCTGCTCGTCGCCGACGAAGTGCAGCACGGCGACCAGCAGCAGCGCCACCGGCTCACCGGGGGCCAGCAGCTCGGCCACCTCGGGGCGGTCCAGCAGGTCGACCGGGTCGGTGAGGTCCGCCCGCACCACCTGGCTCAGCGGGTCGTCCTGCAACAGCAGGCGGCTGTGCGCGACGGCGACCGGGTCGTTGTCCACGTAGACCACCCGGGCTTCCGGATGGATCTCCCGGGCCACCTCGTGCACCGGCCCGAAGGTCGGGATGCCCGAGCCGATGTCCAGGAAGCGGGTGATGCCGCGCTCGGCCAGGAACTGGACCGAACGGCGCAGGAAGGCCCGGTTGGCACGCATGATCAACGGCAGGTCGGGCCAGAGCTTCATCGCCTGCCGGGCCATCTCGCGGTCCGCGGCGAAGTTGTGCGAGCCGCCGAGGTAGTAGTCGTACACCCGAGCCGCGGCCGGCCGGTCAAGATCCATGCCCGCGGGTACCCATGGCGGTCTCCGCATCTGGGACCCCTTCCGGAACAGGAATAGACAAGAGGCACGGGGATCATCCTATGAATGGGCCGTCCCTCGCAACCGCCGGCCCCGACGCGGAGCGATCCGCGCCGGGGCCGGCGGGCGCCTACTCGACCGTCACGCTCTTCGCCAGGTTGCGCGGCTTGTCGACGTCCCGCTCCAGGGCCACCGCCGCGTGGTAGGAGAGCAGCTGCAGCGGGATGTTGAGCAGCAGCGGGTCCAGCTCCGGCTCGCTCTTGGGGACGGTGATGCTGTGGTTGGCCAGCTTCGGGTCGTGCACGCGGTGGCCGACCGCGATCACCCGACCGGCCCGGGCCCGGATCTCACCGAGCGTGGTGAGGTTCTTGTCGAGCAGCTCGTCGTCCGGAACCAGCGCCACGGTGGGCAGTTCGGGGCTGATCAGGGCCAGCGGGCCGTGCTTCAACTCGCTTGCCGGGTAGGCCTCGGCGTGCACGTAGCTGATCTCCTTCAGCTTCTGCGCACCCTCCCGGGCCACCGGGTAGCCACGCACCCGGCCGATGAACATCATGCCCTGGCAGTCGGCGTACTCGGCGGCCAGCGCGGCGATCTCCTTCTCCTGCTCCAGGATCTCCTGGATCTGGCCGGGCAGCGCCTTCAGACCCTCGACGATCCGGCGGCCGTCGGCCGGCGAGAGGTCGTGGATCCGGCCGAAGTGGAGTGCCAGCAGCGCGAAGGCGACCACGGTGGAGGTGAAGGCCTTGGTGGAGGCGACCGAGATCTCCGGTCCGGCGTGCAGGTAGATGCCGCCGTCGCAGGCCCGGGCGATGGCGCTGCCGACCGTGTTGACCACGCCCAGCACCCGACCGCCCTTGCGCTTGACCTCCTGCACGGCGGCCAGCGTGTCGTAGGTCTCGCCGGACTGGCTGACCGCGACGTAGAGGGTGTCCGCCTCGATCACCGGGTTGCGGTAGCGGAACTCCGAGGCCGGCTCGCTGTCGGCGGGGATCCGGGCCAGCTCCTCGATCAGCTGGGCGCCCATCTGGCCGGCGTAGTAGGCCGATCCGCAGCCGATGATCTTCACTCGGCGGATGTCGCGCAGCTCCCGGGGCTCCAGGTTCAGGCCGCCCAGGTGCGCGGTGGCGAAGCGCTCGTCGAGCCGGCCGCCGAGCGTGCGCTCGACGGCGGCGGGCTGCTCGTGGATCTCCTTGACCAGGTAGTGCGCGTGCCCGGCGGTGTCGTAGGAGTCGACCTCCCAGTCCACGGTGGAGGGCTGACGGTTCGTCGGGCGCGCGTCCTCGGTGAAGGTGCGGAATCCGTCGGCCCGCACCACGGCCAGCTCGCCGTCCTCCAGGTGCACCACCTGGCGGGTGTAGCGGACCAGCGCGGCGACGTCGGAGGCGGCGAACATCTCCTTCTCGCCGATGCCGAGCACGATCGGGCTGCCGTTGCGAGCCACCACGATCCGGTCCGGCCGCTCGGCGTCGAGCACGGCGATGCCGTAGGTGCCGACCACCAGGGCGAGCGCGGAGCGGACCGCCTCCTCCAGCTCGGTGCCCTCCGCCGCGTGCGCGGCGACCAGGTGGACCAGCACCTCGGTGTCGGTCTCCGAGCGGAACACCGCGCCCTCGGCGGTGAGCTTCTCGCGGAGCTGGTCGGCGTTCTCGATGATCCCGTTGTGCACCACCGCGAAGCGCTCGGCGTTGTCCAGGTGCGGGTGGGCGTTGGCGTCGCTGGGCTCGCCGTGGGTGGCCCAGCGGGTGTGGCCGATGCCGGTGGAGCCCTTGAAGCGGGCCGGCACGGTGGCGGCCAGGTCGGCCACCCGGCCCTTGGTCTTGCGCGTCTTCAGGCCCGCGCCCTTGCCGGTGACGGCGACCCCGGCCGAGTCGTAACCGCGGTACTCCAGGCGCTGCAGGCCTTCGAGCAGGAAGGGGGTGGCGTCCTTGGGGCCGATGTAGGCGACGATTCCGCACATGGCTGGTGGCTCTCCTGAGGGTGGGAGGGACGGGTGGGGTACGGCGGGGTCCGGCGGGTGGGCTCGGCGGCTCAGCCGTAGACGATGCGGCGCAGTTGGCGGGCCGACAGCTCGGGTGCCACGACCCGGCGGGCCGGCAGCTCCTCGGCGATCCGCGTGAAGATCTGCTCGTTGGTCAGTCCACGCGCCTGGAGCTCGGCGTGCCGGCGCTGGACGTACTCGCCGGTGGTCTCGTTGAAGTACGCGAGCACCTCGGCGACCACCCGGGCGGCCTCGCCCGGGGCCAGCGCGCTGCTGCGGGTCAGGTGGGCGAGCAGGTCGCCGTACTGGGGCGGTGGAGTGGTGGACACGGAGAGCGAGCCTAGGCGTACGGTCGGAATAAACCAAGAATCCTGCCCGATATCGGGCAGGATTCTCAGTTTCGACGCCGCTCGGCCTGGCTGGCGGCCTCAGGCCGGGGTCGCCGAGCCGCCCCGACCGCGCCGCAACAGGCGACGTCGGGCCGGTTGCTCGGGCAGCCATCCGAAGGCCAGCGAGCTGCCGATCAAGCCGAGCAGCATGCCGAGCAGGAAGCCCCCGAGGTTGGAGGTGATCCAGGTGCCCAGGGTCAGCAGCACCGCGAGGATCGAGTAGAACAGCCGCTGGGCCGGGTTGAAGAGCAGCAGCAGGCCGGTCACCAGCAACAGGATCGGCACCAGGTAGCCCGCCAGGCCCTGCATGCCGATGTGCAGGATGACGGGCAGCGGCGCCTTCTCGGTGACCAGGATCTCCGCACCGGCCAGGGTGACCAGCAGGCCGCCCCAGAACGGCCGGCGACCCCGCCAGGCGGCGAAGGACCGGACCCGGGCGACGGGGACGACGGGAGCGGCGACCGCGGACGCGGGGACGGGCACCTCGACCTCGGGCACCTCGACCTCGGGGGCCTCGACCTCCGGCACGGCGGGCTCCGGCGCGGCGGCCTCCGGAACCGCGGGCCCGGCCTCGGCCCTCGACCCGGGGTCCGACCCCTCCGCCTCCGGGCCATCCGGCTCCGGCTCGTCCGTCACCTCAGCAACCCTGGCCGCTGAAGCTGAGGCGCAGCCCCGGCAGCTTGAACGACGCCGCCGTGGTGGCGTAGTTGTCCTGCCGCAGGTTCTGGATGGTCACGGTGTCCGACTGCTGCCCGAAGACCCCGGGCGGACCCGCCACCCCCGCCTCGTTCAGGGTGCTGGCGTCCCCGCCGATCTGGATGTTGCCGAACTGGGCGTCGCCGGTGAGCAGGTCGGAGTCGGTGGTCAGTTCGCTCGCGGTCACCGGGGTGCCCTGGTTACCCGCGGTGATCTTCAGGTTGGTGCCGCCCAGGTTGACGCTCTGGCACAGGTTGGTCAGCGTGGCCTGCTTGACCGCGGAGACCGCGACCAGCACCTGGCCGCCCGTCTTCCCGGCGTTGGGGCTGTTCGGGATCATGTGGTCCATCGCGCCGAACTGCTCGAACCCGGTGCCGTCCAGCCGGTCGGCGGTGACGGAGAAGGCCATGCCGGAGATGGAGAACTGGGCGGCCAGCACGCCCTGCGCGGTGAGCCCCATCAGGACGGCTCCGGCCGCGACGGCCGGTACCGCCATCAGGGCCGCTCGACGTAGCCGGACCCGCCCCTTCCGGGCTGGGCCGGGCGCCACCGGCTCCGGCGTCGACGCTTCGGACATGGCCATGTGTGCTCCAGGGTGTCGTTGTGGACCGGTGGTTCACCAACACGTCGTCCTGGCGCGGACAGCGCCCACGGGAGCAGCCAACCACCATCCCTGGCAGGGGAGTTGATGATCGCGACAACCTCCGTGGCAGTTCACTGGAAGTTATCTCGCGGTCGACGGAGGGTCAAGGGGTTCCGGGTGCGCCCGCGCCGCCCGCCGGTCCGCGGCCGCGGGCCGCCCGGGCCGGTCCAGGGTGCAGGCGAGCACCGGCTTGGGCCACGGCGCCCCAGCCGCCTCGGCCCGGGCCAACCGCTCGGCCGCCTCCGCCGGACCGAGGAAGGGTGCCAGCGCGAACTGCGCCAAAGTCGGTAGCAAGTAGGGGAGTTCGGCGTGCCGGTCGGCCGCTATGCAGCGGTAGATGCTGGCGTGCAGCCCGCCCACCACGGTGTCGGTGAGCAACTCGGCGACCACCCCGTCCGGCGGCGCCGGACACTCGGTGAAGAGCCGGCGGAACCTGGTCAGCAGCCGCTCGCGCACCAGCCGCCCGGCCGGTCCGAGCGCGTCCAGCTCGACCACCGCCATGGTGGCGAAGGCCGGCACCTCCGCGAGGATCGCCAGCAGTGCCCGCAGCGCGGCCTGCACCCCGGCGCACCAGTCCGGCTGCGCCGCGAAGGCCTCCTCCATCCGGCGGATCACCACCGCCGTACCGTGCCGGTGCGCGGCCAGGTAGGCCTCCTCCTTGCCGCTGAACTGCTCGTAGAAGACCGGCCGGGTGACCCCGGCGGCCTGGCAGATGTCGCTCACCCGGGCACCCGCGTAGCCGTGCCGGGCCACCGTGTGCACCACACCGTCCAGCAGCCGGTCACGCTGGGTCGCCGCCACCACTTCGGGGGGCAACCGGCTCGGTCCACGGCGGATCGACCGGGCGGGATCCCGACCACTGCGGGTGCCCGGTAGCACGGACTCGTCGGAGAGCGTGGCGAATTCAAGATTTATTGTCAACTCGTGTGCCATCCCTTGACGATGACGAAGAGTCAGGTTTAGAACCTTCACAGGTTTTCAATGTTTCGGCACTGTTGCTTCCCGGTCTCGGGGGCTATCCGGCCTCGGGACAGTGCCGGTTTCCGCAGCCCGCCGGGCGGGTTCGGAGGAGGGCGTGGCGAACTCGTGACGCCCTCAGTATGGCGAAGGCGGGCCGCGGTGGCAGCCGTCCGGACCCGCCGGCTCTCCGGCCGTACACCCGCTCGTGGCGCCGAGCGGGCCGCTCCGAACTCCCCGGCGGGGCTGTCCCGTTGCTCCCGCTCACCCCCGTGCCGTGAGGAGTACCCCCGCATGCCCCGAACCCCTCGGTCACTTGGCCGGATCGCCGCCGTCGCCGCTGCCGCCACCGGCCTCCTGGTCGGCGCCGTCCCGGCACACGCCGCCGGCGGCGCGCCCGGTGGACCGTACACCGGAATGGGCGCCTGTCCGGTGACCGCACCGGCCATGACCGACCCGACCAACCTCCAGGTCGGCTGCGTGGTCTCGGTGACCCAGGCCGGCAGCTTCACCATCGGCACCACCACGGTGCCACTCACCTCACCGATCACGCTGCAGTTCGGCGTCTACTGGGACAAGTCGGCCCCGGTGGTGAAGTTCCCCGACGGCAGCACCGCCAACCAGTACCGCACCGTCGCGCCCACCGGCGCCGCGCTGCTCGACGCGCAGCCCGCCCAGATCACCATCCCCGGCATCACCAACTTCCTGCCCGGCATCACGAGTATCTTCGCCCAGGTCGAACTGGCCGGTCCGGTAACCGACTTCACCCCGTTGGCGGCCGGCGAGCCCTATCCTGTGTTCCAACTCCCGGTGAAGCTCCACCTGTCCAACCTCTTCTTCGGCGACGACTGCTACCTCGGTTCGGACACCTCGCCGATCGTGCTGCGGCCGACCACCGGCCGTACCGCGCCGCCGCCTCCCGCCCAACCGATGACCGGCAGCCCCGGCACGATCAGCGTGGCCGGCGACCCGAACGGCCACCACTCCCTGATCGCCTCGTTCACCGGCGCCCAGTTGGTGGACAACACCTTCAGCGTGCCCGGCGCCACCGGCTGCGGCCTGGGCGGCATCCTCGACCCGGTGATCGACCTGGCCATGGGCCTGCCCTCGGGCGCCGGCCAGGGCTCGGTGAGCTTCCAGCAGACCGACACCACACTCGCCCTGGACACCAGCCTGAGCGACCTGACCGGCGCCCTCGCCGCGTCCGCCGGCAGCTCGGCGGTCCAGCACTGAGCCCCCTCAGCCCCCGTTCCCTCCCCATCCCACCCCACCCCAGTGGAAACGAGGAACTCCCGTGCGCAACCGTCTCTACCTCGGCGCGGCCCTGACCGCCCTCGCCGCCGCCGTGCTGCCCGCGCTGCCCGCCTCGGCGGACGGCCCCGCCGTGCTGACCTACGGCTCGGCGGGCGGCAGCCCGGCCGCGGTCGGTGACGCGCTCACCGCCTCACTCAGCCCCAACACCGCCGCGACGCTCTACTCCACCGCCGCCGGCGGCACCGGGGTCAGCTGCGCCTCCTCCGGCTTCGCCGCCACCGTCGCCTCGAACCCGAGCGCGCCGGGCACCGCCGTGGAGACCCTGACCAGCCAGACCTTCGGCAACTGCAGCGCGGTCAACATCCCGGGTGTGATGGGCGTGCAGAGCGTGACGGTGGACAACCTCAGCTACAGCAACGACGTCAGCGACGCGACCGGCAGCCCGGTCACCCTGAACCCGACCACGGGCCCGATCCAGACCGACATCGTGCTGCAGACCCTGCTCGGCACGGTCACCTGCAGCTACCAGGCCTCGCCGAGCAGCCTCTCCGGCACCACCTCCAACACCGACCAGAGCATCAGCTTCAACGCGCAGCCGTTCACCCTGAGCAGCGGCCCGGCCACCTGCTTCTCGGCCGGGTACTTCACCGCCGCCTACGGCCCGGTGACCGACACCAGCCAGGCCGGAAGCCCCAGCATCTACGTCAACTGAGCCTCGTTCAGAGCTGGTTGGCCGCCTTCCGGGCGGCCACCAGCACCGGGTCCCAGACCGGCGAGAACGGTGGCGCGTAGCCCAGGTCCTGGTGGACCAGCTGCTCCACCGTCAGCCGGCCGGCCAGCGCGACCGCGGCGACGTCGATCCGCTTGGCGGCGCCCGGTCCGCCGACGATCTGCATCCCGAGCAGCCGCCCGGTGCCGTGCTCGGCGAGGATCTTGACGGTCAGCCGGGGCGCCCCTGGCAGGTAGCCCGCCTGCGCGGTCGACTCCACCACCGCCACGGTGTGGCGAAGGCCGGCCGCGGTCGCCTGGCGCTCGGTCAGCCCGGTGCGGGCGATCTCCAGGTCGCACACCCGGGTCACCGCGGTGCCGACCACGCCGGGGAAGGCGGCCCGGCCACCACCCAGGTTGGTGCCGATCACCAACCCGTGCTTGTTGGCGTGGGTGCCCAGGGCGACGTGCTGGTGACGGCCGGAGACCAGGTTGAGCACCTCGACGCAGTCCCCGCCCGCCCAGACGTCCTCGGTGCCGAGCACCCGCATCGTCTCGTCGGTGCGCAGCCCGCCGTAGACGCCGAGCGGCAGGCCGGCCGCCCGGGCCAGCGCCGTCCGCGGCCGCACCCCGAGCCCCAGCACCACCAGGTCGGCCGGGTGCTCGCCGGCCGTGCTGCGCACCGCGCGCGGCCGGCCGTCCGGCCCGAGCAGCACCTCCAGCGCCTCGGCGCCGGGCAGCACCGCGACGCCGAGCCTCTCCAGCCCCTCGCGCACCAGCCGGCCGAGGTCAAGGTCGAGGGTGGGCATCGGCTCCGGCGTGCGGTGCAGCATGGTGACCTCCAGGCCACGGCGCAGCATCGCCTCGGCCACCTCCACGCCGATGTAGCCGCCGCCGACCACCACCACCTGCCGCACCCCGTGTCGTAGCGAGTCCAGCAGCGCCGCACCCTCGTCCAGCGTCTGCACCCCGTGCACACCGGGCGCGGTGAAGCCGGGACGGTCCGGGCGGACCGGCTCGGCGCCGGTGGCGATGACTAGGTGGTCGTACCCGGTCCACTGCTCGGCGCCGGTGGCGAGCTCGCGACCGCGCACCCGGCGGCCGACCGGGTCGATCTCCACCACCTCGGTGCCCAGCCGCAGGTCGATGCCCCGGGACCGGTGCTCGGCGGGCGTCCGGGCGATCAGCGCGTCGCGCCCGGGGACCTCGCCACCGACCCAGTACGGGATGCCGCAGGCCGAGTACGAGCTGAACGTGCCGCGCTCGAAGGCGGTGATCCGCAGCTGGTCGAGCCCGCGTCGCCGCCGGGCCTGCGAGGCCGCGGACATGCCCGCCGCGTCCGCGCCGATGACCACCAGATGCTCCGTCATAACCATGCCCCGATCCGCCGGTGGGCGTCCCTGACGGGCCACCACGGCCCGCGCGGCTCCCATCATCGATCACACGGCGCCGCGTGGGGTGCCGTGTCGGGTCGGGCGCGGGGTCATGCACGGGTATTGACATGCCCTTGGCTAAGTTAAGAAACTTTCCTAACCCCCCTCCTCCCCCACCGGAGAGCTGATGTCCCCTCGACCGTCACCTCGAATCCGCCGGTTCGTGGCCGCCGGCTCCGCACTCGCCACCACCACGCTCGGCCTCGGCCTCGCCGGCGCGGCCCCCGCCACCGCCGCCGGTGTCACCCACCCGTTTCCCACCCACGTCACCTACCAGGTCGGCGTGATGCCCTCGACCTCGCAGTCGGCCCGGGACGCCGCCGTCGAGAAGGAGTACGACTCCTGGAAGGCCGACTACCTGGTCCACGGCTGCGCTTCGAACGAGTACTACGTCTCGACCAAGGGCGACAGCGACGCCCGCGACAACGGCCCGGTCTCCGAGGGACAGGGCTACGGGATGAACATCGTCCCCCTGATGGCGGGGTACGACCCGAACGCGCGGACCGAGTTCGACGGCCTCTGGCAGTTGGTCAAGGACCACCGGGACCAGTGGGGCCTGATGCAGTGGCAGTTGGACGGCAGGACCTGCGAGTACTACAGCAGCGGTACCCCGGACGCGGCCACCGACGGCGACCTCGACATCGGCTACGGCCTGATCCTCGCCGACCGGCAGTGGGGCGGCTACACCGCGGACGCCAAGGCCTGGCTGGCCGACGTCTACGCCCACGACGTCGCCCCCGACGGCCACCTGAAGTGCGAGGACGACGGGCCGAACACCGACACCCGGCCGTCCGACTCGATGATCGACCACCTGCGCGCGTTCGCCGCGTACGACCCGGCGCACGACTGGACCAAGGTGCTCGACCGGACCCAGGCGGTGATCAGCGAGTTCACCCACGGCTACTCGGCCAAGGGCGGCCTGCTCTCCGACTTCGTGGTGAACGCCGACACCACCAGCCCCAAGCCGGCCCCCGCCGACTACCAGGAGGACCAGCCCGACAACATCGTCGGCTACAACTCCATCCGGGTCCCCTGGCACCTGGGCACCGACGCGCTGCTGTACGGCAGCTCCACGGCGGCGGTCTCGTACACCACCGCGAAGCTCGAATCCGCCTGCCTGAAGGGCGAGTCGGGCGGCAACCCGCAGAAGGTCTACCCGCACACCAAGCTCAACTGCACGCCGTACTCGACCAGCGACCAGGCCGAGGAGGCCGGCGACGCGGTCGGTCCGGCCGCGATGGCGGCGGGCGACCGGGCGTGGACCGACGCGATCTGGAAGCAGCTCGGCACCAACCCGTTCGGGGACGGGTACTACGGGGAGAGCATCAAGATGCTGGTGTACCTGGTGATGTCGGGCGACTACTGGAAGCCGTAGGGCCGCCGGGCCTCCCGGCCGGGAGGCCCGGCACCACCGTCCGGGTGGTCCGCCGCCCCGGATCCCGCCGGATCAGCCGCGGAACAGGTTGTGCCCGACGTCGGACGGGACGACGTCCTGGACCGGGTGGCTGCCCGGCCCCGGAACCTCCTCGCCGGGGATCGGCACGTCCCTGACCCGGTGCAGCAGCACCACGCCGTCGTCCCCCCAGATCTGCTGGTAGCCGTTGGCCAGCAGCAGCTGGATCCGGTCGGCCTGCTGCTTGTCGGAGGAGAACGGGAAGGACCGGCCGACCGAGCGGATCAGCACGTAGTCCATCCCGCGCGGAGTCTCGTCCACCAGCACGACGTTGGTGCGGGCGGTGAGCCGCGGCACCACCTGGTTGTCGGCCTCCACCGTGGCGCCGTTGGGGATCATCGCGGCCGCCCTGACCAGCGCGGCCTCGCTCGCCTCCGGCCGCCAACGCCCCGGGGTGGCCAGCGAGATCAGGCCCAGCGGCAGCGCGGCGGCGACCGTGAAGCCGACCACCGTGACGCCGAGCCAGTGCGCCGTACGCCGGGTCCGCTCGACGGCGTACAGCCGGGCCAGCGCCTCGATCGTCGCGGTCACCAACACCGGCCACAGGAACGCGTCGTAGTGCCGGGCGATCGACCAGTGGTTGGGGTTGGTGGAGAGGATCCGCTCGGCCAGCAGCGGCACCGCGCAGAGCACCGTCAGCGAGCGCAGCGGCAGCAACAGCAGCGTGCCGAACAGCCAGAGCACCAGCAGCGGCTTGAGCGGAGCGCTGAACGCGCCGTGCACCAGCAGCATCGGGTCGTGCAGGACGTTGACCGCCGCCGCGCCGGCGTTCGGCCCGAGCTCCTGGTAGTTCCAGTAGTAGCCGGGCTCACCGCCCATCGCGGGGATCAGCCACTGGATCGCCACCGCCGTCGCGATCGGGCCGCCGACCAGCAGCCCGGCGCCGACCCGCACGCCGCGCCGGTCGCCGGAGCGCCGGCCGCGCAGGATGAGCACCAGGCCGTAGGCGCCGACCAACAGTCCGAGGTCCTCCTTGGTGCAGCAGAGCAGCACCGCGGCGGCGATCGTCATGCCGTACCGCCGGGCCGCCCCCCGCTCCAGCATCAGCAGGGTCAGCGGGACGGCGAACCCGACCTCGTGGAAACCGACCTTGGCGGCGTTCAGCAGCGGCCAGCCCAGGCCGTAGGCCAGCATGGCCAGGTCGGCGGCGCGGCGGGCCACCCGCCCCGGCGCCTGTGCGAAGTTCGCCAGCGCGATCCGCCGCACCAGCGGGACGCCCGCCGCGAAGAGCAGCGACTGCCCGATCAGCAGCGAGCGCGGATCGTTCCAGATCCAGTAGAGCGGGGCCAAGAGCGCCAGGATCGGCGAGAAGTGGTCACCGAGCAGTGAGAATCCGGGCGGGAATTCGTGGTGGTAACGCTTGACCTCGGATATCGGCAGGTGGAAATGCGCGTATCCGCGGATCCCCTGATCGAAGATCCCCAGGTCGAATCCGCCGAGTTGGACCGAGGTCCAGTACTGCATGTCGGTCGCGCAGGTCACCGCGAAGCAGAGCAGCGCGAACAACACCGTGCGGCGCCGGCCCGAACCGAGCGTTCCGGTCAACAGATTGCCGGCCTGCCGGCGGACCTGTGCCGGGATCAGGCCACGCGTCGGCGCGGCTACCTGTACCTGTTGGGTGACCATCTTGTACCTCTGACTACCTTTGACCTGTCAACGCGGCGCTGCGGGCCGGTTCCTGAGCGGTTTCGGCCCGGCCGAGCTGCCACTGGCGGATCATGTCGCGACCGACCGGCCACATCCGGTACGCCATCGCGCCGAGCACCGCGAGGCTGGTCACCGGATAGACCGACGACGGCACCTGCCAGTTCCACGGCACCCCGAGCCCCCCGGCCTGCGGCACCAGCCACATCGCGTAGGAGAGGAAGGCCAGCAGCACCGCGACGAACGCCGGCCGCCAGCGCAGCCGGCGCAGCCCACTCGGTTGCCCGGCCTCCTGGACCGCCTCGGTGAGCAGCAGGATCAACAGCGGCACGCACCAGACGTAGTGGTGCGTCCAGCTGATCGGCGAGACCAGCAGGGAGGTCAGCGCGGCGCAGATCACGCCCCACGCCTCGGCCCGGCGCATCACCCGGGCCGAGCGACCGGCCACCACGGCGACCGACAGGCCGAGCAGCAGCGCCAGCCCGGTGCCGACGGTGGCGATCATGCCCGGGTCGTGCCTGCTCAGCAGTCGGCAGATCGCCCCGCGCAGCGACTGGTTGTCCACCAGTTCGGTGATGCCGACCCGGCGGGTGTCCCACATGTAGTCGGTCCAGTAGCCCCAGGACGCACCGGGCAACGTGACGACGCCGATCAGCGCGCTGGCCAGGAAGGTGCCGCCGGCGACCAGAGCGGCCCGGATCCGGCCGGTGAGCAGCAGATAGACGGCGAACAGGCCCGGCACCAGCTTGATCCCGGCCGCCAGGCCGATCCCGACGCCCTTGTAGCGGTGGTTGTCGGGACGGGTGAAGTCGTAGAGCACCAGGCAGGCGATGCCCAGGTTGACCTGGCCGTACTGCAGCGTGGTGTAGACCGGTTCCAGCCAGACGCCGAAGCCGGCCACCAGGATCGCCCCGATCAGCCGGTGCCGCTCCCGCGGCCAGCCGACCAGCTTGAACGCCAGGTAGGCGAGCAGGCCCAGCAGGGCCACGTTCAGCAGCGTGACGATCGCGCGCAGCGGGGTCACGTCGAACCAGGAGCTCGGCACGAAGAGCATGGCCGCGAAGGGCGGATAGGTCGCCGGCAGGTCCCAGCCGGGCAGCCGCATCGCGTAGAGGTCCTGGTGGTTCCAGACGGCCGCACCCTCGGCGCGGTAGACCAGCATGTCGACCATGGACATGTTCTGGAAGTGCCGCAGCACCGCGAAGCTCATCAGGGAGATCAGGGACGCCGCGGCGGCGAGGGCGGTCCGGGTGCGCAGGAAGGAGCGGAGTCTGGCCGGCCCGCTCGGCGATCCGCGGTCAGACATCGGACCCCGCAGTTCGCCGGGGAACGGGTCGGAGCCGTGTGATCGTGGACATGCCGCTTTACCCTTCGAAATTCAGTTCGGTGACTGGTTGCACAGCGTGACCCGCGGGCCATGTCCGAACACGCGAGCCGAGTAACCAGCTACCCTCCGTGATCCCCCGCTGCTCCAACCGGCACGCCATGCTGCCACACGGTGCTCGACCATACCTCCACCGGTACGCGGCACTCCAGCCGTTGATCGCAATCTTCATGATCCTCACGCCTCGACGGTGAGGTTGACCGCTCCGTTGCCGGAGTGGGCGTGAGGAATATCTCGGAATGGCGCGGTGCGACGGAAGAAACCTGCTCGGAAAAATGGGATCACGCTATTCCGAGTGGCCAGTCCCGATCGCCGCCCGACCGGTCGGAGAGCGGCGGCTCGCGCCGGACCACCGCGCCCAGCGCCGTGGTCAGCGCCCCCCGGCAGCAGCGGCGGCCGGCGGACCCGGCCGGGGTCGCGGCGGCCAGCAGGGTGCGTCCAGCGGGGCGAAGGGGAGCAGCCGGGCGGCCAGGGCGTTGATCACCGGGAACCGCCGCCCGGCCGCCACCCGCCCCGGTCCGCCGAGCCGGACCGACCGTGCATGCCGCCCCCGGGCCGCCAACGACCACCCTGCAGCCGCGGATACCCTCAACTCCCCTTCCCCCGGCGCACAATGGAGTCAGCCGACGAACGGGGGGCCAGATGTTGGGCCGGATTCTGCACCTGCACCGCAGGCACGTCGACGTCGCCGAGCTCCTGCTCCGCGCGCGGGCCCACCCGGCGGGCGACCACCGGCGCCGGCGGGTGCTCGACGAGGCCGGCGGCGCGACCGCCGGGGAGGTGTTCGACGAGGGGGCCGCACTGCTGCGCTCGGGGGATCCGGAGTCGGTCGCACTCGGCGCCGAACTGCTCGAGGTGCTGGTGACCGGCCACGACAAGGGCCGGCGGTTCGTCCCGGTGCTGGCGCGGCTGCTCGACGGGATCTGCGGGCCGGCGCAGCACCCCGTGGTGCTCGTCGCCGCGCTCCCGCTCTACCTGGCCGTCCGCGACGACTGCGCGCCGGTGCTCCTGGAGCTGCTCGACCACCCGGACGGCGGCGTGCGGCGGGCGGCCGCCGCGGTGGTGGCCGTGCGGCCGGACGTCCCGTGCGACCGCCGGACCGTCTCGCTGCTGGTCCGGTTGCTGGACGACGACCCGGAACCGACGGTCCGCACCGAGGCCGCCGCCGCGCTGGCCCGGCTGCACCAGCTCGACGAGCGGCACCGGCCGGGGATCGAGGAGGTGCTGGCCGAGTACGAGGACGACCCGCTGCCCGGCGTCCGGGTCGCCGCCCTGAAGGTGCTGGCGGCGACCGCCCCCGGGCAGGCCCTCGCCGCGCTCGCCGCCGAACTCGCCGTGGCCGATCCCGACTGGCGGTTCGTGGCGGCCTGTGCCGACGCCTCGCGGTGGACCGACCCGGGCGACCTGCACCGGGAGCTGCTCCGGCTCCAGGAGCGGGGCTGGGCCGAGCACGACGTGTCGCCGGCCCGCTTCCCGCCGGCCGACGAGCGGGCCGCCCTGCTCACGGCCGCCCTCACCGCCCTGTCCGAAAAGCGACGTTACGAATACGAACGGAAAGTGGACGCATGCTAACTTCCGGTGACCGAGGCGTGATCGAACTGCGTCTTCGTCACCACACTTTCCCCATCGAGGAGTTGCTCGCCCATGCGTCACCCCGTCGCCCGGCTCACCGTCAGCACCCTGCTCACCTTCGGTCTTTCGGCCGCCTTCGCCCCGGCCGTGCAGGCCGAGCCCAACGCCGCCGCCTGCAAGCAGGGTTACCTCTGCCTGTTCGAGGGACCGCAGCAGACCGGGCGGGTGCTCCTCGCCGTGGACGCGAAGGTGACGAAGACCGGCTTCGACCTCCGCGAGCTGGACGACATCGAGCCGGCCATCTTCCCCAGGTCCGTTCGCAACCCGCTCCCGGACGGCTTCGGCTGCATAGTCCGCCTCAACGACCGGCCCGACTTCGCCGGCGAGGAGCAGGAGGTCAGCGGCTACGGCAACCACGAGCTGGACGGCCGCCGGGTCGGCTCGCTCACGCCTGACTGCGGCTGAGCTGGTAAGCGTGCTGTGTGGGGGAAGTCGGCCGGGCCGACTTCCCCTTTCGCAGTGGGTCCTAAAGTGCTTCCAGCACCGTCGCGTTGGCCAGGCCGCCCGCCTCGCACATCGTCTGCAGCGCGTAGCGCGCGCCGCGCTGCCGCATCGCGTGGACGAGTGTGGTCATCAGGCGGGCGCCGCTCGCGCCCAGCGGGTGCCCGAGGGCGATCGCACCGCCGTTCACGTTGACCCTGGCCGGGTCCGCGCCGGTCTCCTGGAGCCAGGTCAGCACCACGCTCGCGAAGGCCTCGTTGACCTCGAACAGATCGATGTCGCCGAGGCCGAGCCCGGCCCGGCGCAGCACCTTCTCGGTGGCGGGGACGACGCCGGTGAGCATCAGCAGCGGGTCGGAGCCGGTGACGGCGAAGCTGTGCAGCCGCGCCAACGGCCGCAGGCCGAGCCGGGCCGCGGTCTCGCCGCTGGTGATCAGGACGGCGGAGGCGCCGTCGTTGACCGGGCTGCTGTTCCCGGCCGTCACCGACCACTCGATCTGCGGGAACCGCTCGGCGAAGCCGGGGTCGGCGAAGGACGGGCGCAGGCCGGCGAGGATCTCGGGCGTGGTGGTGGGACGGACGGACTCGTCCATGGCGACGGTCCCCCACGCCGTCGGCACGGGGGCGATTTCGGCGTCGAACTGCCCGTCCCGGTGCGCCTGGGCGGCCTTCTGGTGCGAGGCGGCGGCGAAGGCGTCCATCTCCTCCCGGCCGATCGACCACTTGGCGGCGATGAGTTCGGCACTGACGCCCTGCGGGACGAGCCCCTCGGGGTAGCGGGCGGCCACACCGGGCCCGAAGACGTCGGCGCCCTTCGGCACGTTGGACCACATCGGCACCCGGCTCATCGACTCGACCCCGCACGCCACCACCAGGTCGTACGCCCCGGACATCACGCCCTGCGCGGCGAAGTGAACGGCCTGCTGCGAGGAGCCGCACTGCCGGTCCACCGTGGTGGCCGGCACGGAGTCCGGGAACCCCGCCGACAGCCAGGCGTACCGGGTGGTGTTCATCGCCTGCTCGCCGACCTGGTCGACGCACCCGCCGATCACGTCGTCGACGAGGGCCGGATCGATCCCACTGCGAGTGACGAGCGCGCGCAGGGTGTGAGCGAGCAGTTCCACCGGATGCACCGTGGAGAGCGCCCCGCCCGGCTTCCCCTTGCCGATCGGGGTCCGGACGGCCTCGACGATGACGGCATCACGCATGACGGTCTCCTTCTCGAGCCCGGAAGCGAGTTTGAAAACTGGATTCACTGTAGCTCCGGAACCGTTGGAGAACCAAGCCCACCCTCGCGGCGCCGGCCGGACGGCCAGCCGGTCCTGGGGCGCCGTGCGGTAGGTTGATCAGACATGGATCATCTGCACGATCTGCCCACCACCCCCATCACCCTGGCGGCCGGCCAGGCGCCCTGCGTCCCGCTGGACGTCGCCGCCAATGTCGCCACCAGTGCCGAACTGGTCAGGCGGGCCGCCGATCGGGGAGCTTCCCTGCTGGTGCTGCCGGAGCTGTTCCTCACCGGGTACGAGCTGCCCGGGATCCTGGCCGACCCGGGCCGCCAGACGCTGAGCGGCACGGACCCCCGGCTCGACCCGTTGGCCGCCGCCTGCGCCGAGACCCGCACCGCCGTGGCGGTCGGGGCCCCGACGGTCGATCCCGGGAACGGGGGACCGCTCATCTCGCAGCTCGTCCTCGGCCGGGACGGCCACCTGGTCGCCCAGTACGACAAGCAGCACGTCACCCCGACCGAACGCGCGGCCGGCTTCGGCGCGGGGTCGAGCGGCTGCACGGTCGAGCTGGACGGCTGGCGCCTCGGGCTCGGCATCTGCTGGGACTCCGGCTTCCCCGAGCACGCCCGGGCCGCCGCGCTCGCCGGGTGCCACGGGTACCTGGTGGGCGCGATGTTCGGCCGCGGGAACGGTGAACGGCAGCGCGACATCCTCTTCCCGGCCCGGGCGCTGGACAACACCGGCTACGTACTGCTGGCCAACTTCAGCGGTCCCAGCGGTCCCTACCACGGCTGCGGCGGCAGCGCGGTCTGGGGGCCGGACGGCACCCTGCTCGCCGACGCCGGTCCAGCCGAAAGCGCTCTGGCCGCAGCCGAGTTGGACCCGACAGAGCTGGCGCGGGTACGGACGGCGGAGCCGGTCCTGCTCGATCCCTCACTGAACGCGGCGGCCGGGCGCGGGTAGGCGAGGAGCCGGCCGGGGCGCGCCCGGCGCTCAGAGGTGGTGCGGCAGCCAGCCGTGCTGGACGGCCCGGACGCCGGCCTCGAAGCGGCTGCGGGCGCCGATCCGGGTCATCAGGTCGGTGGCGATCCGGCGGGCGGTGCGGGTCGAGACGCCGAGGCGCTTGGCGATCGTCTCGTCCGTCAGGCCCTCGGCGAGCAGCCTGACCACGGCCGCCTCCTGGCCGGTGAGCCCACCGGTCTCCCGCGGGGCCACCGCGCCCAGCGGCTCGGCCGCCGCCCAGACGCTCTCGAACAGCGCGCACAGCGCGGTCAGCGTGCCGTGGCCGGTGAGCACGACGGCACCAGCCGCGGTGTCGTCGTTGTTGACCGGGATCACCGCGGTGCTCCGGTCCACCACGATCATGCGGATCGGCAGCGCGGCCACCGTGCGGACCTGCCCGCCCAGGGTGGCCAGCCACTCGGTGTACTCGACGGTGGGCGCGCTGTTGCGGACGCTGTCCAGGTAGACGGTCCGCATCCGGATGCCGCGGCCCAACAGGTTCTCGTCGAGCGGCCGCGCGGCGGCGATGCTCTCCGGAGTGTGGCCGCCGTCCGGCGCGAAGGTCATCACCTCGGTCTCCACCTGGCGGGTGAGCGTGGCGAGGCGGTCGCGGATCTCGTCCAGTCCGACCAACTGCTCGACGCCCGGGTGGGGCGCCGCCGGCCGGAGTTCGGCGTACTCCGCGATGAGCCGGGCCGCCGCCGCCCTGGACGCCTCGATCCGCTGCTGCTGGGCCGCCAGCTCCTCCTGCTGCCGGGCCATCAGCAACTCCATGCCGATGTCCGGCGGGACCGCCCGCGGCTCGCCGTCCCGGTCGTGCGACGGACGGACCAGCGCCAGCTCGCTCAGCGTGTCCAACCCCTGCCGCACCTCGTCCTCCGGCAGTGCCAGCACGGCCGCCAGCCCCGCCACGCCCTCCCGTGGCCTGGCGAGCATGGCCCGGTAGACCGCCTCGGCCGTCGCGTCCAGCCCGAAAGTCGCGAGCATTCCTTGAACCCCCCGGTGACAAGGTCTCCTAAACGTGCGACCTGATCATTGCACGACGTTAAGACGCCGGCCAACGCCACTTCGTGGACGGTTCCGGCCATGGACCACCACGGTCGGCGGAGGTGCTCCCCACCGGTGGGAGGGCTGCCCGCTGGACAGAACCGTCCAAGGCCGTTTTCGTCCAGCCGGCAGCCCTTCCACCGGCTCTGACCAGCGATGAGAGTAGTTCTCACCGGACGGCGCGTCACCGCGGGACGCACGACCGGACCACCCCTCTCGCCCTCAGCCAAGGACGCCCATCATGCTCCGGTCCCGTCTCGCCCAGGCCGCCACCGCCGCGCTCGTCACCCTGGCCGCCGCCGTCCTCGCCACCCTCGGCGCACCGGCCGCCGTACACACCACACACACCGCGCACACCGTCCAGGCCGACGGCGTGAAGGCGAACAACATGATCTGGCAGTGAACGGACGGAGTCAGCCGGCCGGTGCCGCAGCGGTCCGCACGTGCAGGTGCCCCTCCCGGGGGAACGCCGGCGGCCGAGCGGACAGCAACTGCCGGAAGGGATAGCCCGCCTTCTCGGCGACCCGACAGGAGCCGTGGTTGTCCACCCGGTGGAACAGCTCCAGCCGGTCCAACTCGTAGCTGGCGAAGGCCCATCGGGTGAGCGCCTCCAGGGCGCGCGGTGCGACCGCGCGACCACGGGCCGGAGCGGACGTCCAGTAACCGACCTCGGCGACGCCCTGACCGGCCTCCGAGTTCCGCTTGAGAACCGTCTGGCCGAGCAACTCGCCTTCCACTGCGTCGGATCGTGCCGCGAAGACGGCGAACGCCAGGCGCTCGCCGGTCCGCCAGCCGTGCCGCTGGACGTCGATCCAGGCGCGCGCCTCGGTCGGATCCGCCACGGCGAGCGAGGTGAACCGGCGGAGCAGGGCGTCCCGGGCGGCGTCGGCCAGCGCCGTCGCGTCCTCGGGCCGCCAGGGGCGGAGCAGCAGGCCCTCCGCCCTCAGGGTGGTCGTGGTCGTCATGGGCCGATCGTCTCAGGCCGGGCCGGACGCCGACGGCCGTGGAGCACCGCCGGGCCGCGCGGTACCCGATCGCCGGCGCGCGGAGGATCACACCGGTCCGCCGGTCACCCGGGCCGCGCCGCCCGGTAGGCTGCCCGTGCCCACCCGCCCGGACCTGCGAGGAGACCCCGTTGACCAGTCAGCCCACACCCCCGCCGGTGACGGTCGTGGGGATCGGGGCGGACGGCTGGGCCGGGCTCGCGCCGGACGGGCGCGCCGCGCTGACGGCCGCCCAGGTGGTGATCGGCGGACGCCGGCAGCTCGACCTGCTGCCCGCCGAGGTCACCGCCGAGCGGGTCGGCTGGCCCTCGCCGCTGCGCCCGGCCGTGCCCGGGCTGCTGGCCGCCCAGGGCGACCGCCGGGTCGCGGTGCTGGCCAGCGGCGACCCGATGTTCTTCGGCATCGGCCGCACCCTGACCGAGCTGCTGGGGGCCGAGCGGCTGCGGGTACTGCCCCACCCGTCGGCCGCCTCCTACGCCTGTGCCCGGCTGGGTTGGGCACTGGAGGAGACCGGCACGGTCAGCCTGGTCGGCCGGGACCTCGCCACGCTGGCCGGTGCGCTGCACGACGGCGGACGGCTGCTGGTGCTGAGCGCCGACGCCAGCACCCCGGCGGCGGTCGCCGGCCTGCTGCGCGAGCGCGGCTACGGGCCCAGCCGGCTGCGCCTGTTGGAGCAGCTGGGCGGTCCGGCCGAGCGCGTGCTGACCGGCACCGCGGACGACTGGCCACACCCGCCGGGCGACCCGCTCAACCTGGTCGCCGTCGAGTGCCGGGCCGCCCCGGGCACCCCGCGCGGCTCGCTGGTGCCCGGCCTGTGCGACGAACTCTACGAAAATGATGGCCAGTTGACGAAGCGTCAGGTTCGGGCGGTCACGCTCGCGACGCTCGCGCCGGCACCCGGCGAACTGCTCTGGGACGTCGGCGGCGGCTCCGGCAGCATCGCCATCGAGTGGCTGCGGGCACACCGCGCCTGCCAGGCGGTCAGCATCGAACGCGACCCGGTGCGGGCCGCCCGGATCGAGCGCAACGCCGCCGCACTGGGCGTGCCGCGACTACGCGTGGTGACCGGACCTGCGCCCGCCGCGCTGGTCGAACTCCCGCGCCCCGACGCGGTGTTCATCGGCGGCGGGCTCACCGCAGCCGGCCTGCTGGAGGCCTGCTGGGCGGCGCTGCCGCCGGGCGGCCGGCTGGTGGCCAACACCGTGACGCTGGAGTCGGAGGCGCTGCTCACCCAGTGGTACCGCGAGCACGGCGGGGAGCTGCTGCGACTGGCGGTCGCGCAGGCCGTGCCGGTCGGCGGGTTCACCGGGTGGCGGCAGGCGATGCCGGTCACCCAGTGGTCGGTGGTCAAGCCCCCGCTACGGGGACAGGAAGGACAGCAGTGACCGTCTACTTCATCGGTGCGGGCCCCGGAGCGGCCGACCTGATCACCGTCCGCGGGGCCCGGACGCTGGCACGCTGCGGCGTCTGCCTCTACGCCGGCAGCCTGGTCCCGGCCGAACTGCTGGCCGAGTGCCCGCCGGACGCCCGGCTGGTCGACACCGCCCGGCTGAACCTGGACGAGATCACCACCGAACTGGTCGGGGCCCACCGGGCGGGCCAGGACGTCGCCCGGCTGCACTCCGGCGACCCGTCCGTGTTCAGCGCGGTCGCCGAGCAGATGCGCAGGCTGGACGCGGCCGGCGTGCCGTACGAGGTGGTGCCCGGCGTACCGGCGTTCGCCGCCGCGGCGGCCGCGCTGAAGCGCGAACTGACCGTGCCGACCGTCGGCCAGACGGTGATCCTGACCCGGATCGCCCAGCAGGCCACCCCGATGCCCGAGGGCGAGGACCTGGCCACCCTGGGCCGCAGCGGAGCACTGCTGGTGCTGCACCTGGCCGCCCGCTACGTGGAGCGGATCGTGGCGGAGCTGCTGCCGCACTACGGCGCCGACTGTCCGGCCGCGGTGGTCGCGATGGCCAGCCGCCCCGACGAGCTGGTGCTGCGCGGGACCCTGGCCGACATCGCCGGCCAGGTCAGGGAGGCGGGGGTGATCCGCACCGCGGTGATCCTGGTCGGCCGCACCCTGGGCGCCGAGCAGTTCCGGGACAGCCACCTGTACTCGACCGACCGCGACCGCTCCTGCCAGCTGTAGCCCTCTAGCC
Organism: Kitasatospora sp. NPDC052896; assembly: GCF_044547075.1. Taxonomy (NCBI): domain Bacteria; kingdom Bacillati; phylum Actinomycetota; class Actinomycetes; order Kitasatosporales; family Streptomycetaceae; genus Kitasatospora; species Kitasatospora sp. NPDC052896. The sequence goes on from NZ_JBITZU010000003.1 coordinate 478,515, forward strand.
GGCGTCGCGGTCAGGGACGTCAGGGAGCTGCCAGCCGCCGCCCCGGTCCTCCTTCGCGTGGCGCGCGACGAGATCGGGGAGGCGCAGGGAGCAGGCCAGCGCCGCGAGGGCGTGAAAGGCGTCGATGGCCCGCTGGTTCGTGGGCATGGCCAGGCGCAGCAGGCGCGGTTTCACCGCGGCCTGGATCTCGTCGACGAACGGCCGCAGCACGGTGTCGTAGTTCGCCAGGGCCGTGGGCAGGTCGTGGGCGTGCCGGTTGATCTCACCGGCCAGGACGTATGCGCCGACCAGGCCGCCGGAGATCCCCATGCCGCTGTACGGGGATGCGCAGTGTGCGGCATCGCCGACCAGGACCACGCGCCCCTGGGACCACGTGTCCGTGCGCACCTGCACGACCTCCTGGGAGTAGAAGCTCTCGGTCTCCACCATGCCTTCGAGGAACCGCTCGGTCTGCCAGCCCGCGTCGCGGAACCGCTCGGTCCAGAACCGCTTCTGGCGCTCGACCGGCTCCCGGTGGACGGCTGAGGCTTCCGAAGACCGCTCCCGCAGCGCGAAGTAGACCTGGGTCTCGGTCGGGTTGTGACTCCTGCGCATGATCATCCGGCCGCCGGGGGCGTGGTAGGTGTCCCGGATGTTGCCGTCCGACGCGATGCGCGGGATGAACCAGTAGGCCAGGTGGATTCCCAGCGGCCGGTACGGATCGGCGGAGCCCGGCGGAAGGATGGCCCGGCGGATGCGCGATCCCTGCCCGTCCGCACCGACCAGGAGGTCGAACTCGTCGCAGGAGCCGTCGGAGAAGTGGGCGACGACCCTCTTCTCGTCCTGCTCGAAACGCTCCACGCTGATGCCGAACACGTGGTCCACGCCGTCCTTCGTCGCGTCGTGGAGGATTTGTACCAGGTCCCCGCGCATGATCTCGTACTCGGACGTCAGGGTCTGCCGGCCCCTGCCGGAGGTGTTGGCCATGATCGTCCCCCGCACCCTGCCACGGGCGTTCACGAAGGCGACACCGGGCTCGTCCACGAGCCTGCTCCTGACGGCGTCGAGGAGCCCCATGCGCTCGACGGCGGCTATGCCCTGGCCGCGAAGGTCGACCTGGGCACCCGTGGCCCGCAGCGCCGGGAAGCGCTCGACGACGGTCACCCGGTGACCTCCCCGGGCGAGCCAGTGGGCCAGAGCCTGACCGGCGATCCCGCCGCCGCAGATGAGGACCCGCAGGGAGGTGGTTCCTGGTCCGAGCGTCATGCCGCACACCATTTCTATCGGTGATAGTTTCCCTTTGAGAGAGTCACCTATCAGCGATAGGTTGTCAAGGTGGCGAAAATGAACCGCGAGACCGTCCTCTCCTCCGCGCTCGACCTGCTCGACGAGGTCGGCCTGGACGCCGTCAGCACGAGACAGCTGGCGAAGCGACTGGGCGTCGAACAGCCGTCGCTCTACTACCACTTCCGCAACAAGAAGGAGCTGCTCGGCGCCATGGCCGAAGCCGCCATGGCACCCCATGCCACGGCCCCGCTGCCGGAGCCCGACGACGACTGGCGCGACTGGTTCCCGGAGAACATGCGCAGCTTCCGGCGGGCCCTGCTGATGCGCCGCGACGGCGCACGGCTCCACGCCGGCAGCATGCCCGGCGGAGCGGACCTCGACCGGCTCGCCCACAAGACGGCGTTCCTGATCGCGTCGGGCGTGCCGGAGCGGGCCGCTTGGACGGCGATGCTGGCCGCCGGCCGTTTCACCCTGGGCAGCGTCCTGGAGGAACAGGTGGACGCCGACCGCGGCGACGGCGCCGACCGCACGGCCGACGTCCCACCGATGGATCACGAGTCGGCCTTCGAGGCCGGACTGGCCCTCATCCTGGACGGCTTGGCACGTCACGTCGGGCGCGAGTAGGAACCGGACCCGCGACCCGCTGACCGTCCCGCAGCGGCCGCGGCGGTACGGTCGTCGGGCGCCCCAGCCACGCCGGCCCCCGCGGACCCGGCCCCGACCGGTGGAAGGAACCCCGTTGAAGCAGCACGTACTGATCCTCGGCGGCACCACCGAGGGCCGCCGGCTCGCGGCCGAGCTGGCCGGCGACCCCGCGCTGCGGGTCACCAGCTCGCTGGCCGGCCGGGTCGCCGAGCCCCGGCTGCCGGCCGGGGAGGTCCGGGTGGGCGGCTTCGGCGGCGCGGTCGGCCTCGCCGACTGGCTGCGGTCGGAGCACGTGCACACCCTCGTCGATGCCACGCACCCCTTCGCCCAGGCCATCAGCCGCAACGCGGCCGAGGCGGCCGCCGCCGTCCGCGTTCCCCTGCTCGCGCTGCGGCGGCCCGGCTGGGTCCCGGTCCCGGGCGACCGCTGGCACCCGGTGGACTCGCTGGCCGAGGCCGCCGCCGCGCTGCCCGCTCTGGGCCGCCGGGCGCTGCTGACCACCGGGCGGCTCGGGCTGGCGGCGTTCGCCGCGGTGCCCGGAGTGCACCTGGTGGCACGTTCGGTCGACGCCCCCGAACCGCCGCTGCCGCCGAACCTGGAGGTGCTGCTGGCCCGCGGCCCGTTCGGGCCGGCGGACGAGCGGGAGGTGTTCCGGCGGTACGGGATCGACCTGCTGGTCACCAAGGACAGCGGCGGCGCGGCCACCGCGCCCAAGCTGGCGGTGGCCCGGGAGCTGGGGCTGCCGGTGGTGATCGTCCGACGGCCGGCCGCCCCGGCCGGGGTGCCGGTGGTGCCGGACGTCGCGGGCGCTCTGGACTGGCTACGGGCCCGCTGAGGTACCGTCAGCTCCCGACCGTGCACGGTCGGACACCGCGACCCCGGCCCGGACCCAGTCGCCTGGCCGGAACTCCCACCCACCACCTGAGGAGCCCTGGTGGCACACCGGATCAAGGACATCGCCCTCCCCGACCAGAGCGGCCGACTGGCCGTGGTCACCGGAGCGAACAGCGGGATCGGCTTCGAGACGGCCCGCCGGCTGGCGCTGGCGGGGGCGGAGGTGGTGCTGGCCGTCCGGACCGCCGCCAAGGGCGAGACGTCGGCGGCCCGGATCCGCGCCGACCTGGCGGAGTCGACCGACACCAGCGGCAAGGCCGGCTCGGTGACCGTCGAGGTGCTGGACCTGGCGAGCCTGGAGTCGGTGGCCGACTTCGCCGCCCGGCTGACCGAGCAGGACCGGCCGCTCGACCTGCTGGTCAACAACGCCGGGGTGATGGCCGTCCCGAGCCGGCACCTGACCCGGGACGGCTTCGAGCTGCAGTTCGGCACCAACCACCTCGGGCACTTCGCGCTCACCAGCCGGCTGCTGCCGCTGCTGCGCCGCAGCGGCGCGCCGCGGGTGGTCTCGGTCAGCAGCCTGGCGGCGCACTTCGGCCGGATCGACCTCGGCAACCTCAACTCCGAGCGCGGCTACCACGCATGGGAGGCGTACGGGCGCTCCAAGCTGGCCAACCTGATGTTCACCCAGGAGCTGGCCAGGCGCAGCCGCCGGCACGGCTGGGGCCTGCGGGCCAACGCCGCGCACCCGGGCTTCACCCGGACCAACCTGACGTCCAGCGGGCCGATGATGGACCGCGCGCCCCAGCGGGCCGCACTCAACGTCAGCGAGTGGCCGGCGATGATCCCCGGCCTCACCCAGGAGACGGCCCGCGGCGCGCTGCCCTCCCTGGTCGCGGCCACCAGCCCGCGCGCGGTCAGCGGCGGGTACTACGGACCGGACGGCCCCGGCGGGCTGACCGGGCTGCCGACCACCGCCCGGCCCCCGCGGCAGTGCCGGGACCTGGCTCGGGCGGCGCAGCTGTGGGAGGCCTCGGAGCGGCTGACCGGGGTGACCTTCCCGGGCTGACCCGCCGTCCACCGACGACAGCCGACCCCACCCGCCGGCCCGCCTCCCCCGGGGAATAAATGCGGTACCCGTTGTCGGTACCGACCGGTACCTTCTTAGGTGTTGGCCCGGAGCGGTCGGCTGTCGAGCAGGGGACGACAGCCGACACCTCCTGACCATTGGTTTCGAGGAATCCCGCTGACCAGCAGGTCCGGCGCCTCCCTCGGCAGCATGCACGGCCTGCGTTACGGGGGTGAGCGGGGTGCCTCGCCATCACGGGGATGAGAGGTAGCGAAATGACGCGGTACGGGGGGATCCAGCAGGGTCGGGCAATCGCACGAACAGTCGTGCTGTCTGCTGGTGCGTCGGGTGAGGACACCAGCTGGACCTGACCGCCCGAGCAGTACGGCCAGGTCCCGGGGCCCCTCGGTGTGAACCGAGGGGCCCCTCGCCCTTTCAGCTCTCCGGGTAGCGGCGCGGGGTCCAGACCACCTCGCTGCCGTCGGCGCGCCGAACGGCCCGGGTCTGCGAGGAGCCGACCAGCAGGATGGTCCGCATGTCGACCTCGGCCGGGTCCAGCTCGCCGAGCCGGACGGTGCGCACCCGCTCCTCCGGGCCGCCGACGTCGCGGGCCAGCACCACCGGGGTGTCCGGCGCGCGGTGCTCCAGCAGCACGTCGCGGGCCAGGCCGACCTGGGTGGTCCGGCTGCGCGAACCGGGGTTGTAGAGCGCGAGCACCAGGTCGGCGGCGGCCGCCGCGCGCAGCCGCTCGGCCACCACCGCCCAGGGCTTGAGCCGGTCGGAGAGCGAGACCACGGCGTAGTCGTGCCCGAGCGGGGCACCTGCCCGGGAGGCCGCCGCGTGGGCGGCGGTCATGCCCGGAACGATCCGCACCGGCACCTCGCGGTACGGGTCGGCGCAGGCCGCCTCCAGCACGGCGGTGGCCATCGCGAAGACGCCCGGGTCGCCGGAGGAGACCACCGCGACCCGACGGCCGCGCCGGGCCAGGTCGAGGGCGAACTCGGCGCGCTCGGCCTCGACCTTGTTGTCGGAGCCGTGCCGCCGCTGACCGGCCCGGACCGGGACCCGGTTCAGGTAGGTGGTGTAGCCCACCAGGTCGTCGGCGGCGGCGAGTTCACCGCGAGCCTCGGGGGTGAGCCAGAGCGGGCCGGCCGGGCCGAGCCCGACCACGACCACACTGCCCCGGTCGGCCCGTGCGTCGTCCTCGGTGGCGGCCGGCAGCCCGATCCGGCTCGGCAGCACCGCCAGCGAGAAGTACGGCACGCTTTCCGGATCCACCTCGGCGAGCGGCGCGGTGCGCTCCCCGGCCATGGTGGCCCGCTCGACGAACTGCGCCTCCGCCAGCCGCCCGGAGCGCTCCAGGGCCCGCCGCACGGTGGGGAAGGTCCGGCCGAGCTTGAGGATCGCGGCCGAGTCGGTGGCCGCCAGCCGGGCGGTCAGCTCCTCCTCGGGCAGCGTGCCCGGCAGGATGGTCAGCACCTCCTCCGCCTCCACCAGCGGCCGCCCGAGCCGGGCCGCCGCGGCGCTGACCGAGGTCACCCCGGGGACCACCTCGGTCGGGTAGCGGTCGGCCAGCCGCTTGTGCATGTGCATGTACGAGCCGTAGAACATCGGGTCGCCCTCGGCGAGCACCACCACGTCGCGCCCGGCGTCCAGGTGCGCGGCCAGCCGGGCCGCCGCCTCCGCGTAGAACTCGTCCATCGCCCCGCGGTAGCCGCCCGGGTGGTCGGTGGTCTCGGTGGTGACCGGGTAGACCAGCGGCTCCTCCAGCTGTCCCTCGCGCAGGTAGCGGGCGGCGATCGAGCGGGCGATCGAGCGGCCGTGCCGGGCGCTGTGGTACGCCACCACGTCGGCCTTGCCGATGAGTTCGGCGGCCCGCACGGTCATCAGGTCCGGGTCGCCGGGGCCGAGGCCGACCCCGTAGAGCCGCCCCACCGAATGCTGACGGTCCGTCATTCCACTTCACTCGCAATCGCGTTGAGCGCGGCAGCGGCCATCGCGCTGCCGCCACGGCGCCCGCGGACCACCAGGTACTCCAGGCCCGAGGGGTGTTCGGCCAGCGCCTGCTTGGACTCGGCCGCGCCGACGAAACCCACCGGCACGCCGATCACCGCGGCCGGCCGGGGCGCGCCCGCCTCGACCATCTCCAGCAGCCGGAACAGCGAGGTCGGCGCGTTGCCGACGGCGACCACCGAGCCGGCCAGCCGGTCCCGCCACAGTTCCATCGCGGCGGCGCTGCGGGTGGTGCCCAACTCCGCGGCCAGGCCCGGCACGGCGGGGTCGGAGAGGGTGCAGACGACCTCGTTGTCGGCGGGCAGCCGCTTGCGGGTGACGCCGCTGGCCACCATCGAGACGTCACACAGGATCGGCGCGCCGGCCCGCAGCGCGGACCGGGCGGCGGCCACCACGCCGGGACTGTAGAGCAGGTCGGCGACCAGGTCGGTCATCCCACAGGCGTGGATCATCCGTACCGCGACCTGGGAGACGTCGGCGGGCAGGCCGGCGAGGTCCGCCTCGGCGCGGATGGTGGCAAAGGACTCGCGGTAGATCGCCGCACCGTCCTTCTCGTACTCGATCACGTGGTCCTCCGGGCGGCGGCGACCGCTGCCACCATCTGTTGGGTCGTCACTTCTGTTCCACTGTCGTCGTACTGGCGCACCGCGACGCGGTAGCCGGAGCCGGTGGCCAGCACGTCGACCCAGCGGCCGGCGGGGTGGCCGCAGCGCCGCTCGCAGCCGGACCAGTGCACCGGGAGCAGCCGCGCCTCGCCCGGCGCGTCCGCCGCCAGCGCCGTCGCGGCGTCCGCGCGCACGTCGGCCAGCGACTTGGCGCAGCCGGGCGCGCCGGTGCAGGCACTGGCCTGCTCCCACGGCGAGCGCGGGTCGGTGCGCAGGCCCGCCGCGGCGAGCCCGGGCAGCGCCGCCGGGTCGGCCCCGGGCAGCACCACGCCGCGCCAGGGGGTGATCCGCAGCTCGCCGCGGGCGGCACCGGCCAGCGCCCGCCACTGCTCGACGCTCGCCCGTCCGAACCGCAGCCCCACCGAGAGGGCGCCGCCCCCGGCCACCGCGCCGACCACCGGCCGGGTCCCGGGCAGCGCGGGCAGCGAACGCCACGGCAGGCCCTCGGCACCCAGCCGCTCCGCCAGCAACGAGCCGTCCGGGTCGGCCTCGCGCACCCGCCAGGCGCCGCTGCGCAGCCGGACGAACTCCTCCGCCGCCCGCAGCGCCAGTCGTGGCCCGTCCGCGAGCCCGGCGAGCTCCGCGACGCGCGCGGACCGCCCGAGCCGCAGCCAGGCGCCGGCACCCGCCGGCCGTGCGATCAAGGTCACATCGGCGTCCAGCGCCGCGACGTCGCCGCGCCCGTCGTCCAGCGCGAAGAGGAACCGTCCGGACAGCTCCCGGGCGGTCTCGCTGCCGCGCAGCAGCTCGTCCAGTTCGCATACCCACGGCCGCAGTTCCGCGAAACCCACGCCGTCCAGCCCGGCCAGCGGCGAGGCCACGATGTTGCGCACCCGCTCGTGCGACTCCGAGGGCAGCAGCCCGACCGCCCGCAGCCGCGCGGCGAGTTCCGCGCCGGCGTCCGCCGCCAGGCCGCGCAGCTGCACGTTGCCGCGCGAGGTGGTCTCCAGCTCGCCGTCCCCCAGCGCCTGAGCGGCCTCCGCCAGCGCGAGGGCCTGATCGACCGCCAGCAGCCCGGCGGGGACCCGCACCCTGGCGAGCCCGCCGTCGTCCGCCGCGTGCAGCCGCAGCGCCCCCGGGCAGGCGTCGTCGCGCCCCCGGCCGGCCCGCACGGGGGCAGCCTCGGGCGGCGTGGGAGTGGCTGACATGGCGGCGAGCATACCGATGATCCGACCGGACGTATGCCCCGCTACCAGCGTGATCCATGTCTCCGGCGTCCCTCGGCGCGCTGTGTGCTTCGTCCCGTTGCCGGCCACCCGCCGGCACCGAGGCTCTACTATGTCGCCGGGCGGGCCGGCTGGTTCGCCCTCGCCAGCGACGGCGCAAAGGGGAGGAAACCGGTGTGAAACCGGTGCGGTCCCGCCACTGTGACCGCGGCTCACCGGCCGCGGGAGCCAGGAACTCCTGCCGTCCGTGATTCTTACGGGGCGCGGACCCCGAGGAAGGCTAGCCGTATGCGCTGCCCTGCCCTGCCCGTTCCCGAGGGCCTGCCCGTTCCCGGCGCCCTGCCCCTCCCCGCCACCCGCCGTGGGAGGGCCGCCGCGTGATCCTGCTGCTCTCCACCTCCGACACCGACCTGCTCTCCGCCCGCGCCAGCACCGGCCCGGTCGGCTACCGCCTCGGCAACCCCGCCCGGCTCACCCCCGAGGACCTGCCCGCCCTGCTGGAGGGCACCGACCTGGTGGTGGTCCGCCTGCTCGGCGGCCGTCGCGCCTGGCAGGAGGGGCTGGACGCGCTCCTCGCCGGCCCCCGCCCGGTGATCGTGCTGAGCGGTGAACAGGCGCCGGACGCCCAGCTGATGGAGCTCTCCACCGTCCCGGCCGGCCTGGCCGCCGAGGCGCACGCCTACCTGGCGCACGGCGGCCCGGCCAACCTGGCCGAGCTGGCCGCCTTCCTCTCCGACACCGTGCTGCTCACCGGCCACGGCTTCGCCGCCCCCGCCTCCGCGCCCGACTGGGGCCCGCTGGAGCGCACCGCGCGCCGCGCCGAGGGCCCGCGGGTCGCGGTGCTCTACTACCGAGCCCACCACATGAGCGGCAACACCGCCTTCGTGGACACCCTCTGCGCGGCGATCGAGGACGCCGGCGGCCAGGCGCTGCCGTACTACTGCTCCTCGCTGCGCGGCGCCCCGGCCGAGCTGCTGGCCGAACTCGGCCGCGCCGACGCCATCGTGACCACCGTGCTGGCCGCCGGCGGCACCCGCCCGGCGGACGCCTCGGCCGGCGGCGACGAGGAGGCCTGGGACGCCGGCGCGCTCGCCGCGCTGGACCGGCCCATCCTGCAGGCGCTCTGCCTGACCTGGCCGCGCGCCACCTGGGAGGGCAGCGACGACGGGCTGTCGCCGCTGGACACCGCGACCCAGGTGGCGGTGCCGGAGTTCGACGGTCGGCTGATCACCGTGCCGTTCTCCTTCAAGGAGCTGGACGAGGACGGCCTGACCGTCTACGTCGCCGACCCCGAGCGCGCCGCCCGGGTCGCCGGGATCGCCGTCCGGCACGCCCGGCTGCGCCACATCCCGCCCGCCGAGCGGCGGTTGGCGCTGGTGCTGTCCGCCTACCCGACCAAGCACGCCCGGGTCGGCAACGCGGTCGGCCTGGACACCCCCGCGAGCGCGGCCCGGCTGCTGCGCCGACTGCGCGCCGAGGGTTGGGACATCGGCCCTGAGGACGGCCCGGACGCACTGCCCGGCCTGGTCCCCGCGGAGGGCGAGCACGAGGGTGACGCGCTGATCCGCGCCCTGATCGACGCCGGTGGCTACGACCAGGACTGGCTCACCGAGGACCAGCTGGCCCGCAACCCGGTGCGGATCCCGGCCGCCGACTACCGCCGCTGGTACGCCGAGCTGCCCGCGGGCCTGCGCGCCGACGTCGAGGAGCACTGGGGTCCGCCGCCCGGCGAGCTCTACCTGGACCGCAGCCGGAACCCCGACGGTGACCTCGTGCTCGCCGCGCTGCGGGCCGGCAACCTGCTGGTGCTGGTCCAGCCGCCGCGCGGCTTCGGCGCCAACCCGGTGGCCATCTACCACGACCCCGACCTGCCGCCCTCGCACCACTACCTGGCCGCCTACCGCTGGATCGGGGCGGCCAGCGAGGACGGCGGCTTCGGCGCGGACGCCATCGTCCACCTGGGCAAGCACGGCAACCTGGAGTGGCTGCCCGGCAAGACCGCCGCGCTCTCCGCCGACTGCGGCCCGGACGCGGCGCTCGGCGACCTGCCGCTGATCTACCCGTTCCTGGTCAACGACCCGGGCGAGGGCACCCAGGCCAAGCGCCGCGCGCACGCCACCCTGGTCGACCACCTGGTGCCGCCGATGGCCCGCGCCGACTCCTACGGCGACATCGCCCGCCTGGAGCAACTCCTCGACGAGCACGCCAACATCGCCGCGATGGACCCGGCCAAGCTGCCGGCCGTCCGGGCCCAGATCTGGACCCTGATCCAGGCCGCCCGGCTGGACCACGACCTCGGCCTGGACGAACGCCCCGAGGACGACGGCTTCGACGACTTCCTGCTGCACGTCGACGGCTGGCTGTGCGAGGTGAAGGACGCCCAGATCCGGGACGGTCTGCACGTGTTGGGCCAGGCGCCGGCTGGCCCGGACCGGGTCAACCTGGTGCTGGCCATCCTGCGCGCCCGCCAGGTCTGGGGCGGCGTGCGGGCGTTGCCCGGCCTGCGGGAGGCGCTCGGCCTGGACGAGGCCGCGCTCACCCTCGGCGCCACCGACCAGGCCGAGGCGCGGGCCCGGGAGTTGGTCGAGGCGATGGAGGCCGAGGGCTGGGCGCCCGGGGCGGTGGCGAAGGTCGCCGCCGGGCTGCCGGACGCGGTGGCCGAGGTGCTGGACTTCGCGGCCCGCCAGGTGGTTCCCCGACTCGCCGCCACCTCCGACGAGTTGGACGCCGTGGTGCACGCGCTGACCGGTGGCTTCGTGCCGGCCGGCCCGTCCGGTTCGCCGCTGCGCGGGCTGGTCAACGTGCTGCCGACCGGCCGCAACTTCTACTCGGTGGACCCGAAGGCGGTGCCCAGCCGGCTCGCCTGGGAGACCGGGCAGGCGCTGGCCGCCTCGCTCGTCGAGCGCTACCAGGCGGACAACGACGGCGAGTTCCCGCCCTCGGTCGGCCTCTCGCTCTGGGGCACCAGCGCGATGCGCACGGCCGGCGACGACATCGCCGAGGCCTTCGCGCTGCTCGGCATCCGGCCGGTCTGGGACGACGCCTCGCGCCGGGTCACCGGCCTGGAGCCCATACCGCTGGAGGAGTTGGGCCGCCCGCGGATCGACGTGACGCTGCGCATCTCCGGCTTCTTCCGGGACGCCTTCCCGCACGTGGTCGCGCTGCTGGACGACGCGGTCCGGCTGGCGGCGGCGCAGCAGGAGGCGGACACCGAGAACTTCGTCCGGGCCCACGTGCAGGCCGACCTGGCCGAGCACGGTGACGAACGCCGGGCCACCGTCCGGGTGTTCGGCTCCCGCCCGGGCACGTACGGCGCCGGGCTGTTGCAACTGATCGACAGCCGGGACTGGCGGACGGACGCGGACCTCGCCGAGGTCTACACGGTCTGGGGCGGCTACGCCTACGGCCGCGGCCTGGACGGCCGACCGGCCCGCGAGGAGATGGAGACCGCGTACCGGCGGATCACCGTCGCGGCGAAGAACACCGACACCCGCGAACACGACATCGCCGACTCGGACGACTACTTCCAGTACCACGGCGGCATGGTGGCCACCGTCCGGGCGCTCACCGGCTCCTCCCCCGCCGCCTACGTCGGCGACTCCACCCGGCCGGAGACGGTCCGCACCCGCACCCTCACCGAGGAGGCGGCCCGCGTCTTCCGGGCCCGGGTGGTCAACCCGCGCTGGCTGGAGGCGATGCGGCGGCACGGGTACAAGGGCGCCTTCGAGATGGCCGCCACGGTGGACTACCTGTTCGGCTACGACGCCACCACGGGCGTGGTGGCGGACTGGATGTACGAGCGGCTGACCCAGGAGTACGTGCTCGACCCGGTCAACCGCGAGTTCCTCACCGGCGCCAACCCCTGGGCCCTGCACGGGATCAGCGAGCGCCTGCTGGAGGCCGCCGACCGCGGCCTGTGGGCCGAGCCGGACCCGGCCCTGCTGGACGAGCTGCGCGCCGCCTTCCTGGCCGCCGAGGGCGACCTGGAGGACGACGGCACCGAGGGCTGACCCCCGACGGCCGTGGGCCGGCCGGGCGTCGAACGCCCGGCCGGCCCCTGCTCGGCGACCCGACCCGGCGCCCGCTCAGCCGCCGGCGACCGCGAACGGACCGCCGGCCCCGAAGACGATCTCGGCGAAGCGCTCGCCGATCCGGCGGTGGCCGGCGGGGTCCGGGTGGAGCTGGTCGGGCAGCGGCAGCTCGGCGAAGTCCGCCTCGCCGTAGAGCGAACGGCCGTCCAGGTAGTGCAGGTTCGGGTCCTCGGCCGCCCGCTGCGCGGTGATGCGGGCGAGTTCGTCCCGGATCACGTTGAGCGTCAGCCGCGAGCGGTCCGACGGGTCACCGAGGGCCCGGAAGCTCAGTTGCCGGCCGTCGAAGTCCGGCACGATGGGGCCCGGGGTGTCCTCCTGGATGGGACAGAGGACGGGCGAGACGACCAGCAGCGGCGTACCGGGGTGCCCCTCGCGGATGGTGTCGAGGAAGCCGTGGACCGCCGGCGCGAAGGCACGCGGCCGCATCAGGTCGGTGTTGACCAGGTTGATGCCGATCTTGACGCTGATCAGGTCCGCGGGGGTGTCCCGCATCGCGCGTGCGACGAACGGGTCGAGCAGGGCGTTGCCGCCCAACCCCAGGTTGGTCAGCTCCACGCCGCCCCGGGCGGCGGCCAGCGCCGGCCAGGTCGTGGTCGGGCTGTCGGCGTTGGAGCCGTGGCTGATCGAACTGCCGTGGTGCAACCACACCTTGCGACCGAGGTCGGGCGCGTCCTCGACCGGGGCGTCGGTGCGCAGCGCGATCAACTCGGTGATCTCGGTGTGCGGCAGCCAGATCTCGACGTCCTTCAGGCCGGCGGCCAGCCCGGCGAACCGGGCGGTGCCGGGCGGGCCGGGACGGGTGACCGCGGACCAGCTGGCCATGTCGACGGTCTGCAGGTTGCCGCCGGCCACGCTGGCCCGACCGGCCGGCCTGCCGTCGACCACCAGGTCGTACACGCCGTCCGGCCGGGTCGGGCCGCCCTGGTAGGCCGTCTTCGTGGCGAGCACGTCCAGCTCGACGGCGGTGGCCCGGGTGCGGAAGGCCAACCGCACGCCCGAGGGCTGCGCCTCGACCATGGCCAGGTACCCGTCGGGGAACTGCCGCCGGGCCCAGCCGGGCAGCCGGTGCGGCAGCACACCGTGCGCGGTGCGTTCCACGTCGAGGGCGCCACGCAGCAGGCGCGGTTCGATGGGTGTGGTGATCCAGTCTGTCACCTGGGCAGCCTGCCAGCCGGCCGCCCGATCCGCACACGGTTTTCCCCCCGGCGGGCCGGGTGAGCACGGTCCGCCCGGCGCTGTGCCGCGGTCACGCCTCAGTCGTGCGGCGGCAGCCCGCCGAGCCGGTGGTCGGCGACGTTGAACGCCTCCTCGACCAGGTGGCGCAGGTGCCCGTGCCGCAGCGCGTAGACCACCCGGCGGCCCTCCTTGCGGGTGGCGACCAGTCCGGCCAGCCGCAGCTTCGCCAGGTGCTGGCTGACCGAGGGCCGGGCGGCACCACAGGCCTCGGTCAGCGTGCTGACGTCCGCCTCGCCCGCCACCAGGCGCTGCAACAGCGCGAGCCGGGTCCGGTCGGCCAGCAGCCCGAGCACCTCGACGGCGACGTCCAGCCGTTCCCGGGGGTCGATCCGCAGCGTGGGGTGTTCCACCGGCTCCGCCCTGCGCACATGTGCGGTCATGCGCACAGCTTACGGGCGCGGTCGCCACCGCCGGGCGTGGCCGCGGGCGGGCCGGTCCGCACGGCCGACCCGCCCGCCACGCTCACGCCACCGGGATGGAGACCAGCACCGAGTTGGTCGCCAGGTCCCGCACCTCGAAGTGGTTGATCTCCCCGGGGTGGTAGCCGGTACCGCCCGAGGTGTCCAACTCGGTGACCGGCTGCGCACCGTAGCCGGCCGGGGAGATCTGCCAGCTGGTGACGGTCTGCGGCGCGCCGCCGTCGGCCGGCACGGCGAGCAGCGAGCAGTTCCGCGGCCCGGTCACCCCGGTCAGTCTGAGGTTGATCGCACTGCCCCAGCCCTCGCCGGTCACCCCGACGGAGGCCCGGGTCCCGTCCGCGCCGGTCGCCGAGTACCAGACGGCCGCACTCGCGCTCTGGTGCGCACCGGAGTCGATCACCGTGGCGGTCACCGCCGGCCCGCCGACGATCAGCACCGCCGCGGCCGCCAGCAGCGCCAGTCGCCGAGCCCGCTGCCGCCGCCGGGCGCCGCGGACCTCGGCCAGCGTCCGTGCCAGCAGCCGCGGGCTCGGGCCGGCGAGCACGGCGCTGGGCACGGCGTCCGGTGCGGTGCCCAGCAGGCCGCCCGGCACCTGGGCGGCGGCGGCGAACTCGGCCAGCATCGGTTCCAGGCCGCCCAGCTCCGCGACCTCGGTGGCGCAGCGCGGGCAGCCGGCGAGGTGCTCCTCGAACGCCGTCCGGTCCGCCTCGCCGAGCAGGCCGAGGACGTACGCACCGGCGTCCAGGTGCCGGTCCTGCGGATCCCGGGGCGCGGTCACGACGTCACTCCTCGTTCTTCCAGGGCGAGCTTCAACGAGCGGAGCGCGTAGAAGACCCGCGACTTCACCGTCCCCTCCGGAATGCCCAGTTCGGCTGCCGCCTCGCTCACCGTACGGCCCTTGAGATAGGTCTCCACGATGACCTCCCGATGCGCCGTGGAGAGCGCACCCAGCGCGTCGGAGACGGTCATCAGCCGCAGGGCACGGTCGAGTTCGTCCTCGGCGGGCAGCAACTCCAGTGGCGCCGCGTCGGTTTCGGGCGGCCGGGCGGCGCTGCGCCGGTGGTTGTCGATCACGATCCGACGGGCCACGGTGACCAGCCACGGGCGGACCGAGCCGGCTGCCACGTCGAGCCGGTCGGCGTGCCGCCAGGCCCGGACCAGGGTCTCCTGGACCACGTCCTCGGCGCGCTGGCGGTCGCCACCGACCAGGTGCAGGACGAAGCCGAAGAGCGGCCCGGCGTGCTCGCGGTAGAGCGCCCGCATCAGCTCCTCGTCGCTGCCGGCGTCGGCGCCGTGACGACGGTGATCGGTCACCGGGCCATCCTGGCGCACCCGTGCCTCCCGTGCGAGGTGTGCATCAGTAGGCGCCGTAACCGCCGGCACTCGACGGGCCGGGGCTCATCGAGGCGGCGTGGCCCGCCGTGGCCATCGCCTTGCCACCGGTCGGGGTGCTGGCGAACCAGCTGCCGCCGACGCCCTGGCCCTTGGTGTCACCGGGGGCGGTGTCGGAGGCGAAGCGGTAGAGCGGCCAACCGTCGAGGGTGAGCTGCCTGGTGCCGTCGGCCCGGGTGATCGTGCCGACCAGGGCGGGGTCGACGCCGGTCGCGGTGACCTGGCCGGCGGGGGCGGCTTCGGGGGGCCAGATCGTGGCGCACGAACCGGAACAGTTGGAGGTCGGCGGGTGCGCCGAGTCCTTGTCGAAGCGGTAGAGCGTGTGGCCGGTGCCGTCGGCGACGATCTGACCGAGGGTGGGGTCGTTCACCACCTGAAGCGTCGTGCCGGCGGCCGACGGCGCGACGGACGGCACCGAGGACGGGGAGGCGGGGGCGGCCGGCGAGGCGGACGCCCCGGAGGAGGATCCGCACGCGGTCGCCAGGGCCAGCACCGCGGTGGCCACGGCCACCGCCTTCCCCGTTCGGCTGATGGTGATCATGGATGATGCCCCCAACACGGTCGGCTGTGGCGGCGGGGTCGCCGCGCTCACCGAGAGGTACGCGCCGTGCGGGAGGGGTGTTCAAAGGTCAAACAAGATCTTTCTTGACGCTCGCAATGAAGTCCGCGAACGCTTCGACGCCGAAGACCAGCACCGGCCCGTCGGGGTCCTTGGAGTCACGGACCGGAACCACGCCGGGAAGGCCGTCCGCGATCTCGATGCAGTTGCCACCGTTGGTGCCGCTGTAACTGCTCTTGCGCCACGACGCGTTGGTCATCTGAGCTCCTTCATGGCAGCGTCCACCTCGATCGACGCGTGACCGCAAGCGCGTCGGCCGATCGAACGAGAGGCAGGATGTCTTCAACGGTCAAACAAGGTCCTTCTTGACGCCCGCGATGAAGTCCGCGAACGCTTCGACACTGAAGACCAGCACGGGCCCGTCGGGATCCTTGGAGTCACGGACCGGAACCACACCGGGAAGGCCGTCCGCGATCTCGATGCACTCCCCAGCGTTGCCGCTGCTGTAACTGCTCTTGCGCCACGACGCGTTGGTCATCTGAGCTCCTTCATGGCAGCGTCCACCTCGATCGACGCGTGACCGCAAGCGCGTCGGCCGATCGAACGAGAGGCAGGATGTCTTCAACGGTCAAACAAGGTCCTTCTTGACGCTCGCAATGAAGTCCGCGAACGCTTCGACACTGAAGACCAGCACGGGCCCGTCGGGATCCTTGGAGTCACGGACCGGAACCACACCGGGAAGGCCGTCCGCGATCTCGACGCAGTCCCCACCATTGGGACCGCTGTAACTGCTCTTACGCCACAACGCACTGGTCATCTCAGCTCCTTCATGACGGCAGCGATCAGGTCGATTGAAGCGGTGACCGAGAGCGCACCGGTCATCAAGAGATCATAGGCACGCTCAGCCGCCTTGACCTGAGAGGGATCGGCCAGGATCTGCCCTTGCGAGAAGCCATCCACATAGACGACGCCCGGGCCCTCGTCCAGCGTGAGCACAGAGAACGCGCCCTCCACTCCTGCATGCGCGCCGACGCTGAGAGGCAGGACCTGGATCACGGTACGCGGCTCCTGAGCTGCGTTGATGAGGCTTTCGAGCTGCGCTCGCTGGATTGCCGGACTACCCATGGCCCGCCGAAGAACGAGTTCATCCAGGACCACCCACAACTCCGGCCGATCAGGGCGCTCGAGGATCTTCTGCCGTTGAAGACGCGCCACCACTCGCTCCTCCAGCACATCTCGGTCCGGCCGGCACACGTTCATCACAACACGCGCATACTCTTCGGTCTGCAACAGGCCTGGTACCAGCTGGATTTGAAAACTTCGGATGGCCCTCGCCGCTTCCTCGAGATCCACGTACGGACGGAACCACGCCGGATACGCGTACTTGATCACCAAGGGCCACAACCGCCGGAAGTGATCCCCCGTCCCGAGCATCGCATCGGCGACCTCCGACAGGTCCTCGCTCGGCAGCCGCACCCCGGCCTCGATCTTGTTCAGCAGTGACGGCGCCATCAACGCCCGTTTCGCCATCGCCCGCTGGGTGATCCCAGCCTCCTCGCGCTTCCGCCGCAGGTCCGTCGCGTAGAACGCCATGATCGATGACGTCGGGTCAAGAAGGTCCGCAAGAGCCATGGTTGAGCCCCCTACTGGTTGACCGGGGGCGTTTCAAGCCCCAACCCGGCCAATCGTAGCGCCGCTGAGCAACCCGTGGAGTACACACAGTGATGAACACTTCCACCCCCTCCCCAGAACGGACTCCCGATGCCGTCGCCCCTCTCCCGGCACATCGCCGCCGCGCGTCGCGAAGCGGCCGAGGCGCTCGCCGAGTTGACCGCCTCGCTCACCCTCGCGGACGTCACCCTCCCCTCCACCGGCATCGACCGACACTCGCCGTTCACCGGCACCGTCCTCGTCGAACTCGGGGCCGCCCGACCCGACATGGTGAAGCGCCTGGCAGCCGTGGTCCGCGCGGGGGTCGAGCGTGTTCAGGACTGAGGATGCCGACGAGCGACGGGTCCGCGAACACCTCCGGGAGGCCGCCGAGGCCGCCCAGGCGCTCGAGGACGCCCTGGACCTCCACTGGATCCCCCCGCTCGTCTCCCTCGCCGCCCGCCGGATCTCCAGCACGTCTGCCGGCGCGCATGTGGAGCTGGGCGGGTGCAGCGCTCGGACGGCCCTGGCGATCGCCGACTGCCTCACCGCACACGCCCGTTGTCTCAGCCGCATCATCCCGGGCACGACCCTGCCCACTGGCCTGGCCCAACTGCCCGTTGTGCGAAGGGAACTGAACCCGTGACCCCCGCCCCGCCCGACTCCCCGCCGCCGCCCCCGCCCGCCGGCTCGATCGTGGTCGACCTCTCCACCGAGGCGCTCGCCGTCGTGATGGATCACCTCGACGGCCTGCTCTACCTCCGCCGACCGGGCGGCGGCCCGGAGTGGACCCGCACCCCACAGCAGGTCCGCCCCGCCGACCGTCGTGAACAACTCCGAGCCCGGGTGGCCCGCCTGACCCGGGAGGCCCAGCAGTCCTCCCCCGGGTGAACCGGCCCGCGCCCGTTTCGGTCGACTCACCCGTCCCGGTCTCGGAGCCCCGCCAACCCCACCGACGCCGCCCGGCAGTTGGCCGACATCGTGACCAGCCGTCAGGTCCCGGCGGACGAGGTCCGGCTCCGACGTACCGGGGGCCCTCGGCCGGCGGCAGTCCGGCGGACAGCCGGCCGGTCCACTCCCGGGTGAAGCTCAACGGAAAAGCCACCCCTGGCGCCACCCCTGGCGTACTCTCCGCTGTGGCTTGAACACGTAACGAGATCGGAGCGACGCCATGTCCGATGCGATCATCCCGGACGGCCTGTACACCATCGGTTTCCCGGACTGCCCGAGCTACCTCACCGCGATGGCCTCGGATCGCCCGGCGGTCCTGCTGCCCCTGGAACCCGACCTCTACCGCCAGCAGCAGTGGACCGTCCGGCGTGAACGGCCGTCGGGGGCGTACGTCCTGCACAACCGGGCCACCGCCACCTACCTGCGGGCCGACGAGGCCGCGACGAACCAGAAGGTCGTCTGCGCCGCCCTGCCTGCGGCCTGGCGGATCTCGGGGGACGAGGACAAGTACGTGATCACCTTCGACGCCGACGAGCAGGGCGACCAGGAGGGCCAGGCGCTCACCCTGGGCATGGCCCTCGAACGGATCTACCCCCCGATGGTGGCCCTGCAGCCCGCGCTCGACCCCCAGCCCTGGGCCGTCATCCCGATCGACTAGGCCCCGGGCCCCCACCGGTACCGTGGGGGCCCTCCCTCCGTCCCAGGGACCTCAGGGGGTGAGCCACACGCTGTCGAAGTAGTAGTCCGGATCGTCCCACCCGGGCCGCAGCACGCCGACCAGGTCCCCGGTGCAGTAGGGCCCGCTGTACAGCTGGGCCTCATGGGCGGTGCCGTTGTAGGTGTAGCCGTCCGCACGGACGTTGTAGCAGTCGTTGCCGTGCGGGTTGTCGAAGTCCCAGTAGTCCCCGCCCTCGGGCTCCGTGCTGTATTCGAAGACGGGCATGGTCTCGGCCCGGGCGACGCCCGTGGGCATCGCGAGGACCAGCAGGGCGCCCGCGGTGGCGGTGGCGGCGCGAAGCGTGTGTCGGGTGCGCATGATCTCCTCGGCTCACTCATTAATCGGATAAGCAGAAAACTGACGAACCTCAGAGCCATTGCCCCGACCCCGCCCGAGATCGCGCCCCGCGCCGGAACATCACCCGACCGAACCACTGCCCGGGAACACCGGGTTCAGCGGGCGAGAGGCGTGACGGGCTCGTCGAAGTCGATGTGGTGGCCCTGCAGCCACATCATCGAGTCCCCGTCGTCCTTCGCGGCGCGCCCGAACATGATCGGCAGCATCAGGTCCCGGACGACCCGGACGACCGGGCCGGCGGCCTTGGAGTTGGAGCTCCGGTGGCCGTGCTTGACGATCTTCTCGACGCGTTCGCGGCGCAGCGCTTCGAACGTCGAGAACGCGGCGGGCACGTCGGGGCAGTCGCGCAGGCACTTCGCGAGGACCACCGCGTCCTCCAGGGCCATCGAGGCGCCCTGGCCGGCCGACGGCGCGGTGGCGTGCGCGGCGTCACCGATGATGATCATGTTCCGGTTGTTGTGCCAGTGCTCGACGACGGGCATGTCGTAGGTCGCCCAGCCGAGCAACGGCCCGGGCGCGGCATCGATGATCTCGTGGGCGGGCCCGACGTCACCGCTCATCAGCTCGTGCAGCCAGCGCCGCCACTCGGCGTCGGACTTGCCCGAGAGCACCCCGCGCTCGGGCTCGCGGGCCATCGGCGGGTTGGCGAACCACACGGTGCCGCCGTCCGGGGTCGGCATCCAGGCGAAGAAACAGCGCGTGCCGAACTGCATCCGGAACTCCTTGGGCGGAACCTCGACGGTGAAGTCCGGGATGTACCCGCCGACGTTGAGCACCGGCACGTAGCGGGGCCGCGTGGCCCGCGGGTCGATGATCGTGCGCACCGGGGAGTGGATGCCGTCACAGCCGACCAGCAGGTCTCCGGTCGCGGTGGTGCCGTCGGCGAAGCGGGCCCGCACGCCGCCGCCGACCGAGGTCGCCCCCACGAGCTGCTTGCCGTAGGTGACCCGGGCACCGCGCTCGCGGGCGAGTTCGCCCAGGGCCGCGTACAGGGCGGCGCGCGGCATCACCAGCGACTCCTGGCCGTCCGGCCGACGGGCGGCCGTGGGCATCCGCCCGAGCAGCCTGCCCTTGCCGTTGACGAAGCTGATGGCGTCGTTCGGGTAGCCGAGCTTCTCGACCGGCCCGGCCGCGTCGATGGCGCGGAGCGCGTCCATGCCGTTGGCCTGGAAGCTCAGCCACGAGCCGCGCTGTTCGGCTCCGGCCGGGTCGCGTTCGAAGACGCTCGACTCGATGCCGACGCGTTCCAGGGCCATCGAGAGCACGGGGCCGGCGACTCCGGCTCCGACGATCAGCACGTGGGTCATGTGAACTCCTAGAGTGAGGTCGAACCGATGAACGGCATTTCGGAGTTCTGGGGCCCGGGCGCGGAGGTCGCATGGTGACCCCGCCTGCGCCGGACGTCGCTCCTGGCTCGCGGCCTCGCCGGACGTCGGCCTACCGGAACACTCGCCGATCAGATAACTTGATAATCAAGCTATCTTGAGTATGGAAAGCGGTCACTCGATTGTCAAGCGACTCCGCTCCCGCTGTCTCCACCGCCCAGGTGGGGGAGGCCGTGTCGAACTATCAGGCTGCCGTGGACGATTTCGACCGGGAGGTCGCGCGACTGCTGGGCGTGAACGAGACCGACCTGCGCTGCCTGGAGATCCTGATCCGGGAGGAGTCCGAGCCCGTGACCCCGCGGCTGCTGGCCGACCGGCTCGGCCTGACCACCGGGAGCGTGACCGCCATGCTCGACCGGCTCGAGAGGATCGGCTACCTCACCCGCACCGCTCACCCCACCGACAAGCGCCGGCTGATCGTGCGCGCCACCGACACGGTCCGGAGTCGGGCGTTCGAGCTGCTGACACCGCTGATCGAAGACGGAGAGCAGGTATTGAGGACGCACTACAGCGCCGCCGAACTCGACCTGTTCAGCGAGTTCCTCGTCCGCATCGCCGAGGTGCAGACGGCCCACACCCGCCGACTGCGCGACCGGACGCCGTTCCCCCGGGGATGACCGACGCCACGCCGACCGGCCGGAACGGGGAACGCCCACCGGCTCCCGACGGAGTCGGGCCCGGCCCGTGCGTCACTCCCAGTCCGGGACCTCGACCTGCACCAGGCCGGTCATCGCCGGCGCCTGCTCCGGGGTGCGGGTGGCGTCCTCGTAGTAGAGCTCCAGGGCCTCGGTGATCATCTCCTGGGCCTGCTCGACGGTGGTCCCCTCGGCGGCGCAGCCGGTGACCGGTTCCCGGGCGACCCAGACGCCGTCCTCGAAGGTGTAGGTGACGGCCATGGTCACGAACGGCATTGCGGCTCTCCTTAGCAGTCGCCCCCGGAGTTCTGTATACGGCACCGCGACCGGGTTCTCCTGTCCAGGGACAGGCCGAGGGGCCGGAAGCGCGCTTGGGTTCTAGGAGTTGTTGCAACACCCCAGTTCAGGGGATGCATTGGACTTCGAGATCCGTGAGGACCGGACGCCTCAGGGCCCGCGGAAGC